>JBKPHO010000283.1:0-2538 GCA_046729915.1 Actinomycetota bacterium | reverse complement strand
GCTATTGCTGCTCGGCGCCGGTGGGGCTCTCGCGGCGGTTTCGGCGCTGTTTTCGGCGGGTTCTTCGAACGGCCGGCTCACGTGGCTCGGGCTCGCGGCACTGTCCCTAGCCGCCGCCGTAGGCGTGGCCGCACTGGCCGGTTTGCCGCGCTCGGCGCTCGGCCGCGAGGCGCTCGTGGCGCTCGGGTTTCTGGTCGCGTTCGTCTGCTGGAGCGGGATCTCGGTGCTCTGGTCGATCGAGGGCGATCGCTCCTGGGCGTACCTGAACCGCGGGCTTGTCTACCTCGCGTTCGCGGTCGTCGGGCTGGCGCTCGGCCCGTACGTGCGGCAGTGGGCCTACGTGCTCGCGGGCGCGCTGGCGCTCCCGCTGGGCTGGGCGCTGCTCGGAAAGGCGGTGCCCGCGCTCGGCGGCTCGGGCCGGGTCGCGCGCCTGAGCTCGCCGATCGGGTACTGGAACGCGCTCGGGCTGCTGTTCGCGATGGCGCTGCCGCTCGCGCTCTGGCTGGCAGCGCGGCGGGAGCACCGCCACTGGCTGCGGGCGGTCGCGGTCGTCTACGTCTACGCGCTCGTCGCCGGGCTGCTGCTGACCTACTCCCGCGGAGGCGTTCTCGCGGCCGGTGCTGCCGCGGCGCTGTGGCTCGTACTCGGGGCGCCGAGGGTCGAGAGCGCGGCGGCGCTCCTGCTCGGCGGCGGCGCCGGCCTGGGGGTGGCGGTGTGGGCGTTCTCGCGGCCTGGGCTCGCGGAGGACGGGCAGGCGCACGCGGCGCGAGTGCACGACGGCGCCTGGTTCGCGCTCGTGTTCTCGCTCGCGGCCGTGGCGGTCGGTGCAATCGCGTACCTCGGCTCGCTCGCCGAGGAGCGGCGGCCGCTCTCGGGTGCGCGCCGGCGCCTCATGGGCCGGATCGCGCTGGGCGTGCTCGCGGCGGGGGTCGCGGTGGGGATCGTCGCGCTGGTCGTGGAGTCGAAGCCACAGGGTTGGTTCCGGGACTTCGCGCAGCCGACCAACGCGGCGCAGCAAGTCGGGCCGGCGCGTCTCGCCACGGCAAGCTCCTCGAGCCGCTGGCTGTGGTGGAAAGAGGCGTGGAAGGCGTGGGAGCGGCAGCCGTGGCGCGGGACGGGCGCGGGGAGCTTCGAGCTGACCCACCGGCTGCTGCGGACGAACGACATCGTCGTCACCGAGCCGCACAACGTGCCGCTGCAGTTCCTCAGCGAAACAGGGCTCCCCGGGTTCTTCTTCGCCCTGGTCGCGATCGCAGCGGCCGGTGTCGGCGTGGCGAAGCGCCTGCGCGGCCTCGACAGGGACGAGCGCGCGGCGGCGACCGCGCTGGCCGTGCTCGCTGCGGCTTACGTGCTGCACTCGCTTGTCGACTTCGACTGGGACTTCGTCGCGGTGAGTGCGCCGTTCTTCCTCTCCGTGGGGGCGCTGCTCGGGGGGCCGCTCGTGCGCGACGAGCCGCGGCTCGCCTGGTCGCCGGTGCCTGCCGCAGTGGCGATCGCGGTCGCGCTCTCGCTGCTCACGCCCTGGTTCGCGCAGCGCGCGACCGACTCCGCGCTCGCTGCGATCGCGGCCGGCCGGCCGCTGCAGGCCTACCGTGACGCCCGCGACGCGCGGTCGCTGAACCCGCTTTCGGTCGACCCGCTTCTAGTGCAGGCAAAAGCACTCGAGCAACTCGGGGATTTCCAGGCCGCGCGGCGCCGCTACATCGACGCCGTGCAGCTGCAGCCGCTGAACTGGTGGCCCTGGTACCAGCTCGGGACCTTCGAGGAGGGCCAGGAGGACTGGACACGCGCGGTCCCGCCGCTAGAGCGGGCTCTTCAGCTGGATTCGCTCAACCCGCTGCCCGCTGGGGCGCTCGAGCAGGCGCGCTCCAAGGCCGGCTGACCTCGTCCTAGCGGCGCACGATCGTGCCGACGGCTACCTCTACCGGCGACGGAACGACGCCGAACGAGCACGTCTACCAGCTCAAGCCGAACGGACGGATCCGCGTGCGGGCGTCAGGGCTCGAGCAGGTGCTGGCCCTCGCGTTCCGCGGCGGGAAGCTCTATGCGCTCGAGTCCAGTACGACGCCGGGCGGGCCCACGCCCGGTTCGGGCGCGATCGTGCGCGTCCGCGCGGGCCATCCCGCCGAGACCGTTGCGTCCGGGCTCGTCTTCCCGACCGGGATGACGGTCGGCCGTGACGGCGCGTTCTACGTGTCGGAGCAAGGCTTCGGGTTCGGCGCTGGCGCCGGACGCGTGGTGCGCATCGCGGTTCACTGACTGGTTCGTTCTCCGGGCCGGTTCTGCGGAGCCGGCCCGGAGGGCTACTTGGCCCGCGCCCTGAGCCAGATCTGGGTCCAGAACGGCGCGAGCAGCCGGTAGACGAGCGGCTCGGCCAGGTGCGCGGCCGTGTCAACCGGGGTGTTCGAGAACAGCCGCTTGCGGTTGTTGTGGAAACGACGGATGTCGGTGAAGCCGGCCTCGCGGAGGAGGCGCTTGAGGCGGTGCGGGCTGTAGCCGAGCTCGGTCGTGCCGTATGCGTGGCTCGCGCCGCGCCCC
>JBKPHO010000282.1:0-8660 GCA_046729915.1 Actinomycetota bacterium | reverse complement strand
GAGCCGAAGCTGCTCCTGCTCGACGAGCCGACGGCCGGAATGAACCCGCAGGAGACGGTGACCTTCATGGAGTTCGTCTCGCGCTTGCGCGAGCAGCGGCCCGTCGCGATCCTGTTGATCGAGCACGACATGAAGGTCGTGATGGGGATCTCCGAGCGGGTCACGGTGCTGGACTACGGCGAGAAGATCGCCGAGGGCACGCCGCTCGATGTCCAGAAGGATGAGCGCGTGATCGAGGCATACCTTGGAAAGGCGGCAACGCAGTGAGCACCAGGACGAACGGCGAGGTCGTCCTCCAGGTCGAGGACATCCACACCTTTTACGGGACGATCGAGGCGCTGAAGGGGATCTCGCTCGAGGTTCGGGAAGGCGAGATCGTCACGCTGATCGGCGCGAACGGGGCGGGGAAGTCGACAACGCTGCGCTCGATCAACGGGCTCAACCAGCCGCGCGAGGGGACGATCACGTTCCGCGGCCGGAACATCACACGCCGCCCGCCGCACGACATCGTCGGCATGGGCATCTCCCAGTCCCCCGAGGGGCGGCGCCTGTTCCCGCATATGTCCGTGCTGGAGAACCTCGAGATGGGCGCTTTCCAGCGGAGCGACCGGCGCGGCATCCGCGAGGACCTCGACCGCGTCTACGGGCTCTTCCCGCGCCTCGCCGAGCGGAAGGACCAGAAGGCCGGCACGCTGTCCGGCGGCGAGCAGCAGATGTGCGCGATCGGGCGGGCGCTGATGGCGAGGCCGCAGCTGCTGATGCTCGACGAGCCGTCGATGGGCCTCGCGCCGATCTTCGTCGAGAAGATCTTCGAGATCGTCCACGAGATCAACGAGCAGGGAACCACGATCCTCCTCGTCGAGCAGAACGCGCTCATGGCGCTGGACGCCGCCGACCGCGGCTACGTGCTGGAGACCGGCCACGTCGCGCTCTCCGACGACGCGAAGAGCCTGCGCGAGAACGAGCAGGTGCGCAAGACCTACCTCGGCGAGACCTGAGTCACCGCCCGGGCTCCACTCGAAGCGGGAAATAGGGCGGGGAGAGCAGGTAGCCAACGCGCGCGGGGCCGCCGGCGCGGCCGTGTGCCATCTCCAACGCGGCGCCGAGGCCGCGCGCGGGGACGAACCCGAGCTGGCGGGCCGCGACCGCGTCGCGACAGCCGGCGACGATCACCGAGCCCAGCCGCCCGAGCGCCGGCGCACACCCGGCCCAGTCGGCAAACGGCAGCAGGGGATGGCAGCCGCGACCCTCACGGTAGGCGGCGATCGCTCGTTCGTCCGCCGCGGCCGCCCGCTCCGTGGCACCGAGCTCCTCCGGCTCGCGGGGGCCGGTCCGCAGCGCCTGGAAGATCACGCGGTACGGCTGTTGGGTCGGGTGCGCGAAGTGGCGGTGAAACCGGTGCAGCAGGATCGCGGTCCCGCCTTCGACGAGCGGAAAGGCCTCGCGCCAGAGCCTCAGCGCGAGCCCGAGCCCGAGGTAGGTCGCGAGCAGAGGGTTCGGACGCTCGCGCGGGAGGTGCGGCGTCGTCCGCGGGATCCCGATCACGATTGCGTCGAGCTGTCGGTCGAGGGCCGCGGACCGGGCCTCGACGGCGCGCAGCATCGCCTCCGCGTGCGCGACCGAGGGCGGCCCAGCGAACGCCGTCGCTGCATTCAGCTCCCGCCGGATCGACCGCAGCACGCGGCTCCGCGCGAAGCCGGGAAGGAGCGTGAAGCCGCGGCGGAACGGTGACCGCGCGATCCGCTCGCCTGCGTCGGGGTCGTACGGGTAGCCGTGGGCCGCGGGGCCGAAGCGCGGCTGTTCGAGGACGAGGGACGCGCCGATCAACGGAACGCGGGCGGCGAGCCGCTGCTCCAGCTCGACCGCGAGCCGCCAGCCCTGGGAGGCACCGGTCTCGAGCAGCGAGTACGCCGTCGCCGAGCGCAGCGCCTCTGCGCCGCCGCAGCCGAGCAGCAGCGCCGGGCCGCCGTCGAGCACGGTCTCGGCGCCGCTAACGGTCAGCACGAGATCGGTCTCGAGCAGCGCACGGTGAATGCGCAGCGGGATGTTCGCGGCCGGCTCGAGCTCGACGAGCCCTGGGTCCTCGGCGTCGTGAACGGCGACAGTGCCGTGGAAGCGTCGCGCGAACTCGGGAGAGACGATGCCGAGCGGCTCGAGGTCGCGCCGGTCGGGCCGGCGCGTCAGGCCGGTCGCTACGAGCAGCGTCTGCCGCTCCGTCGGCACGCCCGCCCGCTCCAGCTCGGCCGATGCGGCCGCGAGGGCGTCCTGGCGCGGGTCGTGCAGCGCACCGGGCAGCGGCAGCGCGGGCGGCTCGACCACTATCGTCGCCCGGCCCCCGCGGGTGACGAGCGCTTCGAGCGGGTTGCCTGCCAGCGGGAACCTGAGCGCGTCCCGCACCGCCGCCCGCACGTCGGCGACCGCGTCGCTCGGCGGGGGCGGCCGCAGCACGATCGCGTCGTCGGGCGCGTCCACGACAGTCAGCCGCGTGCCGAACAGCAGCGGGACGCGTTGCACTAGATGACCGATGCCAGGATCTCGCGGCTCCGGATGCGCGATCTGGCGCATCTGGGCCGCTCCCGTGCCGGCCACCGGCCCGCAAGCGGCCTGCCGCCCGGCGCGTCCGCTTCACGCCACCGAGGCCTCACCGATGCCACCGGCATCGGCAAGGCCTCGCCGTCGCGCCCCAGAGCGGCCAGCTCACGCCCCGAAGCCACGATCTCGTGGCCTCGCCCATCAAGGGATGGACCGGTACAGCCGAAGGAAGCTCGTGCGGAAACCCCGCCTCGGCCAGAACCGCGAGGCGAGCAGGTTCGTGACACGCCAGTCCGTGATCATCACCGGGTAGCCCTCCTCCGCCGCCCACGCTAGGCCGGCCTGCGTGAGGGCGACGCCGATCCCGCTGCCGCGGGACTCGGGGAGGGTGGCAGCGAAGCCGAGGTGGCAGGCGTGATCAGGCCGGACCAGCCCGCGGTGCTCGTTCGAACGCTCGGCGGGAACCAGTGCCCAGCACGCGACGGGGCGGCCGTTGTTCGCGCCGACGAGGATCTTCTCCTCGTCGCCGGCAAGCGTCTCCAGCCACTCCTGCCGCGACTCCTCGCGCGTCCACGAGCCGGCGCTGCCGAAGACGGGTGCGAGCCGCTGGTGCTCGGGCAGCGCCTGGTCGACGTCGATCAGCTGCTCGATCTCGTCTTCGCGCGGGCCGCGGATCTCGTAGCCGTCGGGGACGACGAGCTCGGTGTGCGATGGGACGTCCTGGATCCCGTGGGCCTGCTGCTGGCCGAAGCCCAGGCGCCACCACGCATCGAGCAGCGCCGTGTCGTGAGCGGGGAGGACCACCGAGTGCCGCGGGCGGCCCTCGCCGACCCAGCGGGCGGCTGCGGCCGCGTACAGGTCGCGGACGTCTTCGGCCTCCTCGACTGCCTGCCCCGATGCCTCGATGAAGGCGTTGTCGCCCCAGGCCGGGTTCTCGCGCGGCGCGCCCACGAGGTAGCCGCTCACGCGGCCGTCGCGCAGCCCCGCGGTGCCCGAAGCACCGTCGGTGCGCCAGAGGATCTCGAGCTCCTTGCGCGTAGCCTCCGGCTCCTGGTAGCGCGGTGAGAGGAGCGGCTCGGCCACCCGGTGACGGGCGTGACGGGCCGCGAGCAGCTCCGCGGCAGCGTCCAGGTGCTCGTCGGAGAACGGAACGACTTCGAGGCGCGCCATGCGACGTAGACTCGCAGAGATGTCTCCGAAGACGCTCACAGGAGCGGAGCTGCAGCTCGACGACGGCCCGGCGCGGGAATCCGACCTCTTCCTCGTCGACGGCAACAACCTCGCCTACCGGGCCTTCTACGCGCTGCCGGAAGAGCTCGCGACGAGCGAAGGCTTCTCCACCAACGCGCTGCTCGGCTTTACGAACATGCTCTTCAAGCTGCTGGCCGACTACCGGCCGAAGGGCGTCGCGGTGGCCTGGGACACGCGGCCCGTGCACCGGACCGAGCTGCTCGAGACCTACAAGATCGAACGCAAGCCGATGCCGGGACTGCTGCGGGAGCAGTTCCCGTACTTCCGCCCGATCGTGGAGGCCTTCGGCTACCGCAACCTCGAGTTCGACGGGTGGGAGGCCGACGACGTCATCGCGACGCTCGCGTACCGCGCCGACGAGGCTGGGATCAAGACGACCGTCGTCTCGACCGACCGCGACGCCTTCCAGCTCGTCAGCGAGAACGTCGCGCTGATGATGACGCCGCGCGGCGTCTCGGACGTCCACGTCTACACGCCCGAGCGCGTCGAGCTGCGGCTCGGCATCCAGCCGGAGCAGGTGCCCGACTTCATCGGGCTCAAGGGCGACCCTTCCGACAACATCCCCGGAGTCCCGGGAATCGGCGACAAGACGGCGGGGCAGCTGATCGCCCAGTACGGCTCGCTCGAGGAGGTGCTGGCGCACGTGGACGAGCTCAGCCCCGCGCGCTCGAAGGCGATCGCCGCGCATGCCGACCAGGCGCTCGCGGCCAAGCAGCTGGCCACGATGCGCCGGGACCTCGAGCTCGACTGCGACCCCGCCGAGCTGGTGCTCTCGCCGCCGGACCGCTCGCAGCTAAAGGAGATGTTCCGGCGCTTCGAGTTCCGGAACCTGCTGAACCGGGTGGACGAGCTCGACGAGGCGGTTCCGGCCGCCGCGATCAAGGCCACCGGCGTCGAGGTACCGTGGCGCGAGGAAGCAAGTAACAGTCTGTTACTAGGTCACGGTCCGGCAGCGGTTTCGGGCGACGACGGACGGATCGCCGCGGCGGCCGGGGACGAGGTAGTCGTCTCGCCGAGGCCAGCGCGGCTCGACGGCGACCTCGTGGTCCACGACGCGAAGTCGGTGCGGGTCGAGGCGGTCGACGACACGATGATCCTCGCCTACCTCATCGAGCCCAGCCGCGCCGAGTACGCGCTCGACGACCTCGCCGCCGAGTACGGGATCGAGCTCCTGCCGGTGCCCGAGGCCGACGACGAGACGGCTGCGCTCGTCCGCCACGCCGCGGCGACGCTGCGGCTGCGCGAGCCGCTGCTCGAGCGCGTGCGCGAGCGCGGGGAGGAGCCGCTCTACCGCGAGGTCGAGCTCCCGCTGACGGAGGTGCTCGCCGCGATGGAGGCCGCCGGCGTGAAGGTGGACACCTACCGCATGGGCGAGATCACGGCGCGGCTCGCCGATCAGGTCGAGGAGCTCGAGGCCCGCGCATACGAGCTCGCGGGCGAGGAGTTCATGCTCGGCTCCACGCAGCAGGTGGCCCGGATCCTGTTCGAGAAGCTGGAGCTCACGCCGGGCCGCAAGGGCAAGACCGGCTACTCGACCGACACGCGCGTCCTGCGCTCGATCCGGGGCGAGCACGAGCTCGTCGGCGTGATCGAGGAGTGGCGCGAGTACTCGAAGCTGCTGAACACCTACCTCGGGCCGCTGCCCTCGATGATCGGTGAGGACGGCCGCCTGCACACGACCTTCAACCAGGCGGTCGCCGCCACGGGCCGGCTCTCGACAACCAACCCGAACCTGCAGGCGATCCCGATCCGCACCGAGCTCGGCCGCGAGATCCGCTCGGCGTTCGTCGCCGAGCCCGGCCAGAAGCTGCTCTCGGCGGACTACTCGCAGGTCGAGCTGCGAATCCTGGCGCACGTTTCCGGAGAGCCGAAGCTGCGCGAGGCCTTCGAGGCCGGCGAGGACATCCACGCGGCCACAGCCGCCGAGGTGCTAGGCAAGGAGCGTGCGACGCTGACGAAGGACGAGCGCAACGTCGCCAAGATGGTCAACTTCGGGATTATCTACGGAATCTCCTCGTTCGGGCTCTCCGAGAACCTGGAGATCCCGCGCGAGGAGGCCCAGGCCTACATCGACGCCTACCTCGCACGCTTCCCGCACGTGCAGGACTTCATCCAGCGCACGATCGAGCAGGCCGAACGCGACGGCTACGTGACCACGCTGCTCGGCCGGCGGCGGCCGGTCCCGGAGATCCGCGCCTCGAACCGCCAGACGCGCTCGCTCGGCGAGCGGCTGGCCGTGAACTCCGTCATGCAGGGCACGGCCGCGGACGTGATCAAGAAGGCGATGGTCTCGATCCACCGCCGCCTGCGCGACGAGGGACGCGCGGCCCGCCTCGTGCTGCAGGTGCACGACGAGCTGCTGCTCGAGGTCCCGGAGGCCGAGGTCTCGGCCTTGAAGAGGCTCGTACACGAGGAAATGTGCGACGCCTATCCGCTCGACCCACCCCTCGAGGTCGACGTGGGAGTAGGCGACGACTGGAACGACGCCAAACGCTGAGAGCAAGGCGAGCGGCCCTGAGGCCGTGCCGCGCAAGCCCACGCCGGCTCGACGCCACGCCACATTTGACAACCCTGCACAGCGGAAGTAGCCTCGACGGAGGATACGGGCGGCGGGGGTCGGTCATTGGTCTCGCAGGTGAGATCGTGGCTGCGGCAGAGCGAATCGTCGAGGGACGACCGTTGGATAGCTGCTCTGCTAGCGCTCGTGGCTCTCGCGCTTTTCGCGCCCGCGACGGCGGGGACGACCATCGACCAGGACATGCCGCCGATCGTCACTTACACGATCGATGGCATTCCCGGTACGAGCGGCTGGTACCGGGGCAGTAAGGACGGCGACCACGTGATGCTTCGCTGGTCGGTGCGCGATCCTGGGGCCCTCTTCATCTTGACCATGGGCTGTGACACGACAGTCATCAACGGACCGAGCCCCGGAACCGCCCGAACGTGCACGGCGTGGAGCGAAGATGGTACGACCTCGGTCACGACCAGGGCGATCAAGATCGATGCCAATCCCCCGGCGGGCGTGAGCGCCAGCATCTCGCGCGCACCCGACTGGCATGGCTGGCACAACCATCCTGTCACGGTGACCTGGAGCGGCCAGGATGCCATGTCGGGCATCGCCTCCTGCACGTCCGTCACGTACAGCGGCCCGGACAGCGCCCAGGCGACGCTGAAGGGGGGATGTACCGATGTCGCCGGCAACGACAGCCTCTCCACCGTCGTCCTCAAGTACGACCAGACGCCCCCGAAACTCACGAGAATCGTGGTTCGAACCGGCGCCCGGCTCGTGGCCCTGCGTTGGAAAGCCTCCAGCGACACTCAGTTCCTTCTCACGCGTTCGCCGGGAAGAGGCGGCGAGCGCTTGAGCGTCGTGTACCAGGGCGTTCGACGGCGGTTCAGCGACCATGCGGTCACAAGCGGAGTCAGCTACCGCTACACGCTGAGGGCGCTGGATGCAGCGGGGAACTCCGTCGTGAAGAGCCTCTCGGCGACGCCTCGACCGGCACTGTATGCGCCGCCTTTGAACGCGCGGCTGCGTTCGCGGCGCTCGCTCCTGTTCGCCTGGGTGCCAGTGCCCCGGACGAGCTACTACAACGTCCAGCTCTGGAGGGGTGGTGAGAAGGTGCTCAGCACATGGCCATCCTTCGCCCGGTTCCGGCTTTCCTCGCCCTGGGTCTTCGGGGGCCGGCTCCGCGCGCTTCGCACCGGCAGGTACACGTGGTACGTGTGGCCGGGCCGGGGTCCAAAGAGTCGTGGCGTCTACGGACCGCTGCTCGGCTCGAGCACGTTCGTCGTCACCCGCTGACGTCGATCCGGTCTACCGCGCCCGTGATGAACACGTGGTGGCACGGGTTCCGGCGCCAAGAGCCGATCCGGCTGATCGAAGCCCTCTCATAGCGGCAACGATCGAGTTCGAGGTCCTCTGGTTGGATGCAGGGCGCGAAGCGAGTCGTGAAACGACCCGCGGCTATACTGACCGACTTCTCGATGGCCAGTGAAACCGTGAACAGAGAGGAAACGCAGCTCGACGAAGCCTCGGTCTGGACGACGACGGAGGACGGTGAGCGCGTGCCCAACTACGACGCCACCTTCCCGACGATCAACGAGGGCGAGGTCGTCCACGGCACCGTGGTCCGGGTCGACAAGGACGAGGTGCTGGTCGACATCGGTTACAAGTCGGAAGGGGTGATTCCGGTCATCGAGCTGTCGATCCGGCGCTCCGTGAACCCCGCGGACGAGGTCAGCGTCGGCGACGAGATCGACGCGCTCGTGCTCACGAAGGAGGACACCGAGGGCCGGCTGATCCTCTCGAAGAAGCGCGCCCGCTTCGAGATGGCGTGGAAGGCGATCGAGCAGGCGGCCGAGTCCGGCGAGCCCGTGACCGGCCGTGTGATCGAAGTCGTCAAGGGCGGCCTGATCCTCGACCTCGGGGTGCGCGGCTTCCTGCCGGCCTCGCTGGTCGACATCCGCCGCGTGCAGGACCTGGACGAGTTCCTAGGCCAGGAGCTGCGCGCGAAGGTGATCGAGCTCAACCGCTCGCGCAACAACGTCGTGCTCTCGCGCCGCGCCGTGCTCGAAGACGAGCGCAAGGAGATGCGCCAGGCGATCCTCGACCGGCTCAACCCGGGCGACGTCGTCGACGGCCAGATCTCGAACATCGTCGACTTCGGCGCCTTCGTCGACCTCGACGGGGTGGACGGCCTGATCCACATCTCCGAGCTCTCGTGGAGCCACGTGAACCACCCGTCGGAGGTGCTCGAGATCGGCCAGCACGTGAAGGTGAAGGTGCTCGACATCGACCGCGAGCGCCAGCGGATCTCGCTCGGCCTCAAGCAGACCCAGTCCGATCCGTGGCAGCAGGTGCTCGAGACCTACCA
>JBKPHO010000281.1:0-3421 GCA_046729915.1 Actinomycetota bacterium | reverse complement strand
GCTCGCGGCCAATGTGAGCGCGAGCAGCACGCTCAGCGTCCCCAGCACCCGTGACATCTTGTCGCCTCCCGTCTGGTTAAGGTTCCGAACGCGATCTTCTCCTAGAGCGCGCTCAGAAGTCAAGCGCTAGGAATCTTCGTCGTGTTTCGTTAGGTTTGTTGCCATGACGAGGCCCCGGGCGGTTCCCGGCTTGCTGAAGCGCATCAACGAGCGCGAGGTGCTCGAGACGATTCGCGCGGGCGCTCCGATCTCGCGCGCGGAGATCTCGCGGCGCGCGGGGATCTCGAAGCCGACCGTTTCGCTGGCGCTGCAATCGTTGGTCGACGCCGGCCTCGTGCGTGAGGCCACGCGGGGGCCGGACGGCCCTGGCTACGGCGCCGTTTACTTCGAGCCCGTGGCGGAGGCGGCCCTCGTCTTGGGGCTCGATCTGGGCGCGCGTTTTGTCCGCGGCGCCGTCTGCGACCTGGGCGGGACGATCCGGGCTCGGCAGGACGTCGAGCTCGCCGTCGCTGACGCCGCAGGGGCAACCGGCGCGATCGCGCGGCTGCGTGCGTCGCTGCTCGAGGCGTCCGGCCTCGACGCGGCGCTCGTCGACGGGGTCGTCGTCGGCGTCCCGGGCGTCGTCGAGAGCGACGGCACGCTCAGCCTTGCCGAGAACGTCGCCGGCCTCGAGGGTCGCCCGTTCGCGCAGGAGCTGCAGGCCGCGCTCGGCCTTCCCGTCACGCTAGAGAACGACATCAACCTCGCGGCGCTCGGAGAGCAGTCGCAGGGCGTGGCCCAAGGCGTGGACGACTTCGTCTTCCTCTCGGTCGGCACCGGGATGGGCGCAGGGCTGGTCCTCCACGGTGAGCTCCACCGCGGGCGCAACGGGGCGGCCGGCGAGATCGACTTCGCGCTCATCGGCGTCGGCGAGACGCTCGACCCGTCGGCACCGCAGGTCTCGGCGCTCGCCGCCCAGCAGGCCGGCCTACGCGACGATCCACGCGCGGTCTTCGGCGCTGCTCGCAACGGCGATCAGGGCGCACGCTCGGTCGTCGAGGAGGTCGCACGGCGGATCGCCCTCCACGTCGCGCCGATCGCCGCGGTCGCCGACGTCGAGCTCGTGGTGCTAGGCGGTGGGATTGGCGCGAACGGCGACCTGCTGCTCGATCCGGTCGCGCGGCTGCTCGCGGATTGGCTGCCCTTCCCGCCGCGCGTCGAGGTCTCGACGCTCGGCGAGGCGGCTGTTCTCACCGGCGCGGTCGCGGTCGGCCTCCACGCCGCACTCGAGAACGTCTTCACGAGGCGAGCCGCGGTCCCGGCATAGCACTCACGCTGCGCGGACTACGGCTTTCGATTGTGGGGGGCAGCTCAACGCATCTCGCGCGCGAGGTCCGCCGCAGCGGCGCTCGCCCTCCGTTCGTCGTGATCGCCGCCGACGCCACGCCACCGCCGCCGCCGCGGCAGCCGCCGGAACGGCACGTCCTCTAGCCGCGGGGCCGGGTGCCCGTTCTCGACCCGCAGCCGCTCGATCAGCTCGCTCGCCTTCTCTGGCGTCTCCGGGAACGCCTCGCCCGCTCGCTCGCACAGCGCGGCCGCGAGCGCATACACCTGCCGAACGCTTGGCTTGCCGCTTCTCATAGCGCTCATGCCAGCACAGAAACCGTCACGCGTGTGAGACCGATGTGTGACGAAAGCGCGCCTGCTGACTTGTCCGACCGCCGAGTCATGATGAATCGCGTCCCGATACGACCGAAAGGAGTACGTGCATGACTTCGAAGTGGGAGCGATGGGCAACGCTGGCGGGCGCGCTCGCGGTTCCATTCTGGCTTGCCGGCGTGATCCTCATCTCCACGAAAGTGAAGGGCAGCGAGGGCCCGAGGATCCTCGTCTCATATCACCAGCACAGCGATGGAATCCTCCTCGCCGGCCTGCTGTGGTCGATCGGGGTCATTCTCTTCATCTGGTTCCTGGGCAGCCTGCGCAGCCACTACCTCGCCGCCGAGGGCGACCCGGGCCGCCTGAGCTCCCTCGCGTTCGGTGGCGGCATCGCGGCAGCGGTGATGGCCATGTTGATCCCCGTCGCCGACGAAGTCGGCGCCCTGAACAAGGACAAGATCGACGCGTCCGGCGCGGCGGTCCTGCACCACTTCTCGGACGGCTTCTTCGTCGCGGCGGAGTACACGCTGCCGGTGTTCTTCTTCGCCGCGGCGATCCTGGCCCTGCGTTACGGGGCCCTGCCGAAGTGGCTCGGCTGGTTCAGCGTCCTGATCGGGATCGTGCTGCTGATTGGCCCGATCGGCTGGGCGGCGTTCCTCTTCGCCACGCCGATCTGGGTCCTGATCGTGAGCATCTGGCTGTGGCGCGCGTCAGAGCGTCCCGCTTCGCTCGGCGAGCCCGCGGTCGGGCCGACCGCCTAGCCCACGAAGCAGAGCCGGGGCGCCGGCGCCAAGCACCCGCGCCCCGGCTCGAAAGCCGATCTAGCCCATCTCGGCCATCGCGGCCTTGCCGCGTTCCGCAATCTCCTGTTCGGAGAGATCTTCCTTGTGCGTCGCGAGCGACCAGACGTGACCGAACGGATCGGTCAGCGTTCCGAAGCGGTCTCCCCAGAACATGTCCTCGAGCGGCGAGGTGACCGTTGCTCCGGCACGAGTCGCCTGCTCGAAGGCCGAGTCCACGTCCTCGACGTAGAGGAACACAGACGCCGTCGGCCCCCCTCGCTCGGACGGAGGCCGCACGTTCGACTGCGGGAATGGATCGGAGAGCATCAGCTTCGAGTCGCCGATCTGCAGCTCCGCATGTGCGACCTTCCCGTCTGGGCCGGGCATACGCACCATCTCCTCAGCGCCGAACGCGTCCTTGTAGAACTCGATCGCCCTGTCGGCGTCGTCGACGGCGAGGTACGGCGTGATGCTGTGGTAGCCCTCCGGGATCGGCTGTACAGCCATACCATCCTCCCTCCCTAGGGGTCGCCTGCGATTGTAGTCATCCGGTGGCCGGCGGTTTCGCAGGGGCAGGCTCCTCTTCGACCTCGGCGGCGTAGAGGTCGTACGGCAGCCGCTCGAGATCGCGCTGTCGCGGGTCCGGAACGGAGAAGAAGCGCGGCAGCGCGTTCATGCCAAGCCATGGGAGCCGTTCGACTACCCGGGTTACAGCTGCCCGGTCGCCGCCCAGCGCGACGTGCTCGATCCGGTCGCGATATGGCTCGAGCACCTGCGCCGCGGTCTCGGCGGCAGCTTCGATCAGCGCGCGCTCCTGCTCTTCTCTCCGGCGGCGGAAGCGGTTCGCGGACGAGCCGCCCGTCTTGTGGCGTCCCTTGACGAACCTCGAGCCGACCTTCGACGCGACCAGACGCTCGCCCTCGAACACGCCGACGGCGTAGCCGCCGAGGCGGACGAGCACAGCCGCAACGACCCGCTCCTGAGCGAGCGCCTCGAACAGC
>JBKPHO010000280.1:0-7075 GCA_046729915.1 Actinomycetota bacterium | reverse complement strand
GTGGTTCTCGAACGAGAAGGGCTACGGCTTCATCGAGCGCGAAGGCGGCGAAGACGTCTTCGTCCACTTCTCGGCGATTGCAGGGGAAGGCTACAAGTCGCTGACCGAGGGTCAGCAGGTCGAGTTCGACGTCGTGCAGGGTGACAAGGGCCTGCAGGCGGCGAACGTGCAGGCGATCTAGACCCTTTCCGGAACCGAAATGCTGACGGGGCTCCGGAAGGGGCCCCGTTTTTTGGACCGGGGGAACCCCTGGTTCCCCCAGTTGCCCCCTCCTTGCGGGCGGCAGCTTGGATCAACCGTTTCAGGAGCCGCCTCTTCGTAGCGGGGTTCTGCTGGCTCTTGGCGCAGTCGGCCTCCCGCCGGGCCGAGCCCGGCTCCGGCGGCAAGTGGGAGCGTGCCGAGCGCGTTTTGACAGGATTGGAGAGCGATGGCGATTTCACGGGATGAGGTTGTTCACGTTGCGCGGCTGGCTCGGCTCGAGCTCAGCGAGGAGGAGCTCGAGCGCTTCGCCGGCCAGCTGGATGCGATCCTCGAGGCGGTCGGAAAGGTCTCGGAGCTCGACCTCTCCAACGTGGAGCCCACCCAGCATCCGCTTGCCCTTTCGAACGTGTGGGCCGAGGACGCGGCGCGCCCGTCGCTGCCGGTCGAGGAGGCCCTTGCGAACGCGCCCGACCGCGAGGGCGACGCCTTCCGAGTCCCGGCAGGGTGAGCGCCGTGGCGGGTTGCACGACGATGTTCCACTTCCGGCACAAAGCCGTCACACACGCGTGCGCCGCAACCGGCTACGGTGTCTGTAGGGGTCCCGGGGGACCCCTGGGGACGGTTTGGGGGCGTGGCGCGTGATCGACACGCTCCGGTTGACGGCCGAAGAGGCGAGCGGGCTGATCGAGCGCGGCGACGTCGCGCCGGAGGAGCTGCATCGCGCCTACCGCGAAGCGATCGCCGAGCGGGACCCCGAGCTCCACGCCTACCTCTGCACGGTCGACGAGCCCCACGGTGGCGGCGTTCCGATCGCGCTCAAGGACGTGATCTCCACGCGCGGGGTCGAGACGACGGCCGCCTCAAAGATCCTGGCCGGCTACAAGCCGGTCTACGACGCTACGGTAGCGGCCCGTTGCAAGGAGGCCGGCCTCCCGCTGCTCGGCAAGACGAACCTCGACGAGTTCGCGATGGGCTCGTCCACCGAGAACTCCGGCTTCGGGCCGACGCGGAACCCCTGGGACCCGAGCCGCGTGCCCGGCGGCTCGTCGGGCGGCTCCACGGCCGCGGTCGCCGCCGGCCTCGCCCCGTGGGCGCTGGGCTCCGACACCGGCGGCTCGATCAAGCAGCCGGCCGCACTCTGCGGTGTGGTCGGCCTGCGTCCGACCTACGGCACGGTCTCCCGCTACGGCATCGTCGCCTTCGCCTCGAGCCTCGACCAGGTCGGCCCGATCGCCAAGACCGTCCGCGACTGCGCGCTCCTGCACCGGATCATCGCCGGCCGCGACCCCCGCGACTCGACGACGGTCGAGCTGCCCGAGCCGATCGAGGTTCCGGAGGCCGAGGACTTGAACGGCATCAGGATCGGAGTCCCGAAGGAGCTGAACGAGGCCGAGGGGATCGAGCCCGGCGTCACCGAACCCGTCGCGCGGACGATCGATCTCGCAGGCGAGCTCGGCGCCGAGGTCGGCGAGTGCCGCCTGCCGCGATCGGTGGAGTACGGGCTGCCCTGCTACTACCTGATCGCGCCCTCCGAAGCCTCCTCGAACCTGGCCCGCTACGACGGCGTCCGCTACGGCCTGCGGGTGGAGGCGGGCGACGTGCGCACGATGTACGAGCGCACCCGGGACGCAGGCTTCGGTGACGAGCCGAAGCGGCGCATCATGCTCGGCACCTACGCGCTCTCGGCGGGCTACTACGAGGCCTACTACGGCCAGGCGCAGAAGGTGCGCACCGTGATCCGCGATGAACACGACGCGGCCTTCGAAGAGTTCGACATCCTCGTCAGCCCGACCTCGCCGACGGTGGCGTTCGAGCTGGGCGCGCGCACCGCCAACCCGCTGGCGATGTACGCCGCCGACGTCCTGACGATTCCGTCGAACATGGCCGGTCTGCCGGGGCTTTCGATTCCCTGTGGCCTCTCGGAAGGCCTCCCGGTCGGCTTCCAGCTGATCGGCCGCCAGTTCTCGGAGAACCAGCTCTTCCGCGCCGGCCATGCGCTGGAGCGCGCGATCGGCTTCGACTACGTGCCGGAGCGGCTCAGGTGAGCTGGGAACCGGTCATCGGCCTCGAGATCCACGTCCACCTGAAGACGCGGACGAAGATGTTCTGCCGCTGCCGGGTCGCCTACTTCGAGCCGCCTAACTCGCAGACCTGCCCGGTGTGCCTCGCTCTCCCGGGCGCGCTGCCGGTGCCGAACCGCACGGCGGTCGAGTGGACGATCCTGCTCGGCCACGCGCTCGGCTGCCGGATCCCGGACCGCGCGATCTTCCACCGCAAGAACTACTTCTATCCGGACAACCCAAAGGGGTACCAGATCTCGCAGTACGACGAGCCGCTGTGCGTGGACGGCAGCTTCGCGGTGCCCGGGGCCGAGGGCGACAGGCAGGTCGGGATCGAGCGCGCGCACCTCGAGGAGGACGCCGCGAAGACGATCCACGTCGGCGGCGCCGAGGGGCGCATCCACGGCGCCGACCGCTCACTCGTCGACTTCAACCGCGCCGGCACGCCTCTGGTCGAGATCGTCACCAAGCCGGACATCCGCTCGCCGGACGAGGCAAAGCGCTTCCTCCAGCTGCTGCGTCAGACCGTCGTCGAGCTCGGGATCTCGGACGCGGAGATGGAAAAGGGCTCGCTGCGATTCGACGTGAACGTATCGGTGCGGCCGGAAGCCTCAGACGAGCTCCGCACGCGGACGGAGCTGAAGAACATGAACTCGTTCAACTTCGCCGCGAAGGGGATCGAGCGCGAGGTGCGGCGTCAGATCGAGATCTACGAATCGGGCGGCCAGGTCGAGCAGGAGACGCTGCACTTCGACCCGGGCAACGAGTCGGCGCCGCCCCTGCGGTCGAAGGAGGAGGCGCAGGACTACCGCTACTTCCCCGAGCCCGACCTCGTGCCGCTCGAGCCGGAGCGCGACCTCGTCGAGCGGCTGCGCGGGGAGCTGCACGAGCTGCCATCGGCGCGGATTCGGCGGCTGGAGGCGGAGGTCGGCTTCGTGCTCGCCGAGGGGCTCGTGACGAGCGGACGCGACGAGCTCTACACGCGCATCCCCGGGGAGCGCGCGGCAGTCGCGAACGTGGTCATGAACGAGCTGGCCGCGCTGAGCCTCGACGCCTCGGCCGTGAACGCCGAGGAGCTAGGGAAGGTGATCGAGCGGCGGGCGGAGATCCCGCGGGCGGCGTTCTCCGAGGCGCTTGCCGAGAGTGCGTCGCCCGGGTTCTCGGCCGAGCGCTACCTGGCCGAGGCGGCGATTGCGGACGTGTCCGAGCTCGACCCGGTGATCGAGCGGATCCTGAACGAGAACGAGCAGCAGGTCGAGGCATATCGCGGCGGCAAGGAGGGTCTGCTCGGCTTCTTCGTCGGCCAGGTGATGAAAGAGACCGGCGGTAAGGCGAATCCGAAGGTCGTGAACGAGCGCCTGCGCGAGAAGCTGCGAGCCTGACTACCGGAGGCGCTGCGAAGCTGACGGCCTGAAAGCCCGGGAGACGCCGACTGCAGCGAGGGCCGGGACCCATCCCCAACCCCCTCCCACCCGGGGGAGTGGAAAACGGTAGCCCCGAAATGCGCGCGAGGGTGTGACGCCTTCGTGCCGAACGTGTGGCTTCTGAAAGAGGTGCCGTGCTGACGGCTCCTCGGGGGAAGAAGGAATGCGACGACGGGGTTTTAGCCATTCGCGACCGCGGGAACCGGGGGCCCGCGGACGAGCCGCGTGGACCAAGGAGAGACCGCTTCGCCTGCCTCTCAGGACGCGGCCGCAACGAGACCAGGCCGGTGGCGGTGCACTTCCGCGTCGTGGTGCGCATCGCCGCACTGATCCTCTGGACACTCCTCGGCTAGCTCACGAGAGCACCGACAGCGAAAGGGAACACGAGCGATCGCCGCTCCGCCGCCTCCGGATCGCGGCACTCCCGCTCGTCCTCGCCGCGCTGGTGCTCGCGCCGAGCGCGGCCTCGTCCCGCGACGCAGGTTTGGCCGCGCTCCAGGTCGCCCTCCGTGCGCGCAGCCTCTACTCGGGCTCGATCGACGGGCTCGAAGGCCCGAGGACGACCAGTGCGATCAAGCGCTTCCAGCGCCGCGCCGGCCTCCCCCCGGACGGAATCCCGGGACCGCGCACGCGCAGGGCGCTCGGCCCCTACGGCGGCCATCTGCTCGGCAGTCGCCCGCTGACCCGAGATGCGAGAGGGTGGGACGTCGCGGCGCTCCAGTTCCTGCTCGCGTGGCACGGCTTCCCCTCCGCGGCGATGGACGGCCACCTCGGCGCGCGCACCGAGCGCGCGCTGCGCCGCTTCCAGCGCTGGGCGGGCCTCCTTGCCGACGGCGTCGCCGGGGCGCAGACCATCGCCGCCCTGCGGCACCCTCTTGCGCGCTGCCCGACTCCCCTCGCGTGGCCCGTCACGGGGCCGATTACAGGTCCCTTCGGCCCCCGAGGCAACCGGTTCCATGCCGGAATCGACATCGCGGCGTCCCTGGGAGCACTTGTCGCGGCAGCCGCGCCCGGCCGTGTCGTCTTCGCCGGCAGGGCCAGGGGCGGGTGGGGGAAGCTCGTCGTCGTCGCGCACACACCGCGCGTGCGCACGCTCTACGCCCACCTCCAGACCGTCGGTGCCTCCCTGCAGCAATCCGTAGGCACCGGCACGCCGCTGGGGGCGGTCGGTGCGACCGGCCACGCAACCGGACCTCACCTCCACTTCGAGGTTCGCCTCGGCGGAGCCGCGGTCGATCCGCTCGGCTGCCTGCCGTGAGCTCGGCTCCCGTGGCAACTCACCACCGCAGCTAGCGCTACCCTCGGAGTCGTGGCGGAGAAGCGCTACCTGATGACGCCCGGCCCGACGCCGGCGCCGCCCGAGGTGCTCGCGGCAATCGGACAGCCGGTGATCCACCACCGGGGGCCCGACTACCGCCAGCTCTACGGCGATTCGCTCGGCCGACTCCGCGAGGTATTCCGGACGGAACAGGAGGTCCTGCTCTTCGGCGGCTCCGGTAGCGGCGCGATGGAGTCGGCGGTCGCGAACCTCTGTTCCCCCGGTGACCCCGTGCTCGTCGTCTCGTCGGGGTACTTCGGCGAGCGCTGGGCGGCGATCGCGCGCGCGTACGGCTGCGAGCTCGACCACCTCCGGTACTCGTGGGGCGAGATCCCGTCGGCAGATGACGGCGCTGCGCGGCTCCGCGAGCGCGAGGCCGCGGCTGTCTTCTTCACGCACTCCGAGACGTCGACGGGAGTCGTGATCGATCCGCAGCCCTTCGCCGCTGCCGCCCGCGAAGCCGGTGCGCTGAGTGTGATCGACGCAGTCTCGAGCCTCGGCGCGGTCCCGCTCGAGACCGACGCATGGGGCCTCGACGTCGTCGCCTCGGGGGCGCAGAAGGCGCTGATGACGCCGCCCGGGCTCGCCATGGTCGCGGCCTCGGAGGCGGCGTGGGAGCGCAGCGCGGGTGCAACCTCGCCCCGCTACTACTGGGACTGGGAGCGAACGCGGAAGGGCCAGGCGACTCTCGACGCGCCGGTGACGCCGCCTGTCTCGCTCGTCGCGGGTCTCAACGTCGCGCTGCAGCTGCTGCTGGAGGAGGGCCTCGAGACCGCGTTCGACCGGCACCGCCGCCTCGGCCGCGCCTGCCGCGAAGGCCTGAAGGCGATGGGCCTCGAGCTCTCCTCGCCTGACGACGACAGCTCGGCCGTGGTCACGGCCGCCCGCGCACCGGAGGGCGTCGACTCCGGCGAGCTCGTACTCTTGCTCCGCGACCGGCACGGCGTCACGCTCGCGCCCGGCCAGGGTGAGCTGAAAGGCAAGATCTTCCGCATCGGCCACATCGGCTACTACGACGTCTTCGACATAACGACGGCCCTCGCGGCGGTCGAGCTAGCGCTGGTCGAGCTCGGGGCGCCGGTGGAGCGCGGCGTCGCCGTCACCCGGGCGCTCGAGGCCTTCGAGCAGACGCCGGTTTGAGCCGTCCTCGCGTTCTCGTGAGAGAGCCGATCGCCGACGCGGGCATCGAGCTGCTGCGCGAGCGCTTCGACGTCGACATCGACGCGAACGGCGACCTCGGCGCCACGATCGGCGACTACGACGCAATCGTGATCCGCTCGGCTACGAAGCTCACAGCCGACCTGCTCGAGCGTGCGGAGCGCCTGAAGGTGATCGGCCGGGCCGGGGTGGGGGTGGACAACGTCGACGTGGAGGCAGCCACGCGCCGCGGGATCGTCGTCGCCAATGCGCCCGAGTCGACGGTCACCTCCGCCGCCGAGCACACGGTTGGCCTGCTCGTCGCGCTCGCACGCAACATCCCGCAAGCGCACGCCTCGCTCAAGCAGGGCCGCTGGGAGCGGTCGGCGTGGGGCGGGATCGAGCTCGAGGGCAAGACCCTCGGCGTGCTCGGCTTCGGACGGATCGGCCAGCAGGTCGCCCGGCGTGCGCTCGGGCTCGGCATGCGCGTCGTCGCATACGACCCCTTCGTGGCGCGGGAGCGCTTCCGCGAGCTGGGCGCGGAGCGCGGCGAGAGCGCGGACGAGGTCCTCGCGGCTGCAGAGTTCCTGACCCTGCACCTGCCGCTCACGCCCGAGACGAGCGGCTTCCTCGGCCGTGAGGCGATCGCCAAGCTGCCGGACGGCGCCCGCGTGATCAATGCTGCCCGCGGCGAGCTCGTCGACGAAGGCGCGCTCATCGAGGCGCTGCGCTCGGAAAGGCTCGCCGCAGCGGCGATCGACGTCTTTGCACAAGAGCCGTACGCCGGGCCGCTCCTCGAGCTCGACAACGTCGTCGTCACGCCGCACCTCGCCGCGTCGACCGAGGAGGCGCAGGATCGCGCGGGGGTGATCGTGGCCGAGCAGGTCGCGGCGGCGCTCGAGGGCGCGGTCGTGACGAACGCGGTCAACATCCCC
>JBKPHO010000279.1:0-4412 GCA_046729915.1 Actinomycetota bacterium | reverse complement strand
CCCCCTTCTCTGGGAGCCCGGCAGCCACGTCGAGGCGGAGTGTCGGCACCGGTGCCTCCTCCGCCCGTGGCGACGGAGGCCCCACGAAGCGCCTCAGAAGTGGTGCGACTGCGGGATCTATGCGACCACGACCCTCTCCGGCGCTGCGGACTTCCTCCGCTTGATGCTGCCGCCGGCGGAGACGATCCAGTATGCGGTGGGCAGGGTCTCGCTCTGGGGCGTCGTGATCGAGTGCGAGCGCGGGTGGCGGGCCTCGTACGCCTACCCGGCCTCGCTGTACGTGCCGACGCGATCGACGGCCCGGCGGCCGCGCTTGAGGCCGCGCGAGGTGGCTGAGGGGCTCGCAGGCTACGGCGTGCCCGTGACGGTCACGGACGCGAGCGACCGGTCGGAACTGGTCGAGGGGATTGAGTTAGGCCAGGTCGTTGCCGAGGAGCACTGAGAGCATGGACGTCGGCAAGCCAAAGAAGACCCACCGGGTCGAGCCGGTCGAGGATCCGGTTCCGAAGGAGCAGCCGCAGGAGCCGGCCAAGGAGCGTCCCGCGGAGCCGCCCTCGCAACCGGTCGAGCTTCCCGCCAGCTGAGACGAGCGTGCCCGGAGGGCGCAACGCGCCTGGGAACCGCGGTACGCCGACGCGCCGCCCTGCCGGGCTAGTCCAGTCTCAGGCCGCCGAATGAATCGGCTGCCTCTGGGCCGATGGACTCAGTCGCCCAAGAAGGGTGAACCCTTATCGCTGGTCGAGCCGCTTCGGCACAGCCTTCGAGGCGACTCGGCGATGCGGGGTGGGTTGCTGGCGCTGGCTGGCGGGTCCGGCGTGCGTAAGCCGGCGTCAGTGAGCCCATCCGGGGCGAGCCCATAGCGGAACTGAACACGGTGTCGGCTCTCGCTTGACGGCAGACGCCGCTGGCTGTCACAGTCGCCCCGCCACGTCCTGTGGGCCTTCGGGTTCGCAGGACGTGGCATTTGCGTCTACGAGGGGATCGACCTCCCCCTTTTCCGAGGGCGGGCCTATCCATGAGCGGCCAGCGGACGCGGAGCTTGGAAGGCGCGGTAGGCACGAAACGAGCGGGGAGCGGCCGGCCGCGGACATGGGCCGGTTGGCTAGCCTGCGCGGTTCCGATCGGAACCAACCAGGAAGGAGGTGAGCGCGCTGCTCGCACTCACCGACAGCGCGGTTGAGGCCGTGAAGAACATCGTCTCGTCGTCGGACGAGGTTGCCGAGACAAGCGGTCTACGGATGGTCGCCGACCTGGCGGGGACGCAGGCGAACTTCCAGCTCAGGGTCGTTCCCGTTCCCGCCGAGGACGACGAGGTGATCGAAGAGCAGGGAGCTCGCGTCTTCCTCGAACCGCAGGCGGCCTCGTTGCTTGGCGACAAGGTCCTCGACGCGAGCATCGACGAGAACCAGGTCGCCTTCACGATCGCCGACCAGGTCGAGGAGTAGCCGAAGAGCTCCGCGCGGCGCGGAGCGGTCGTCGGCATCGATCGGCTGACCCTCCGCGCCGTTCAAGGCGCGAGCTGAACGTCTTGAGGACCAGACAGGGAGGGGTCTCTGCGGCCGCCCGGGTGATGTGTCGCCACCGCAGGAAGTGCGGACCTCGTAGATGGCTCGGACGATCGGCCCACCTATCATGGCCTTAGCACAAGTCTGAGCGCCTGATGGCGTCCCCTAGTTGTGAGCCGTGCGCGCTCTTCACGAGGATGAGGACCGGGGCTTTTCAGCGCCCGCGACTTCTGCGGCGAGTTCGAGCACTCGCCCGGCCGTGAGCGACGCACTCGATCGTCTGCGCGACGTCTTTGCAGTCCAGGACGAGCGCTCGCATGTCGACGCGGCAGCGCGCCTACGAATCGGCGGGCTGCTCTTGCAGGTAGAAAATGAGGAGCTCAACGCGACGGCGATCCGCCTGGTCGTTGCTCTGCCGCCCGACGACTTGGCGGCGATCGTCACCGACTGGCTCGACGCGCAGATAGCAATCTAGGCTCGTCTCCCGCGGCCGCACGCCGGCACAGGCAGCCCGTCCCGGCATCCCCTCTACAAGGGGTGCGGGCGGGGCGGGCCTATGGCGGCCTGACGGCGGCCGCGAGCCAACGCTCGGTTTCGTCGAGCCGCTTCCGCAGACAGGTGACGAGCTCGCCGATCATCTCGCTCCCGCGCGGCCATCTCGCGCTCCCGCTCGGCCAGCCGCTCGCCCACCGGGTTCTCCTTGCCGCCGTTCGAACAGATCGCCACGAGCCGAGTCTACGAGAGTGAGCCCGAGAGACAAGAGAGCCTGCGATGCCATGCTCAGCTGGGCCCAACTCGGGAAAGGTTCGAGAGCCGGCGATGCCCCCGGCGTCGTCACGCCCGGCGGTTTGCCCGCGGCCGAGCTCAGTGGGCAGAACCGAACAATGCGCAAACCACGTGGTCGCTGCGCCTCCGATCAGGCTGAGCTGAGTGCACCCATCCATCCGGAGCCTCGCGGACATCATCGAGCCACACTCTCACGCGAGCCCGATCACTTCGTCGTCACCCTCACCACGTCAACCATCCTTATCCGATTGGGCGTTTCTTGTCGCGGTCACGCGACCCCTCAGACGATCCTCCATTGCGAAGCTGATCTAGACCGGCGTCGCCTCCGCAGGGCCGGCGGCTGTAGCCCTATCCGTGGCTCAACTCGGAGCCGCGTCAGTGGAAAATGACCGCGACCTGGTACTCGGTTACCTCGCCGGTCTCTGGCCGGAGTTGGAAATTCGAGGTTACGAGACCGGTCGCGCCTTCCAGAGCTCCCTCGCCCCCGTCAACCCGCCAGACCACGGCGCCATGCATGATCGAGGGATCGGCCGACGGCCCGATATGGCCCACGCCCACCGTTGAGATCAGAAGCGCGTCACCGTTGCGGCCCATGGCAACCTGGCCCGACTCCGTGAAAGTCGTCTCGCTCGTAAAGGCGACGTGGGTCTCGTAGGAAACAGCGTCGATACCTGCACCTTCTCCGGCCTCGACCATCACGCTTTCCGTCTCACTCCACACGTCAAGCTCAGGTGGCTCGCCTGCGGGTGGGGTCGCATGACCTGTAAAGCGCATTGTCAGCACTAGCGGCTGCAAGATCCACCTCCTACGTTGTCCGCGATCATCGCACGCGGCCTGCCGGAACAGAAAGCTCTCATGACGAGTGGGATGCTTCGCTGAGTTGCGTAGAAAGGCTGGCGTCGATACTCACCGGAGGCGAGGAGTCGACGGAGTTTCATGTAGCGAACGTAAGCCTGGACGCCTAACCTAACGGCTCGCCCATCCGCGGCAAAACCCATGCGACTAGTCGGAATCTTCGTCGTCAAGGTTGCCGGCGGCAGACCCAAGCAAATCACGCTATGTCCCCACAGCGTGCCCTAGTGGTGAATTGAACCGCCTAACCCGGGCGCTTCCCGCGACGCGGCCCACGCTCACGCTGTACCTCGACTTCGCCGCCGACTAGTCGCTCTCTCGGCCATGGCCCCGAGGCTCAGAGGACGACTCGTCGCCGGGCTGGACGAGGCCCGACTCGTACGCCAGCACGACGCCCTGCACGCGGTCGCGGAGGTCGAGCTTCATGAGCACGTGCGCAACGTGGGTCTTCACGGTCGTCTCGCTGACGAAGAGCGCCGTTGCGATTTCGGCGTTCGAGAGTCCGCGCGCGACCAGCTTCAGCACTTCGAGCTCGCGCGCGGTGAGGTCGGCGAGCTTCGCCGGCGGCTTCCGCACCGAGTCGGGCGGGCGCCGGACGAACTCCTCGATCACACGCCGCGTCAGGGACGGCGCGAGCAGGGCGTCGCCGCTCGCCACTGCATGTATTCCTGCAACGAGCTGCTCGGGAGGGACGTCCTTGAGCAGGAAGCCGCTGGCACCGGCCCTGAGCGCCTCGTAGACGTATTCGTCCATGTCGAAGGTCGTCAGCATCACGACCTTCGGCGCGGGGTCGTCCTGCCCGAGCAGCCGGCGGGCGGCCTCAATGCCGTCCACCTCCGGCATGCGCACGTCCATTAGCACGACGTCCGGCTTCAGGCGCTGCGACTCGACGACCGCCTCGCGGCCGTCTGCGGCCTCGCCGACGACCTCGATCTCGGACTCGGCCTCGAGGATCATTCGGACACCGGCGCGGACGAGCGTCTGGTCGTCGACGATCAGGACGCGCACGATCCTGGCGTCCTCCGCGCTCGGCAGCTCGTCCTGACGGTCGGCGAGCGTCGTCGCCCCATGACCGGCCGTGCGCAGGGGCGGAAACTCAGCTTCGAGCCCGGTCACCGCGAGCTGGTAGATCCGGACGGGGCGGTCGAAGTCCTTCAGCAGCTGCGCGCCGAGGTCGAGCAGCTCGAAGCCCTCGAACTCCTGCTCCTCGTCCTCGAGCAGTGACCGCGTCGTCTCCGAAAGCAAGATCTGGCCGCCGTGGCCGGCGTC
>JBKPHO010000278.1:0-2149 GCA_046729915.1 Actinomycetota bacterium | reverse complement strand
CAACCGCCAGCTCGGCTACACGCCGATCGGCCTGATCGACGACGACCCGCGCAAGAAGAACCTCCGCATCCACGGCGTCCGCGTGCTCGGCACCACCGAGGAGCTCGGCCACATCCTGGGGGACAACCGCCCGGACGAGGTACTGATCGCGCTGCCCTCGGCATCGGGCGAGCTGCGCCAGCGGATCGTCACGATCACGCGCGATGCCACCGTCCCCGTGAAGACTCTCCCTGGTCTCTACGAGCTGATCTCGGGCGAAAGCGACCTCGCCACGCAGATCAGGCCTGTACAGGTCGAGGACGTGCTCGGCCGGGAGCCGGTCGAGGTCGACTTCGAGGAGATCTCGGCCTACCTCCGTGACGAGACGGTGCTCGTGACCGGAGCCGGGGGGTCGATCGGCTCGGAGCTATGTCGCCAAACGGCTCGGGCCGGAGCCGCGCGCCTGATCCTCGTCGACCATGCCGAGACGGCCCTCTTCGAGATCGAGCGCGAGCTCGTCAACGAACGCGGCTTCCCCGCGAGCGTGCCGGTACTCGCGGACGTGGGGAACCGCGAGAAGCTACGGCAGGTCTTCGAGCGTTACCACCCGAAGGTGGTCTTCCACGCGGCCGCCTACAAGCACGTTCCGATGATGGAGGCCAACCCACTCGAGTCGGTGCGCAACAACGTGCTGGCCACCAGAGTTGTCGCCGACGTTGCGGTTGAATCCGGTGCGCACCGGTTCGTGCTCATCTCGACGGACAAGGCGTTGAACGCGCAGTCCGTCTACGGGCAGTCGAAAGCGCTCTGCGAGTGGATCGTCGAGGCGTACGGCGCTCGCGACGACATCGCGACCCGTTTCGTGGCCGTGCGCTTCGGCAACGTGCTCGACTCCGCGGGGAGCGTGGTTCGCATCTTCAAGGAGCAGATCTCCAAGGGTGGTCCGGTCACGCTCACGCACCCCGAGATGACGCGCTACTTCATGACCACTCCCGAAGCTGTCTCGCTCGTCGTCCAGGCCGGCGCGATCGGCGGCCGGGGGGACGTCTTCGTGCTCGATATGGGCGAGCCGGTTCGGATCATCGACCTCGCCATGCAGATGATCCGGCTCTCCGGCAAGGAGCCGGACCGTGAAATCGACATCGAGATCGTGGGGGCGCGCCCCGGCGAGAAGCTGCACGAGGAGCTCTGGGGCGAGGGCGAGTCGGCCATGCCGACCGCGCACCCCAAGATCATGCGCGTGAGCGGCCCGATCGTCGACGGCGGCTGGCTGCAGGACGAGTTGGCCGAGCTGGAAGGGCTCGTGCGAGATGGCGAGACACTCGAGGTCGTCTCCCGACTCGCCACGATGCTGCGCGCGCCTCGGCTCGCCTACCAGGCACCAACGGCGGTCGACGAGGACACGCTCTCCGGTCAAAAGCTCTAGCGCTAACCCGGGGTCAGGTCTTGCACTGCCACATTCCGGCAACGAAAGCGCGCAAACTCGTCCCCAGCTCCACGGTGGACGAGAAGTGGCAATCTCGTCGCGCATGCTGAGGTAGAACCGTCCACCCTCGCGGCTAGGGTGGCCCGGTGGACGAGCAGGCGATTCTGGAGGGCCTGAACCTCGAGCAGCGGCGTGCCGCGGAGGCGGTTCACGGGCCGGTCTGCATCCTCGCGGGCGCGGGCTCGGGCAAGACGACCACGATCACGCGGCGGATCGCGTGGCAGGTCGCGAGCGGCGCCAGGCGCTCGGACGAGATCCTCGCCGTCACCTTCACCGACAAGGCCGCCGGCGAGATGCGGGCGCGGCTACAGCGGCTCGGCGTCGACGGCGTAGAGGCACGCACCTTCCACTCGGCGGCCCGGGCGCAGCTGCGGCGCACGAAGGGCGAGACGCCCGGGCGGATACTCGCGACAAAGGCGCTGCTCCTCCGCCAGATCGGGAACACGCTGCCGCCGCCGTACCGCTTCCGGCCGGCCGGCGACCTCGCGACCGAGGTCGAGTGGGCCAAGAACCGGCGGCTGACTCCGCAGAGCTACCGCAACGGGCTCAACGGGCACGAACCGCCGATCCCGGCCGACCTGATGGTGACGGTCTTCCGCGAGTACGAGCGTCGCAAGGAGGCCTCCGGCCTGATCGACTTCGAAGACCTGCTCGAGCTCGCCGTGCGGATGTACGAGGAGGACG
>JBKPHO010000277.1:0-5051 GCA_046729915.1 Actinomycetota bacterium | reverse complement strand
TGGGTGCACCCGGACGAGTTCCGCTGGTTCCGCGAGCAGGGCGAGGAGCTCGGTTTCGGCTCGGTGTTCGCCGGCCCACTCGTTCGCTCGAGCTACCGGGCGGACGAGCAGCGTCACGCGGCGGCGACCGGCCGTGGCGCGTTGGCTTACTAGCTGCGCGCTGGCGGTTGCGCTGCTCGCCGCTGGCTGCGGCAGCCAGGGGCCAGCCGAGCCGAGCTCGATCCGCACGGTGCCAAGCGCGGCTCATGCGCGCGTCGTACCGGTGAGCAAGGTCCCGTTGCGGGTGAAGGGCACGGGCTTCGTGCCCGGCGAGCGCGTGCGCGTCGAGCTAGTGGGACGAGAGAGCCGCACGGTCTCCGCGAGCAGCAGCGGCTCTTTCCGCGTCAGCTTCCCGAGCGACCGTTGCCAGAGCGTGACGGTGAAGGCGACGGGCTCGAAGGGCAGCCGGGCGAGCTTCAACCTCTCGCAGCCGCTCTGCCTCGAGCCATGACGAGAGACGAAAAGGGCCGCCCGCAGGCGGCCCTTTTCACGTTGCTGCGCTGCGCGGCCTAGTGGTGCCCGCCCAGCTTCAGGCGCCAGATGCCCTGCGAGTGCGTGGCTGCGTAGAGCACGCGCTGGCAGTGGCCTCCTCCGACGCAGGTCGCGACGCGGTTCGACGGCTGGATCTCGAGGTGCATGACCTCGTAGCGAGGCATCCCCTCGGTGGTGAACCAGCCGCTGTCTCCATCGTTCACTCCGCGGAGGACGCCGAAGTCCGTCGCGACGTACAACGTGTGCGTCGCGTCGTCACGGACGATGTCGGCGACCGGGAGGTCACCGTCGTTGAACGGCGTCGGGTAGGCGTTGGAACCGCTCTCCACGTCGAGGTTGGTGAAGATCCCCGAGCCCGGCGCGGAGCCGTTCTCGCTGACCTCGAACACGTGGCCGGGCGTGGTAGGCGTTGCGGCGTTGTAGCCCGAGTAGGTCACCCACGCATGTCCCGGGTCCTCCGGGTCGATCGTGACCCCGCTCGGGAATCGCTCCGGCGAGGTCGCGTTGTCGATCCGGTGCCACGTGACCGCAGCCGGATCCGCTGCGTTGACGTTGTGGGACACGAAGATGCGGCCGGCCGAGGTGAGCGCCCACATCGTCCCGTGGTCGGCGCCGGAACGCGCCATGAACGACATCGAGCCACCGCTTCGGTCGGCGCCGTAGAACGTGCCCGTGAGGTCACCGGCCGTGTTGAGGCCTGCGGGGCCGAGCGGCTGGTAGTCACCGCACTGCTCGCTCCCCGGCCCAGCGCCGGGCGTCACGAACTCGGGGCAGTTCGCCTCGTAGACGGCGATGTTCGGAGTCGTGTCCTGCGGGACGGCTCCCGGCGTGCCGGCGCCGAACGCCCAGGTGCGCCACACGTGCGCCCCGCCGTTGTAGATGGGGTGCGTGCCGGGCTCGGGGTTCGGGTCGCCGATCTGCGGCCAGTAGAACGCGAACGGCTCGCCGCTGTTCGTCATCGGAGCGGTGGTGATCACCCAGCGCTCCGGATCGCCGTTGCGGAAGTTCGAGTCGCCGAAGCCGCTCGTGAACTCGTTCGCGCGCCACGTCGGCTCCGTCGAGTCGTACACGGCGTTGCCGCCGTCTCCGTAGACGATCTGGTTGAACACGTCACGTCGGCAGCCGTTGTTGTTCGACCACGTGCCGTTGTCCTGCGTCCCGCCCATGACCTCGCACGGCAGCTTCGGGTTGATGGCGACGTTCATGAACTGCAGCGTGCTGCTGAGCCGGTTCTCGACGTGGTCGAGCGCAGTGGGTACCCGCGACAGCAGCCGCTGACAGGCCGGTAGGTTGATCGGCGCGATCGGGCCGCCGCCGTTGCGGTTCGGGTCGTTGCATTGCGACGAGATGTCGGTGAAGGCGCCGCTCGTCCGGAAGGCCCCACCGTCATTCACCTCGAAGATCTGCGTCGGGTTCCCCGGGTTGACGACGATCTCGTGCTGATCCGGGTGGAGCCCGTTCGGGGCTCGGACGCAGCCTTGCGGGAAGTACGGCGCGAACGCGCACCACGGTGCGGGCGTGTCACGCGCATCGTTCGTCAGGTCGGTGAACGTGCGGAGGTCCGTCCGCGAGCCGTCCGGGTCGCCGGCGGTCGTCGAGTAGAGCACGCCGCGGCCGTTCGAGCGGCCGTTGCCGCAACCGACGCCCTTGGTGTTGCACGGCAGCTCGCCGTACTCGAAGGAGCCGATCACGTAGACCGTGTCCGGCAGGCCGGCCGGCGTGTAGACGTCCTCGTCGTACCAGCACTGGCCGGTGCAGAAGTCGTCGGTCGCGAAGTACGGGTCCTCCCGATCCTTCGACGTCAGGCACTGCCAGCCGGTAAAGGTCGCCGGGAACGTGTGCGTTGCCGCAACCGGCGGCGTGCAGGTTCCCTGCGACGCGAGCAGCGTCGCGGCCGACTGGTCGGCCATGTCCGTGCGCCAGAAGTTCGACGCCAGCGGGCCGAGGATGCCCCCGCCCGCCGCAGCCGACGGGTTGGCCGTGCCATCGGTCACGTAGATGCGGGTGTGACCGTTCTTGGCGGTCAGCGCGAACATCGTCCTGTCGGTCGGGTTCCCCGGCGTTGGCTGGCCCGCAAACTGCGGAGCGAAGACCTGCTGGAACGCGGTGGGCGCCGCTCCGGCGTCGCGCCGCCAGAGGCCGTTGTCCAGGCCGGCCGCGTACACGACGCTCGGGTCGATTGGATCGAGTCCGACGTCCGTGACGCCCCACGAGTCCGCGCTGCCGCCGTTCCAGACTCTCGTGAACGTGCGACCGCCGTCCGACGACTCGTAGAGGCCGGGGTCGTTGGCGCCGGGCTCGATGCGGGTGGTGCCGCCGTTGCCGATCGTGTGCGACAGGCCTCGCACGGCCCGGATCGAGCCGACGAAGATGTGCTGCGCGTCGCCCGGGTCGATCACGATGCCGTTGATCCCGCGGCCGAGGAACGCGTCCTTGCCGGGATTGACGCACGCGTACGTCGCGTTGCTGACGCACCTGTCCGCGAGCTTCGTCCAGTGCTCACCGCCGTCCCTCGACCGGTAGAGACCGACGCCCGCCTCGCAGCCGGACGAGCAGCGGTTGCCCTCGCCGGTGCCGAGGTAGAGCGTGTCATCGTCGGTCGGATCGAGCACGAGCTGCCCGACCGAGTTCTGCGCGAGGTCCTTCGGGCCGACCTGCTTCCAGAGCGGGTCGCTGGCAAGGATGTTGTTCGTCCGCCAGACGCCGCCGCCGGACGTTCCCACCCAGACGCGGCAGCGCTGAGCGGTGCAGTCAGGGTCGGCGATGAGCGCCACCGACCGGCTGGCAGTCACGTTGGTCGCGCCGTTGAACGCGAGAACACCGGGCTCCACGGCATACTTTCGCGGCCCGTAGAGGTGCCACTTCGGCCCTGCTGCCAGGAAGCCGCGGGCGTGGCGTGCCCTGAGCTTCGCGCGCAGCTTCGCGTCTCGCTTGGCGATCCGGTTGAACGTGGCCTTCGCGCGGGCGACGACGGCCGGCGGGATCGTGTTCGCCGGGTAGGTGCGTGCCGCGGACCGATACGCCTCGTAGCCGCCGATCGGACCCTCGCCGGCGGTCGCCTCTTCGTTTTCCTTTCCCGTGAGGCCGGCCGTGCCAGCGCCGAGCCTCAGCTGCAGCTGGTTCCCCCCGGACGAGCGCCCGGTGAGAAAGACCAGCGTCAATGCGACTGCCGCGGCGAGAAGGCACAGGGTTCCCGTCAGGACAGTCGTACGCGTTCGTGTCATCGACTCCCCCTCTGCTTGCCGATTCCGCGCGGGACCGGCCCCCTCGGTTCCCACTGGCCGCCCCGCCAGGCTTTGTGCGCGCGGGAGCTTATATGGTTCCGTAGATCAGTGTCGAGCTATTAGGGCGCGACAGCCTCGCCCGCGTCGACCAGGCCCGCGCCGTAGGCATCGGCGAACGGGATCGGATGCGTTTGGTCGACGTGGCAGAAGCCGGTCCCACACGGGGTTCCGTCGAGGGCCGGCGCCGTGTTCGCGGCGTCGTTCGGCCCCATGTAGTTCACGAGCGAACGGAAGGCCGTGCTCGCGAGGCGCTGCACGAGGGCCTCCGGGCGGCGATGAAGCCCCGGCCGCGCGGAGAGAACGAGCGCGGCGGCACCCGCCACGTTCGGGGCCGCCATCGACGTGCCCTGGAGCCAGCCGAAGCCGTTGCCGTGGGAGGTGAAGCAGGCGGAGTTGAAGACCGAGCCGGCGAAGGGGTCGCGGCAGATCAGGCCGTCGTCGGCGAGCGCGCCGAAGGAGCCCCAGCCGCTGTAGAGGACGTCGCCTTCGCCGCCGTCGTAGCCCGGGATCTCGTAGCGGCGGGCGCCGCCGGGTGCGGCGATGTCCACCCGGGACCCGTAGTTCGCGTAGTACGCGAGCTGGTCGCGGGCGCCCGCGTGAGCCTGCCAGCGCAGCGGCACATCGGCCGGCGCGGCGCCGATCGCGTTCGCCGTCGCCGAGACCATCGTCACGCCGGGCACGCCGCCGGGGACCGGTAGCCACCCGCGCAGGTCGTAGCCGTCGAGCGAGTCGCTGCCGGGAGAGACAGTGGCGATGCTCTCGCTCCCCGTCGTGACGCGGCCGGCGCCCTCGAGAGACCGCCCGTCGAGCGTGAGGTCGACGCGGTCCACGCGCACGTGCTGGTTGCCCGCCGCCGCGAACACCGGCACTCCGCGCGTGCGGCAGAAGTCGACGGCATCCGTGAACAGGAGGTAGTCCTGGGCGCCAAGGGGATCCGAGGGATCCACGTGGCCCTCGATCGACATGTTCACGAGGTCGATGCGCGGGTCCGAGCAGGCGGCGAGGAGGCCGGAGAGGACCCAGGTCGAGAGGCCGCCGAGCCCGGCGGCGAGCACCTTGTACGAGCCGATCCGCACGCCCGGCGCGACGCCGTTCGAAGCGAACCCGTTCAGCGCGCCGGCGATCCGGCTCGCAACCCAGGTGCCATGGCCTTCGAACTCGCCGTCGCGGCAATCGCGCAGGCCGGCGCGGTCGATGTAGCCGAGCCCGAAGAGCGCTCTCAGGTCGTCGCACGGG
>JBKPHO010000276.1:0-1115 GCA_046729915.1 Actinomycetota bacterium | reverse complement strand
TATCCGGAGGATACGGGCGCAACCGAGGACGCGGCCTCGTGCCCTCCAGCGCGGTCAGACGGCTCGTGCTCATTTTGTGGGGGCCTCTCTAGGCCTTTTTAGCGCGCGAGCGCCTGCGGCCGCCGCTCTTCTTCGTGCGCTCGACCGACTCGCGCAAGGCGGCCATCAGGTCGACGACCTCGCCTTCGGGCTCTTCCTCCGGCTCCGGCAGTGGCTTGCCCTTGGCTTTCGCCCGCAGCAGCTCGAGCAGCTCCTTGCGGTAGGTGTCGTCGTACTTCTTGGGATCGAACTGCGCGCTCAGGTTCTCCACGAGCGACTTCGCCATCTCGACCTCGGGCTTGCGCACCTGGACCCTCCCGTCCACCTTCTCGGGCTCGCGAACCTCGTCTGCGTAGTACATCGTCTCGAGCACGAGCGTCCCGTTCGAGGGCCGGGCCGCGGCGAGGTGCTGCTTGTTGCGGATCACCACCTTCGCGATCGCGACCTTGCCCGTCTCCTCGAGCGCGCGGACGAGCAGGCGGTACGGCTTCTCCGCTCCCTCCTGCGGCACGAGGTAGTACGCCTTGCGGAAGTAGATCGGGACGATCTCGTCGAGGTCGACGAAGTCACAGATGTCGATCGTCTTCGTCAGCTCGATGTCGAGCCGGTCGAGATCCTCGTCTTCGAGCGGGACGTACTGGCCCTTCTCGACCTCGAACCCGCGGATGATGTCCTCGTCGTCGACGTGCTCGCCGGTGTCGCGGCGGACCTTGTCGTAGCCGATCGGCTGGAGGTCGTGCCTGTCGAGAAAGTGGAAACGGAGCTCCTTCGACTGCGTCGCGCTGTACATGCGCACGGGCACGCTCACGAGGCCGAACGAGATCGTGCCGCTCCAGATCGGGCGGGGCATGAACGAGGCCTACCCGCTCGGCGCGGGCTCGAAAACGCCCGCAGGTTTGCGGAGGCGACGGCATGTCAATACACTTCCTAGCCCCTTTTTGCACGTTTTCAAGAGCTTCTCCACCTGACGGGGGGTTAGGGTCGAGGGCGGCGACAACCCCGCCCCGCCAAGTGTTAGGGGGGGGGGTAATACGGTGGTATATGTGTTAAATCGCCCCCCCACCAGCCGTGTATTT
>JBKPHO010000275.1:0-6303 GCA_046729915.1 Actinomycetota bacterium | reverse complement strand
TGGCAAAAGCCATCGCGGCGTCGAAGGACTGGTCCTCGAACGGAAGGCTCTCGGCGGTGGCAGCCACGCACCGCGCTGCGCCTGCGGGACGCTGCGCACGCATGACTGCCGACGGCTCCACCGCGGTGACCTCACGGTCGGAGGGTTCATAGGAGCCGGCGCCAGCCCCGACATTAAGAACGGTCCGCGCATCGCCGAGCGCAGCCCAGACTTGCGCCGCGATCCGGGGCTCGGTGCGCCGCGTCACGGAGTAGGTGGCTCCGATGGTGTCATACAACTGCGCGCTGGACATGGCACTGCCTTCCTGGCTGTCACCACCGCTGCGCATAGCCGAACCGTGACGCTATCGCCTCGTCAGCACAAGCTCCGCGTCGACAAGCGGGATGATGCACTCGATGAGCGGCACCGGTCAAAGCGCGTGCGAGCCGCAGCGCAGACGAGTACACGCGCTTGCGACTTTTTACGAGACAGGCTGGGTGGGGCTCTCGCCTTCAACGCCGGACGGAACGGCGTTCTCGACGCGAAAGCTCCATAAACGGCTCCATCCGTGCCCTCAGGCGCCCTCCGACCGACTGAACACGCACCAAAAAGCTCCACATTGCGGGGCTTTTGCAGAGCCCTCTGACGGACTCGAACCGTCGACCCCTCCTTACCATGGAGGATTCGCGCTGCGGGAGGGGGACTGAGGAGCAGCGCTTGCTACAGCGTTTTTCCTGCAGCTACGCCGTTTCGTCTGCCAGACGCACCCCCTCCCTCCAAGAGCCCTGAGTCTCCCTGAGAAACCTCGAACCTGTCCCCAGAACCCATCCCCAAGAAGGGCTCGGCTGGGCCGCTGGTAGGCCCCGAGTGCGAAGCGCCTGAGGCGAGGTCCAGGGGTGTTCACTCGTGCACCGGCGGAAGGCTAAGCACTGCGAAGATGCGTCGTAGTCGCTCCTCGAGCTTGGTAGCGGGCTCATCCACTTGGTTGCAGAACCTCCGGCGGCTGCGCACCCTTCACGAGCCGCTGAGCCGAGCTGCACCTCGCGTTCATACGCTCGGCTGCGTTGTCATCTGCCAACGCTACGTGCAGCTCGCGCACAGCGGCTACGGTTGAACTACCCGACCGCCCAGAATTCTTCGTGTGGCTGCGACTCGCTGCGGTGGTCCTCCACCCTCACGGAGAACATCAGGAAGGCAACCTCCTCGTCCGAGTCGTTACGCACGGCGCGCGGGGTCGCGGGCGGGATACGCACGGCATCGCGGGGACCCAGCGTGGTCACGTCGTCACCGAGTTTGATCGTGATCTGCCCCGTTAAGACGAGGTAGATCTCCTCGATCGTCCGGTGGCTGTGGCCGCGGGGTCGGATCGCCACCCGGCGCCACGTGGGCTGTGTGAGGCGCCAGCTCCCGAAAGTTCAAGGCCAGCTGCTCGGCGCCCAACGAACGGCCGTACCCAAGGAATGCGCCGGGCGCGTCACCCGTGTAGTCGGGCACCTCCGCGGCGCGAACGATCGTGTAGGCGCTCACCGACGTCAGCGTACTAACGCCTGCACTGCGCGATTCAGGCCGTCGCCCGTGTACTTGAGCATGTGGCCGTGGAAGAGCGCGACCAGCTCAGGCATCTCCCTCAGCAAGACGTTGATCGTGCGCGCGAAAGTCCTGCGATCGGAGCGCCGCCGCTTGCCACCGATTTGCGGCCGCTACCCTCCGTCGACGCTCCATCCTCAGTTGTCTCCTGCGGCTACGGCTGCGTCAGAGGTGTTGGACGATCTGAATCGGGTTACCGTCGGGATCGGCGATCCATGCGATCAGCAGACGCCCGAGCCATTCGTGTGGGGGCGCGAGGGCGGGGACTCCGTTTGCGGTGAGTTCAGCGAATGCTGCGGGAGTGTCGTCGGTCCAGAGGATGACGGCGGCGCGTTGGCCTTCGGAAACTGGGTCGAGGCCGTGGTCCTTGCGTGTGGAGGCGACAGAGGCGATGCCGATCTTGTAGCCGTCGAGGGTGAGATCGACGTGAATCGGCTCGCCGTCACTGGGGACGCGGAAGGTCTCCGTGAAGCCTAGGCTCGAGTAGAACGCGACGGCACGTGGGAGGTTCTGGCTGAAGAGAATGACCTGCGGCGTGCGGAACGCGGACACGGGCGCAAATCTACGTCAGGTCTCCGATCGCGTCGGCGACGTCCAACACGGTCCTCGGGAGCAAGCGCGACCCGGTCTTCGCCGATTGCGTCAGCGACGGGCTGCCGGAGATCGTGCCGGGCTGGGAGGAGCCGGAGTTCCGCTCGTCAGGCTCAGCCGGCGCCGCGGCGATTCCACGGCTTCGAGCGCAGCGCGGAGGCGAGCTTCGCGCGTCCGTCGCCGAGCACGGGGGCGCCATGGGTCACCAGCACCCTCTCTGGATGGAGGTCGAGCAGGGCTTCAACGTCGGGATGAAGCGCTCGCGGTACCAGCGCGTGCGCACCGTGCTGTCGAGGTCGTCCTCCCAGACGCGCAGCCGGCCGCCGGTCTCGATCACGGCGTCGCCGAAGGCAAGCGCCTTGTGCGAGGGGATCCAAAGCGGCTGCTCCTGACGGCGCGGACTGCCGATCGCGTGGGCGCGGATCCCGGCGGGGAGCTCCGTCTCAGGAGTGATCGAATGGAAGCCTGCGCGCTTGGCGAGGCGGCTCGCGCACGCCTCGTGCCCCCAGATCGTGCAGCGCTTGCGGTACTTTCTGCGCAGGCGCTCCGCGTCACGCACGTGGGAGGGAATCGTTATCAGCACCGCGATCCCGGCCTCACCCGCCTCGGCATCCACCAGCTCATGGACGTGCGCCGGGTCGGCTGGCAGCAGCGGGTCGATCAGCAGCAGCTCGGCGTCGGTCTTCACGGCGAAGCAGGCGACTTCGTCCCCGAACCCGGACGGGTGCCACCGGGGGTGACGCGCCGTCCAGCGCCAGATGCCGTCGCCGATCGGATCAGGAGTCTCAGCCATACCGACACGGTAACCGGTGAACCGATCTGATCAGCTACGAGCCGATCCTGGTGGACGTGAGCCGTCCTTCGCCTTGGGTTCAACGCCGCAGAAACCCTCACGGTCGACGAGCGATGTTAAACGCTCCATCCTCCGTTGTCCGCGTTGGTTACTGGACTGCAGTAGAGCGAGATGGATCACGCGCAGCGGGAGTGACGATGCACCGCCGGCCGCAGCGAGGTCGCCTAACGAGACCAATGTCGAACAGACGGAATGCGTGCGAGGCCTGCGCGGCGGAGGCTGGGGATCGCGCATCGCTGTGGGCGCTGAGCTAGACCACCGACACCATGTTGTCCGCGTGACGGAGGAGTACCGGCCGTGGAGTGCGAGGGGACCGTAGGATCTTGGCGCTTGCCCGCGTCCGCGCGCATTACTGAGCACGTTTACTGGCTGCCACCAGCCCCGCCGGACCGTCCCTCCTTATGCGCCGTGGCGGGCGATCGCGGAACGATCTGGCTGGACGCTGGTTCCTCGGCCGCGCACGCTCGCGAGTTCCTGCGCGTCCTCGCCGGTGACGGCGTCGCGGGGCCGAGCCACGTCGTCCTGACTCATTCACACTGGGATCACGTCTTCGGCGCCGCCGAGCTAACGGCGCACGTGATCGCGCAGGAGCGTACGGCCGCGTATCTCGAGCAGCTGGCGGCGACCGATTGGAGCGACGAAGCTCTCGACCGGCGAGTCACGTCGGGCGAGGCCTCGCCGCAGCACGCTGAGAACGTCAAGGCCGAGCTGCCGTCGCCGCGGGACGTGCGCATCTCGCCGGCCGAGATCGTGTTCCGCGACGGTCTCGATCTCCGTCTTGGTGGAGTGCGTGTGCAGGTGCGGCATGTTGGAGGCGACCATGCCGACGACTCGACGGTGGTGTTCGTCGAGCCGGACGGCCTGCTCTTCCTAGGCGACTGCCTCTATGAGGCTCCGTCCGGCTGTTACACGAGCGAGCGCGTCGGGCCGCTCGTCGACACGGTGCGCGGCTTCGGCGCGCAGCTCTTCGTGGAGGGTCACGGTGAGGCCATGCTTTCAGCGGCCGCGCTCGACGAGAAAATCGCCGAGGCTCGCTCGACAGCGGTGTGATCTAGCCCCGGCGGGCCGCTACGCGCCTCCCCGGTCTGCGCTTTGATCGACGGGATCGTCCTCTGTATCACCTCGCCAGCGTGCGGCTTTGCGCGCAGGTGTGGATCCAGCCTCTCGGCACGAGCGTTCCGCGACGGTCGTGGATCATGCCGCCTCTCGACCAACCCGGCTTCCTCCAGCGGTCGAGCCTCTTCGTCATTTCGCTGGAGGTGCTAGATGCCTGTGCAGGCCCAGACTTCAGCGCGCCGTACTTGATCCGCAGCGCTAGAAGGTCTGGTCACTGATCCCGAGTCGCTTACAGGCCTGCGGGATCGTCAAGCCCTGAGCCTGGAGCTTCTCGGCCTCTCGCAGCTTGGCCACGATCTGCTCCACGCTGTGCGCTTCGCGCGCATGACAAACCTCCAATCGGTCTCTCACACCCACGCAACACCACACACCGGCTGGACCAGATGACGGGGGGCGGGACATAGACAAATCGCGAAGATTGGGATAACGGGGGAGTGGCGGCATGACGTCTCGTGTACCGGCCTGAGGTCCGGCGTCAGGCCCCCGAATGAGAGCGCCCACACTCAAAGGCGGGCAGCGAGTTGTGACGTGACGAAACACGCCTCTGGTTTCGCCCTCGTTGCCAGATTGGTGTGGCGACGGCCGCCAGCAGGACGGTTGCGGTGCCGGATGCAGTGAGCGTCCAGCCGGCGCCGAGGTCGGCGATGATCGGGCCGCCGATCGCGGTGCCGAGCGGGGAGGCGACGGTGACCGCTGCGCTGCGTGCTGCGAGTACGCTCGGCAGGTTCTTCGTTGTCGTGATCGACTGGAAGAGCGCGTAGGTGAGCGGAACGAACGGCCCGTACACGACGCCGCCGATGGCAAAGCAGATGAGCGTGACGGGAACGGGCGCGACTGCGAACGGAACCAGGCAGACTCCCCAGCCGGCGACGATCAGGAGAACGACGCGTCGCGTGGCGCGGCCGCGAAGCATTCCGGTGAGGAGCGTCGAGGCGAGCGCGCCGACGCCGAAGGTCGTCCAGTAGGCGCCGAGCAGACGGGCATTCGAGTGCAGATCGTGCGCGACGTAGACCGGAAGGGCGTCCTCGACCGGCCCATAGAGAAAGAAGAACAGCCAGGTGAGGACGATCAGGCCGAGCAGATCGTGACGGCGCAGGAGGCGGAAGCCGGATTCTGTTGCTTGCGCGTCGACCGGCTGCGCGGTCGTCGGGGCTGCGGTGTGCGTGCGCCAGGCCTGGGTGCCGAGGAAGGCGAACGAGGTGGCGTCAAACGCGAGTAACCACCCGGGGGCGATGCGCGAGAGCAGCAGCCCGGCGAGTGCGGGGCCAACGATCGTCGCGAACCAGACCTGCGCGGTCGCGAGTGAGTTAGCGGCGAGGCGCCCGTCTTCTCCGCCCAGTTCGGCGAGCATCGTGTATTGGCCTGCGTTACCCCAGCTCGCCAAGAGAGACGAGCCAGCCAGCAGCGCGATGTATGCGACGGGGGAAAGCGCTCCCGTTGCCGCGAGCACGGCGATCGTGCCGAGGAAGCCAGCGCGCAGCACGCAATGTGCGAGGACGAGTTCCCGGGCCGGACGGTGGCGGAGGTGTCGGCCGAGCGCAAGCGCCCCGATCGCGGCCGGCAGGGTGTAGGCGGCGACCGCAAGCCCGACGAACAGGCCGAGGTTCCCGGCCGGAGCGGTCCGAACGGCGAGCCAGGCGATCGTGACGGTGCTCATCCCGTCGCCGAGCGAAGAGACGGCGAGCCCGGAAAGCAGTCGCCGGGCTCGGCGGTCTCCTAGCAACGCTCGATACGCGTACGGGATCAACTCACCGCCTTCTTCACGGGCGCGGCGATCGTCTTCTCGTCGGCTGCGCTCAGCTCCCTGAGCGCGTACGCGACCGGCCACATCGAGCCTTGGTCGAGGTTCGCGCTGTCGTTGAAGCCGAACATCGCGTACCGCTCCTTGAACTTCGTCGCGTTGCGGAAGAAGCAGACGACCTTGCCGTCCTTCGCGTAGGCGGGCATCCCGTACCAGGTCTTCGGCGCGAGGCCCGGGGCGCTCTTCTTGATGAGCGCGTGGAGCCGCTCGCCGATCGCGCGATCGCCTGGGGTCATCGCGGCGAGCGCTTCGCGCACCGCGCTTTCCCCGTCCTCGGCCGCCTTCAACTCTCGGGCCGCGCTCTCATCGCGGCCCTCTCCTCGGCCTGTCTCTTATACACATCTGACGCTGCCGACGATGGCCGGATTGTGTAGAT
>JBKPHO010000274.1:0-1323 GCA_046729915.1 Actinomycetota bacterium | reverse complement strand
TCGCCGAACGGGCAGGTCAAGCACGTCATCTACATCATCTTCGACAACGTCCATTTCCTACGGGACAACCCCGACGTGCCGTCGGATGTCGAGCAGATGCCGAACCTGCTCAACTTCATCCGCAGCAACGGCACGATGATGGCCAACGACCACACGGTCCTGATCTCGCACACCGCCAACGGGATCCTGACCAACCTGACGGGCATGTACTCGGATCGGCACGGCCAGGCGGTCTCGAACTCATACCGCTACTTCCGCAACGACGGGTCCGGGCTGACGGGGTCGTCCTCGTCGTTCAAGTACTGGACGGATGCGACCGACGGCGGGAACCCCGCAACGACTCCGCCGACGCCCTCGGCCGATACCAACTTCAACATGGTCACCGGCGACTCGGGGTCGCCGAAGAACACGCCTGCTCCGTGGGTGCCCTACGCGAAGGCCGGCTGTGACTTCGGCGCGACGGCGCTTGCGAACGTCGTCCTCGAGAACAACAACGCGATCGTGTTCGCGGCGGGGCCCACGACGCTGGCGGCGCCTGCGACCGCCGGCGCGACGAATATCAAGGTGGCCAGCGTCAGCGGCTTCAAGGTTGGCATGGTGATCACGATCGACGCGGGCGCGAACGCCGAGTCGGCCACGATCGCCACTGTCGGAACCGGAGGGGCGGGCGGCACCGGGATCACCCTCACGGCGCCCCTGACGAAGGCGCACTCAAGCGGCGTGACGGTGTACGGCCTTCCGACCGCGACCGATCCCGCCGGAGACATGACCAAGGTCTTCGGAGAGGGCTCGCCCGAGTGGAACGAGGGCATGGCGTCCCAGATCGCCAATCCGGGCACGCCGCAACGGGCACTGGCGCAGACCGACTTCGTCGGCATCGCCGTTCACTGCGCCCAGAGTCCGGACAGCATCTGCGCCGGGAACCCGAATGCGCGGCCGGACGTGCTGCCCGACGAGCCCGGTGGCTACACGGGCTTCGAGGGGCTCTTCGGGGCCAAGTACGTCAACCCGGCGATCACAGGCGGCAGCCCGGTCCTGAACAAGCTCAACGGGCAGCCGATCACCGACCAGTTCGGCCAGCCGGGCTTCCCCGGCTTCGACGGACTGTTCGCGACCACGACCCTCTCCTACGTCGCGCAGATGCAAGAGGCCGGGATCCCGGTCACGTTCGGCTACATCTCGGACGCGCACGACCAGCACGGTGTCGCGGGCGAGATCCACGCAACGCGCGGTCCGGGCGAGGCCGACTACGTCCAGCAGCTCAGGGACTACGACACGGCGTTCGGTCAGTTCTTCGAGCGGCTGGCCGCGGACGGCATCAAC
>JBKPHO010000273.1:0-1776 GCA_046729915.1 Actinomycetota bacterium | reverse complement strand
GAATCCGTCCTGCGCCGCGCGCCGAGCCACGAGGTGCGGGACGCCTACGTCGACGGTCTGCTCGAAGTCGACTTCGCCCAGCGGCGCGTGACCGCCGCCGGCGGGCAGGAGGTCGAGCTGACGCCCCTCGAGTTCCGGCTCCTCGCCGCATTCGCGCGTCACCCGAACCAGCTGCTCGCGCACGACCGGCTCCTCGAGCTCGCCTGGGGAGGCGAGCGCGGCACCTCGCGCGACCAGGTCAAGCTCTACGTCGGCTACCTGCGCCGGAAGCTCGCGGCTGCGGGCATCTCGCCCGACGCGATCGAGACCGTTCGCGGCTTCGGCTACAGATACTCGCCTGAGCCGGTTTGACGCTTCGGCCGTGCAACGCACAGTCTGGGATTCGAGCGATATTGCCGTCGTAGCGAGATAGCCTCTTAGCCATGGACCCGGTCTCCGCGAGCTCCGTCGCGGCACGGGCGCGGACGGAGAACTTCCCCGTCGCCTCGTTCCTCTTCCCGCGGGCGCTGCGCCCGCACCTCCGCGCCATCTACGGGTTCGCCCGGCTCGTGGACATCCTCGGTGACGAGTTCTCGGCCGACTGGCTGGGTAGCGCGAAGCGTTCGCCGCTCCGAGGACGTGCGTTAGGCGGAGACGCGGGCAAAGCCCGCGCCTCCTCTCAGACGACGTCGACAAGCGACGTCGTAGGTGACCGGACGGCTGCGCTAGACGAGCTCGAGGCAGAGCTCGAGGCCTGCTACACGGGCGAGCCGAGCTGGGAGGTGATGCGGGAGCTGCAGCCGACGATCCGCGCCTGCTCGCTGCCACGGGAGCCGTTCCTGCGCCTGATCGAGGCGAACCGCATGGACCAGCGCATCGCCGAGTACGAGAGCTGGACGGACCTGAAGCACTACTGCGTCCACTCGGCGGACCCGGTCGGGCGGCTCGTGCTCGGCGTGCTCGGGCGGGCGGAGCCCGAGCTGGTCGAGCTCTCGGACGACGTCTGCACCGGCCTGCAGCTGGTGAACTTCCTCCAGGACGTGCCGCGCGACCTCGAGCTCGGACGCGTGTACCTGCTGGCCGAGGACCGGCGGCGCTTCGGCGTGACGGAGCTCGACCGGCCGAGCCCGGAACTGCGGCGGCTGCTCGAGTTCGAGGCCGAGCGGGCGCGCGGGCTGCTCGCTTCCGGCGAGGAGCTGGGGCGGCTCCTCGGCGGCCGCGTCGGGCGCGCGGTCGCTGTGTTCGCCCGCGGCGGCCTCGCCGCGCTCGAGGCGCTGGAGCGGGCGGACTGGGACATCTTCAACGGGAGGCCGCGTCCCTCGCGCGCGCGGCTGGCACTGGCGGCAATCAGATGACCGTCACTCGCCTGCGGCTCGCTCGCGTGGGGGAAACCAGGTTTGCCCCACGAGCCCCCGGTGCCCCTTCCCCCGCTCATCGGGCGGTGGAGACCACCCCATGAGCGTCGAGGCCGCTTATGCCGAGGTCGAGCGCCTGACAAGGCGCGAGGCCCGTAACTTCGCCTACGGGATCATGGTGCTGCCGCGGCCGAAGCGGCAGGCGATCGCGGCGATCTACGCCTTCGCGCGCCGGGTGGACGACATCGCGGACGGCGACCTCCCCGTCGAAGAGAAGCGGACGCGGCTGAAGGCCCTCCACGGGGCGCTCGGCTCCGGCTCGGACGACCCGATGCTCGTCGCGCTCGCAGACGCGCGCTCGCGCTACTCGATCCCGGACCGCGTTCTGCACGACCTGGTCGACGGCGGCCTCCAGGACACCGAGCAGGACCGGTACGCCGAC
>JBKPHO010000272.1:0-18419 GCA_046729915.1 Actinomycetota bacterium | reverse complement strand
GCCACGCGTAGCCCTCGTGGCGTAGGTCGAACGGCTTCGGCGGCAGGCACTTCCGGCCGAAGCCGATCGCCGTCTGGCAGGGCCGGCCGGACACGTCGGACTGGACGCGCCCGTCCACGCGCGCGATCGCGCGGAAGAGGTTGCGCCCACGGTCCCACAAGACGTCGAAGACGACCGGAGCCCCGCGCTGCGCGCCCGTCGTGACGTCGATCACCCGCTGCTCCGTCTGGCCAGTCGAGTGCCACTCGATCTGGGCGTGCTCGACTGGACCGCGCGCATCCACGAGCTGGAACCCCTTCGGCACTCCGTCCGTCCCCGAACCGCTGCCTGCGAAGACGACCGCCGCCGTCACGCCAACGGCGATCGCGGCCACCGCGACTGCCGCGATCGCCTTCCGCAGCCTCCTACGCCGCGCTCGCTCGCGCGCCTCCTCGATCAGGGCCTCGACCTCGTCGTGCTTCGGCTGCGGGGGCGACGTGATGCTCATTGAAGGAATGAAACTATTATGGCTAGCACCATCCCGGGCGTCAACGGACCGCTTGGTGGAGGAGCGCGAGAGGCGTCAGGACCGGACCGGCTCGCCTGCCGCCAACCAGTCGAAGACGACGCCCCACTCCTCCTCGAGGAAGTGCCCGCCGCCCTCGAGAAGCTCGAAGCGCGCGTTCGGCAGGCGCGAGGCGACGTACTCACCGTGCGGGCGCGGGGTGAGGACGTCCAGCTCGCCCTGCCACACGCGCGTCTCGGCGCGTACGTCCTCGAGCTCGAAGCCCCACGGCTTCGCGAAGGCGAGATCGTCGTCGGCCCACCCTCGCGAGCCCTCGCGGACGGCCTCGACCCACGACTCCTTCATGATCGCGCGCGTTGCGGGCCGCGCCGCCCGCTCGCGATCGATCTCGGGCAACTCGGTCAGCATTTCCTCGATCACCGAGTCCACATCGGTGCGGATCGTGTCGACGTACGGCTGCAAGAAGGCCTCGATCGCCTCCTCGCCCTCGAGCGCGGCGCTGAACTCCTTGACGTTCAGCTCGGCGAGGCCCTTGAAGAAGTCGAACCCCGCGTCGTCGGACGGCGCCGGTGTCACAAGTGCCCCGACGCGCGTCACCCGGTCGGCGAGCAGGGCGCCGCAGGCGAGCGCATGCGGGGCGCCGCCGGAGCCGCCGACAACTGCGAAGCGCTCGAAGCCGAGCTCGTCTCCGATCGCGGCGATGTCGGCCGGCGCGTCCGCCACGGACCGGCCTCTCTGCGGATCGGAGCGGCCGTAGCCGGGACGGTCGTAGGCGACGACGTGCACGCCGTGGCGCTCGTAGATCTCCGGATCAGGGTGCCGTGTGAGCCGGCTGCCGGGAGTCCCGTGGGACAGGATCACAGGCAGGCCGTCCGCGGGGCCGCGCTCAACGTAGGCGAGCGTTCGCCCGCCGGCTGCGGTCAGCGCCCCTTCACGCACGCGTCCGATCATATGGCTGCCCGCCGCACGTGGTTCGCGGTCACGTCGGCCGGCGAGGGGCAGCCGAGCAGCTTGAGACCCAGCTCGATCTCGTCGCGGAGGAGCCCGAGCACGCGGGCAGCGCCCTCCTCGCCTCCGGCCGCGAGCCCCCAGAGCACCGAACGGCCCGAGAGCGTCGCGCGCGCGCCCAGAGCCAGCGCCTTGAGCACGTCGGTGCCGCGGCGGATGCCGCCGTCGAGCAGCACCTCGACCCGCTCGCCGACCGCCTCGACCACCTCCGGCAGGACGTCGAGCGTCGCGGGCACGCCGTCGAGCTGCCGGCCGCCATGGTTCGAGACGACGACCGCCGCAGCCCCGTGCTCCGCGGCGAGCAACGCGTCCTCGGCGGTCAGGAGCCCCTTCACCACGAGCGGGAGCGAGCACACGGAGCGCAACCATTCGAGGTCGCGCCAGGTGAGCGTGTCGTCGACGGCCTCGTGCAGGGCGGTGTGGAAGCCCTCGCCCTGGACTCTGACCGGGAGGTTCGGCAGCGGCAGGTCGTCCGGCAGCGCGAAGCCCGCGCGCAGGTCCCGCTCACGGCGGCCCGGAGCCGGCAGGTCGACCGTCAGCACGAGCGCCTCGAAGCCGGCCTTCACGGCCGCCTCGACGAGCTCGCGCGTGAACCCACGGTCTCGCGACCAGTAGAGCTGGAACCAGCGGAGGGCACCCGGAGCGGTCGCGGCGAGCTCGGCCGGCGTGACGCTCGAGAGCGTCGCCAGCGTCATCACGGTCCCCGCGGCGGCGGCTGCCCGGGCCAGCGCCGGCTCGCCCTCGGGACACGCCAGGCGCTGAAAGGCCGTCGGCGCCACGAGCACGGGCAGCGCGATCTCGGTGCCGAGCACCGTGGTCGCGGTCGACGCGCTGCCGACGTCCACGAGGACCCGCGGCCGCAGCTCCCACCGCGCGAAGGCGGCGGCGTTTGCGCTCAAGGTCTGCTCGTCTCCCGCGCCTCCCGCGATGTAGCCGTAGACGCCGGGCTCTAGGCGCTCGCGCGCGGCCGCTTCGAAGTCGTCGACGTTGAGGAGCCCGTCGATCACGCGAGCCGGACTCGAAGCGTCTCGCCTTCGAGCTCGACGCTTCCGCCCCGTGCCCGGATCAGCCGCACGGCCACTGCCGCGCCCAGGTCGCGAAGGTCCTCGCCCAGCACGACCGGCGCCGATGCGGGCGTCACCGGCGCGAGGGTCAGCTCGGCGCCGCTGACCTCCAGCTCGACCCGCTCGAGGCCGCCGTGGCGGAGCGCGCAGCGCGCGAGCGCTCCCACGGCTCGCTCGATCGCGTCGTGGTCGAGCTCGAGCTCTGCCCCTTCGCCGGCGACACCGACGCGATCGTCCCCGAGCCGCTCCGCCGCCGCCCGGGCCAGCACGAGCGTGTCGACGGCGCGCAACGGCGGGTCGTACCGCCCCGCCGCGAGCCGCGCGGCAACCGAGAGCTCGTCGATCAGCTCGGCGATCTGCCCGGAAGCGGACTCGATCATCTCCACGTAGCGCGCGGAGGTCTCGTCGAGCCCCTCGGCGCGGGCGAGCGTGCTCGCGAAGCCGTGCACGGTCGCGAGCGGCGTCCGGAGGTCGTGGCACGCCAGCATCACGAGCGGGGCGAACTGGGGATCTTCGGCCACAGGAGGGTTGGTAGCGTTGCTGCCTTGGACGAGCTTCGCCAGCTTCTAGCACACGATCTGCAGGCAGCGCCCTCCGAGGTGCCGCTCGGGCTCTCGCGTGCCGGCGTGCGAGGCGTTCAGAAGGCGATCCGGATCAGCCACGCCGGCGCCGAGAAGCTGATCGCGGCGGAGATCGACTGCACCGTCGATCTCGACCCCGCGCAGAAGGGCGTCCACATGTCGCGCTTTCCGGAGCTGTTCGAGGAGGCGATCGAGGAGGTCGTGATCGGCGAGGCGCTCCTGGTCGAGAACCTGGCCGAGCACATCGCCGCTCACATCGTCCAGCGCCAGCAGGCGCTAAGGGCCGAGGTGCAGATCGTCGCGCGCTACCCGCTCGAGCGCCAGACACCCGTTACGGGCATGGCGACGCAGGAGATGGTCTCGCTGATCGGGCTGGCTGCGGCCTCCGAGGAGCGAGCCCGGCGGCTCGTCGGGGTCGAGGCGACCGGGATCAACGCCTGTCCCTGCGCGCAGGGCCTCATGCGGGAGCGCGCCGCGGAACGGCTCGGCGAGGCCGGGTTCGCAGAGCTCGACGTCGAGCGGATCCTCGAGCTCGTTCCGCTTGCGACGCACAACCAGCGCGGGCGCGGAACGCTCTTCGTCGGAACGGAAGCGCCGGTAAACGCCGAGCAGCTGGTGCGCATCGTCGAGGGATCGATGAGCTCGCCCGTGTACGAGTTGCTGAAGCGGCCGGACGAGCTGTTCGTCGTCGAGCACGCGCACCTGCAGCCCCGCTTCGTCGAGGATTCCGTGCGAATCGCGCTGCGCGACACGCTTGCGGCGTACCCGGAGCTCGACGACGCCGACTTCCTGCTCTCGCGCCAGGTGAACCTGGAGACGATCCACACGCACGACGTCGTCGCCGAGCGGTACGGCACCGCCGGCGAGCTCCGCGCCGAGCTCGGGGGCGCCGCCGCGGAACGGCACACCGAGCTGCGCGAGTGGCTCAGCGCCTGAGGCGAGGACGCAAGCGTCGTCTCAGCGTCATTGACTGATCTGGTACTGCTTGACCCAGTCGTTGACGACGTCCCAGTCGAGGTTGTTGAAGAACGCCTCGATGTAGGACGCGCGGTCGGTCTGGTAGTCGATGAAGTACGCGTGCTCGTAGACGTCGAGCGCGACGAGCGGCGTCGCGTTCCAGATCGGGAAGGTGTTCTGGGCGTCCCCGATGTAGTTGAACAGCCGCCCCTCGTCCCAGTCGTAGGCCGTCCAGGCCCAGCCGCGGGCGGCCATCCCGGTCGCCGTCAGGTCGGCGCGCCAGTCAGCGGCCGAGCCGAAGTCGCGAAAGATCAGGTCGCGGATCGCCCCGTCGGGCTCGCCGCCCCCGCCGCCGAGGTGGTCGAAGTAGATCTCGTGGTTCTTGATCCCGCCCAGCGCGAAGGTGAGGTCGACCTTCAGCGCCCGGAGCTCCGAGTAGACCTGGTTCGCCGAGGCGAGGTCGATCTCGCCGAGCTTCCCGATGATCTCGTTGCGCTTATTGACGTAGCCCTCGTAGAGCTTGTAGTGCGCCTCGACCGTCTCGCGCGAGATGCCGTCCAGCTCCAGCAGCGCCGGCTTCAGCTGCCGCGGCGTGATCTCTTCCCGGTTGAACGCGAGCGTGGCCAAGCGGTCTCCTTTCGAGCGTTGGGACGGGTGAGCATAACGACCCACCCGTCGCACCTACGACCCACCGTCGCGCCCTGTTAGCCTCAACCCCGAGCGAGGAAAGGAGCGCAGATGCCCTTCGAGGTTCCCCCTCTTCCGTACGACTATGGGGCTCTCGAGCCGCACATCGACGAGCAGACGATGCGCGTCCACCACGACAAGCACCACCAGGCCTACGTCGACAACGCGAACGCGGCCCTCGAGGGCACCGAGTTGGCGGACAAGCCGGTCGAGCACATACTCGCGAACCTCGAAGTTCTGCCGGAGGACAAGCAGACGGCGGTTCGCAACAACGCCGGCGGGCATGTCAACCACTCGTTCTTCTGGGAGATCATGGGCCCGGACGGAGGCGGCGAACCCTCGGGCCCGCTGGCCGACGCGATCAACGACCTCTGGGGCAACCTGGACGAGTTCAAGTCGCTCGTCAACGACACGGGCGTGAAGCGCTTCGGCTCGGGCTGGACATGGCTCGTCCACGACGGCACCGCCCTCGCGGTCTATTCGACGCCGAACCAGGACTCGCCGCTCCTGAACGACGACGTCCCGGTGCTAGGGATCGACGTGTGGGAGCACTCGTACTACCTCAAGTACCAGAACCGCCGGCCCGATTACCTCGCGGCCTGGTGGAACGTCGTCAACTGGGACGCGGTCGCCGCGAACTACGATCGTGCGCTAGCGGAGATGGAGCGCCGCAGGACCACGGCCTAGCGCCCGTCAGGCGCGGATCGACTTGCTCGTCGCCTTGACGTAGCAAGGCCCGGCCTGCGCGGCCGAGATCATCATGCGCACGCGCGTCCCGCGGGCGACCTTCGCCTTGAACGAGACGGAGGTGATCATCGTCGGCTTCGTCGAGCCCGGGACCGCGGCTCCGAGCGCCACCCGCTTCACCTGCACCCAGCGCTTGGTCAGCTTCTTGTAGCGCTGGAAGAGCACGAACTTGCCGGTGAGCGCCTGCCCGGCCGTCGCCTTCGCAGTGAAGGAGCCGCGCGCCACCCGCGTCAGCGCCAGCACTGGCTTCACCGTGATCGAGACCGTCGGGCTCGTGCCGTTCTTGTAGCGCCCCTGGTAGGCGGTGCCGATCGTCGGCTTGACGGCCGCGCTGAAGATTCCGTTCGCCGCCGTCCTCACGTTCGCGGCCTTGGTCTGCTTCGTGCTCCCGCACGGCGTCGCCTGGATCGTGATCTGCTGATTGGCCTGCTTCGACGCGAGCTGCCCGCTGAGCGTGACCGGCGAGCCGTACGCGACGGACGAGGCGCTGGCGGTCAGCGTCATCACCACGGGCGGGGCTGCACCGGCCACCCCGGCAAGGGCGCCCCCGACGAGTACGGCTGCGGCGAGAGATCTCATGGCTCAGGAGATGATGCTGCAAACGAGCCGAAATTGCGGCGTGCTATGACTCGCTCCGATGCGGGCGCTGGTGACGGGCGGCACCGGAAGGATCGGCTCTGCGATCGTGGCGCGGCTTCGGGGCGACGGCTGGTCCGTGGTCGCCGCGGGCCGGGCAGACGGCGACGTCTCGCGGCCGGAGGAGGCGCGGACGCTTGTCGACCGCGCAGCGGACGAGCTCGGCGGCCTCGATCTCGTCGTGATCGCGGCCGGCGAGGGTTTCGCTCCGAAGCCGGTCGACCAGCTGGGCGAGCACGACTGGGACGCAGCATTCGGCGCGACGGCCAAGGGGAGCTTCTTCGTCGCCCAGGCCGCAGCGTCGCACCTGCGCGCCTCGCGCGGCTGCATCGTGATGATCGAGGACGTCGCCGGTTATCAGCCGTGGCCGTCGTTTGCGGCCCACTCCGTCGCGAAGGCCGCGCAGGCGATGCTGACGCGCGTGCTCGCGCGCGCGTTCGCGCCCGAGATTCGCGTGTGCGGCGTGGCCCCCGGCCCGGTCGCGGTCGAGCCGGGCCAGGAGGAACGCCGCGCGGCCGAGACGCTGCTGGGGCGCGTCGGCTCCCCCGACGACGTCGCCGAGGCGGTCGCGTACCTGGCGGGAGCGGAGTTCGTGACCGGGACGACGCTGTTCGTCGACGGCGGGCGCTCGCTCAAATCCGCGGCCACGCCCGAGGCGTAGAACATTGCGTGGAGCTTGCGCTTGACGCCCCCTGCTTGCCGCGCGCCTTGAGACCAGCCACGATGCCCGCGGTGGCCGCCGAAGACCTGACCGATGGACAGCTGATCTCCCGCACGGCAGACGGTGACCGCGGCGCCTTCGAGGTCCTCTACCGCCGCTATGCTCGACCCGTGTTCGGCCTCGCCCTGCGGCGGCTCGGCGACCGGGGCCGCGCCGAGGACGCGGTGCAGGAGACCTTCGCCTCGATCTGGCGCGCCGCACGGAGCTACCGGCCGGAGCGCGGCCCGGGCGGGCCTTGGCTGTACGCGGTGGCGCGGAATGCGATCACCGACCGCGGCCGGGCGCGGACGGAGCCGCCGGCCGAGGTCCCGGACGATGCGTCGCCCGCGGCCGGCCCGCTGGAACGCGCGGAGGCAGCCTGGACGGCGTGGCGGGTGCACCGCGCGCTCGAGGAGCTCTCGACCAACGAACGCACGGTGGTCGAGCTCGCGTACTGGAGCGGCCTCTCGCAGTCCGAGATCGCCGAGTACCTCGGCATCCCGCTCGGCACCGTGAAGACGCGCACGCGTGCCGCTCTCGCCCGCCTAGCCGACCTGCTCGAGGAGGAGCTCGGATGAGGCGCCGCTTGCGGTGCCGTCGTCAGGACGCGTGGGCTTTGCCCATGCGTCCGTCTGAAATGACCGGTCGATACGCCGTCCGACAGGAGCGCCGATGAAGGAAGGGCGGCCTGACTTCCGCGAGCTCGTGGGCGAGGATGTGCCGGCCGAGGAGCGCGAACGGCTCGAGCAGGTGCACGACCTGCTCGTCAGCGCCGGGCCGCCGCCGGAGCTGCCGCCGAGCCTCGTCCAGCCAGACCTCGACCCGCGCGAGGAGAGCGCCGTCACGTTCCTGCCGCGCCGCCGTACCGGCCTTCTGCTCGGGCTGGCGGCGGCGATCGCGCTGATCGCGTTCGTCGGCGGGTTCGTCGCCGGCCGCGCGAAGGACACGTTCCAGACGGCCTTCGACATCCCGATGCACGGCACCGCCCTTGCCTCGAACGCCTCCGCGACGATCTACGTCGGCGACATCGAAGCGAGCGGCAACTGGCCGCTGAAGTTCGTCGTCCACGGCCTGAAGCCGCTGCCGAAGGGCGAGTACTACGAGATGTTCCTGACGCGACGAGGCAAGCCGGTGGTGACGTGCGGGACGTTCCGCCTCTCCAGTGGGGATAGCGTCCGCCTGAACGTGCCGTTCCTCCTCCGCGACGGCGGGTGGATCGTGACGCTCGAGCGCCCGGGCAGCAACCGCCACCCGGTGGTGCTGACAACTTCGAAGACCTAGGGCGCGGTGCGGCCGTTCGCGACGAAGGCCGCGTGCGTGATCGGCATCTTCTCCGCGAGGAAGCGCTCGCACGCCTCGGCGTAGCGGCGGATCTCGCGCTGGGCCGTCTCGGCGTTGCGCAGCGAGAGGAAGTTCATCAGCGAGCGGGCGTTGACCGTCCAGTAGAACTCGGTGTACGCGCCCACCGGCAGCACGCAGCGCGCCAGCTCGCGCGCCACGCCGAGCTCGACGAGCTGCTCGTAGGCGAGGTACGCGGTCTCGTAGACGGCCTGCAGCTTCTCGCGGGTGGTGTTCGCGACCTCGTCCGAGACGGGCTCGAACGAGTAGGCGCCCGGCTTGCCGACCTGGCTGCGAACGTCCTCGGGCTCGGGCACGTAGAAGTCGTCCGTCGCCTTCGCGTACCGAAGGCTGAACTCGTTGAAGGACGAGACGCGGTGTCGCATCCACTCGCGCACGACGAAGATCGGGGCGCGGATGTGGAAGCGGAAGGAGTTGTGCTCGAACGGTGTGCCGTGGCGATCGCGCATGAGGAAGCGGATCAGGCCCTCGTCGGACTCGTCGATCTCCTCCTTGCGGCGGGCGAAGCTGACCCTAGCGCCGTTCACGACCGAGAGGTCGTCGGCCAGCGCGCCGTCGAGGCGCACGAACCCGTGATCGAGCACGGGGATGCTCCCGTCGGGCAAGACTTCGGGCATGACAGCCACGGCGGCGAGTGTACCCAGGCTATATGTCGGCACCTCCGGCTGGTCCTATCCGACCTGGCGCGGTGGGTTCTACCCCGAGAAGGCGCGGCCCTCGGACTTCCTGCGCTTCTACTCGGAGCGGCTCCCATCCGTCGAGCTGAACGCGAGCGCGTACCAGCTGCCCGCCGAGGAGCACTTCACGACGTGGGCGGAGCAGGTGGCGCCGGGGTTCCGCTTCGCCGTCAGGATGCCTCGCCTGATCACGCACGGCTCGCGGCTCGGGCTCGTCGGCACCTTCTGCGAGCGGGTGCGGCTGCTGGGCGACCGGGTCGGCCCAGTGCTCGTCGTACTCGACCGGCCGCGAGACGACGGCTTCCTGATGCTGCTGCGCGACTCGCTCGACCCCGAGCTGGAGATTGCGTTCGATTTCCGCCACGAGTCGTGGGCCGAGGTGGAGGTGCCGGTGCGGGTGAACTCTCTCGAGGGCGACGCGCCCTTCCGCTACCTCCGCCTGCGCGAGCCGCCGTACGACGACGACGCACTCGCCGAGTGGGCCGGTCGCCTACGACCGCTGCTCGATCAGGGAATCCGCGTCTACTGCTACTTCAAGCACGAGGACGAGCCGCTCGCGCCTATCTACGCGCAGAGGCTGATGGAGCTGCTCGCCCGCTGAGCTCCGCGATCTGCTGGACCGCGAAGCGGAGCTCGTCGTCGCTGTTGAAGAAGTGCGGGCCGAGCCGCAGGCCGACGTCGGGGCGCCAGTCGCAGATCACGCCGCGCTCGACGAGCTCTCGGCCAACGCGCTCGACCTCCGGTGTGCGGACGACGACCGTGCCTCCCCGCCGGGCCGGGTCTCGCGGGCTGCCGACGGGGAAGCCGGCCTCGTCCAGGAGCTCGATCAGGAGCGTCGTCTGCTCGACCGAGCGCTCGCGGATCCGCTCGACCCCGACCTCCTCGACCACGTCGTAGCCGGCCGTTGCCGCGTACAGCGCGGGCACGTTCGGGGTGCCGGTGAGGAAGCGGGCCGCTCCCTCGGCGTAGTCCTGCTCCGGCTCGAACGCGAACGGGCGCGCGTGGGCCTGCCAGCCGGTCAACGCCGGCTCGAGCGTCGAGGCGAGGTCCGGCCGCACATACAGCCAGGCCGCCCCGGGCCCGCCGCAGAGCCACTTCACCGAGCCTCCGACCGCGAAGTCGACGCCGAGCGCCGTCACGTCGAGCGGCACCGTGCCGACCGACTGGTACGCGTCGAGAACGACGAGGGCGCCGACCTCGTGCGCCCTGGCCACGATCGCCTCGACATCCTGGATCGCGCCGGTCTTGAAGAGCACGTGGGTGACCGGCACGAGCAGGGTGCGCTCGTCGATCGCCTCGACGACGCCCTCGTCGTCGGCGGCGACCAGGATGTCGGCTCCCAGCCGCTCCTGCGACTGGTAGAGGTAGCGCACCGACGGGAAGTTGCCCTCCTCGTAGACGATCCGCCGGCGCGGGCCGTCGAAGCCGAAACACGAGACGACGACCGCCTCCGCGAGCGTCACGTTCTGGTGCATCGAGACCGAGCCCGGCGGGGCGCCGATCAGCCGAGCGATCTGGTCTCCCACCGTCCAGGGCATCTCCCACCAGCCCTCCTCCCACGCGCGGGCTCCACGCGTGCTCCACGAGCGTGCGTATTCGAGCAGGCGCTCCTCCGCAGTCGCGGGCATCGCCCCCAGCGAGTGGTTGATCAGGTAGGTGGTCTCCGTGAGGATCGGGAAGCGCTCGCGGTATTCGAGGAGATCCGGCACCGTGGCCTCGACCCTAACTCAGGCGCTTCAGCACGCCCAGGGCGCGCTGGTCCCACGGGACCCGGTGCGTCACGCCCACGCTACGCGTTCTAGGATCACTGCGATTCTCGAGGTACCAGTCGTAGGTCTCGCACAACGCCTGCTCGTTCGACAGGTGCGGCGCGAAGCCGAGCAGGCGCTCGGCCTTCGAGACGTCGACGTACGAGTCTCGATGGGCGGTGCGGTAGTGCCACTCGGCGAGCGGTGAGAGCCGCGCGAGCTCGAGCGCTCTCAGGGCGAGCTCGGCCGGGCGCGCCGGGACCGGTCGCAGCCGGCTGCCCGAGCCGGCGTGCGCGATCAGGCCCTCGAGGTCGGAGCGGACGGTGCCGAACGCGGTCGCGCCGATGTTGAACGTCTGCCCGGCGACGGGCGCTTCCGCGGCGCTCAGCGTCGCCTCGAGGAGGTCCCCCACCGCGAGCAGCTGGTAGCGGTTGGAGCCGTCGCCCAGGATCGGGATGCGCCGGCCCTCCCGGATCCAGTCGAAGAGGATCTCGAAGACGCCGAGCCGCTCCGGGCCGACGAAGGTCTTGGGTCGCAGGATCACCACCTCGAGCCCGCGGCGCCCGGCGCCCTCGGCGACGCGCTCCGCGTCGATCTTCGACTCGCCGTAGTGGCCGACGCCGACGAGCGGCGCATCCTCAGCGATCGGATGTTGCTTCGGGATCCCGTAGACAGCTGTCGACGAGACCAGGACGGCCCGCCGGACACCGGCCTCGAGCGCTGCCGCAAGCGTGACCGCCGTGCCGTCGACGTTGACCGAGCGGATCGCCTCACGTGAGGCCTGGATCGGCAGCGCGGCCGCGGCGTGGACGAGCACGTCGGCGCCCTCGGAGAGCCGCCTCGCCGCCACGGGGTCGCGAACGTCGCCGCGGAGCTCTTCTACCTCGTTCTCGAGCCGGGGGTCGTCGAGCGGCGCGACGTCGAGCGTGCGCACCTCATGCCCGTCGGCGAGAAGCCTCCGCGCGAGGTGCAGCCCGAGGAAGCCGGCGCCGCCGCTGATCGCCCACAGCACCGGGCCAACCTATCGGCAGGACTCATGCGGCGAGGCGAGAACAGGATCGGTCCTGTGGTCGGCAGACTCGTCGCCCTCGGCGCGGCCACGCTGGTCTGGCTCATGCTCGCGGCAGCCGCGCACGCCGGGAACCCGCAAATCGCCGGGCTCCAGGTCGCCCTGCGCGCGTACGGGCTCTACAACGGGCCGATCGACGCGATCGCGGGCCCGCAGACCGTGCGCGGGACGAAGGCGTTCCAGCGGCGGATGGGGCTCGCCGTCGACGGACGGGCAGGCCCGGCGACCCGGAAGGCGTTGGGGCCGCTGGGCCGTCCGATGTTCGGGCGTCGCATGCTTCAGCGCGGGCTCTTCGGCTGGGATGTCTCAGTCCTCCAGTTCATGCTCGCGACGCGGGGCCAGTTTGTCCCGGTCTACGGCTTCTTCGACCGAGCGACCGAACGTGCCCTGCGCCGCTACCAGAGCTCGCGAGGGCTCTACGCCGACGGGATCGCGGGGCCGAGGACGATCTCGACGCTCGTCCGCAGAAAGAGCTCGCCCACGTTCATCAGCCGCACGGTCCCGGCGTCGCCGCCTTCGGTGCGCGCGCTGCTGGGCTACTGGGCCCGTGTCTACGGCGTCGATCCGGGGCTCGTCCGCGCGCTCGCCTGGATGGAGTCCGGGTTTCAGCCCGGGCTGGTCTCGAAGGCGGGCGCGAGAGGCGTCATGCAGATTCTCCCGATCACGCGCCGCTACGTGGAGAGGTTCCTCCTCCGTCAGAGGGTCCCGAACTCCGTCTCCGGGAACATCCGGATCGGCGTCGTCTACCTGCGCCACCTGCTGCGCGAGTTCCGCAGTGACGAATCCCACGCTCTCGCGGCGTGGTACCAGGGGCCGGCGTCCCTCCGCCGTCGCGGCCAGCTCAGGGAGACGAAGCGGTTCGTCGCCAACGTGCTCGCGCTACGGCGACGCCAAGTCTGAGCGGGCTGCTGGCGCTTGCGGTACAGGCCGCGGCGGAGGCTTGGAGTCGACCAGCACCGCGGCTGCGAGCAGGATCGCCATTCCCACCGCGCTCTCTCCGGCGAGGCTACGCGGCAGCCGCGCGAACAGCGGCGCCCCGCGCTCGAGCGCCGGCCGCACGAGGAAGTGGTGCGCCGCACCCCAGAGCAGGGCCAGCGAGACGAGCCCGAGCTTCACCATCAGCACCTGCCCGTAGCTCTCGGCCCAGAGGTCGGAGAGTCGCGGCAGCCGCAGCACGCTGAGGTAGATCCCGGCGGCGAGCAGGACGACGATCAGGCCGGTCGCGAGCCGTGAGAAGCGGAGGAACGCCCGCCGTCGCAGCTCCGGCTCGAGCGGCCAGACAACGAACGCGAGCTGTACGAGGCCGCCGACCCAGAGGGACGCGGCGGCCAGGTGCATCCAGTCGGCCAGCTGCGAGAGCCAGGACGAGCCGGCGTCCACCGCGGAGTGGCCTGAGAGCGACAGTCCCGAAGCGAACCCCAGCGCGAGCGTGAATGCCGGCCAGAGGAGCCACTCGCGCTCGGTCAGCCAGGCTATGAACACGAGCGCGCTGACGAGCGCATAGCCGAGCGTCATCGCCACGAAGGCGGTGCCGAAGCGCGTCTTGGCCAGCGGCGAGAGGTCGCCGTAGAGGAAGTTCACGAACGGGAGCTGCAGTGCGTCCTCGGCTCGGAGCAGGAAGGCGAGGATCCCGACCTCGAGCATGCCGATCGCCCCGGCTGCGAGGACCCGGTAGAAGCGTCGCTGGGCGGCCTCGCCGAGCGGCCCGCGCAGGACGAGCAGGCGGAAGCCGAGCCCGCCGGCGAGCAGCGCGAGCGCAAGGAAGTAGAGCCAGCGGACGAGGTGCTCGGTCGTCGTCGGGCCCTCCGCACCGAAGGCCTCGGTCGCAGGCGGCGCACGGTGGCGCACCCCGAACGTGTAGACGCCCGAGATCACGTGGCTGTCGGCCGAGACGACGCGCCAACGCACCGTGTACCCGCCGCGGGGCAGGTGTTCGACGGCCGCGTCGATCGTCCGCCGGTCGGCGCTCGAGCGCACCGGCCCCGAGAGAAGCCGCCCTTTCGAGTCGAACACCCGGATCGCGTTGCTCAGGGCCTCGACGCTCTGGTCGAAGCGGAGCCGCACGACCGTCGGGCTTTGCTCGAGCCGCTGCGCGAACGACGGCGTCGCCTTCTCCATCGTCGCGTGGGCGGACGCGACAGCCGGGAAGGCGAGCGCCGCGAGGGCAACGGCGAGGAGCTTCTTCACCGGTGCGGCTCCCCAGCCAGCGGCGAGAGGTGACCGAAGACCGGCGCCACATCACGGTCGGCGTAGAGAAACACTGCGATCACGACGAAGGTCAGGGCAAGCCCTGATCCGAGGACCCTGGAACGCGGCCACAGGATCGCGACGAGCGGGAAGATCGCACCGATCAGCGCCGTCCAGCCGAGCGCGTGGTGTAGGAACGCGGCGCGAGCGAAGAACCAGCCGTTCTGCTCGTGCACGAGCACCGCGGCACCGGAGACCGCGAACGTGAGCGGCAGCGCGAGCCGCCAGGCGCGGTGATGCAGCTTCCCGCGTGCCAGGCCGAGCTCGGCGGCTCCGGCGAGCATCATCGTCTGCGCCCACGCGCCGTGGGCGACCATGTGGATCATCGAGTTCGTGTAGAAGACCATCACCGGCCACATCAGCAGGCCGAGCCCGAAGAGCAGACTCGGCCAGAGGTAGGCTCGCCAGGCGCGGCGGCGCCAGACCTCCTCCCCGACGATCACGCGCGCGAGCAGGAAGAGGCCGACGAGCAGGAACCCGGTCGCGAACATCCAGTGGACGTGCTCGGCGGGCGGTAGCACTACTCGGCCTCGAGGTCCTCGATCAGCCCGGGCGCGAGTAGCAGCGCGAAGACGAGCCCCGCCCCGACGACCAGCAGCGGCGGCTCGACGAGCAGCCACCAGAAGCCCTCACCGTGCGGGTGCAGGAGCGTGATGCGGTACGGCTGCAGGAACCCCCAGACGACGCCTGCGAGCATCGTCAGCGGGCCCAGAGCGGCGACCAGCCGGGCCTTGGCCGTACGGGAACGAACGCCCGCCGCCTCGCTGATCAGTTGCGTGCTCATTTCACCTCCCCAGGTCGGGACTACACGGCCCCGCGGGCTCTGGGTGACGACCGCGGGTTACGCGGGGAGGGGCGGCGGCCGGCTCTCGAAGGCCAGGCCGAAGAGCTTCCGCGGCGGAGCAGCTGCGGTCTCGGTACGCGCGACGCGCGGTGGGGGCGTGCCGGCGCGACCGAGGCTACCGGCGCGCGCGCAGGTGTCCTGGGCGTAACGCTCGTACGCGTTCAGCCAGCTCGCCACGGCGCTCCAGGCGAGCGCCACGAGCACGGCCAGGACCGCGAAGACGGGCAGCGCCGAGCTGTGCAGCCAGGGCGCGAGCAGCGGCCAGCGCCCGAAGGCGGCCTGCTCGGCATCGGTCTGCGCGAGGTAGAGGATCGAGGTCGAGAGGAACGCGGCGAGCCAGAGCCGCGGCGAGAGGTCGAGGCGGACGCGCGGAGCAGGCGCGACCGGTTTTCCCACCGCGCCGAGCACGCGCCGAGCCGCGCGGGCCGCCACGTGTGCACGGACGAACCGCCAGGCCAGCCTTGCCAGGAGCAGAGCGACCCCGAGCTTCACGAACGCGAGCAGGAACGGGTAGTAGTCGGCGCCTGAGTAGCTCGGCGAGCTCACGTGGCGCCCGAGGTCGAGCCGGTGCGTGAGGCTGCGGCCCGCGAGCTCCGCGACGAGCGCGAGCAGCGCGAAGGCGAGAGCGGAAGAGAGCCGCTGGTGCCTCCGGGCACGCTGCATACGGTCAGTGTGCCGGAGAGCGCATGCCCAGTTCAAACGCCTCGATCCAGGTTCGCCGACCCGGCTCAGCCGAGGAGGGTCAGGTTCCAGCGCGGTTCCGAGGGGCGGTCGAAGCCGAGTAGGAGGATTCGCTGCCACTGCCCGAGGCAGAGCTCGCCGTCGGAGAAGGGGATCTGCTCGCTGCGCGGGCCCAGCAGCAGGCACAGCAGCTGGCCGCGCTCGCGCTCCTCGTGGGGTACGAGCCGGGTCAGCAGCTCCTCGAGGTCCGAGAAGAAACCCGACTCCCGCTCCTGAATGCGGACGAGCCCGACCTCGTCGAGCGACGAGACGTAGGCGATCCCGCTGTCGTAGCCTGAGCTCGCGAGCTCGCGACGCACCTCGTTGGTGATGTCCAGCACCGTCAGCGACGGCAGCGCGGAGGCGATCGAGTACGGGACCTCGACCGAAGTCATGCGGATCTGGTGACCTCCCGCGGAAGGCGGAAGTTGACGTTCTCCCTCGCGACCTCGACCTCGCCGAGCTCGTCGTACCCGAACGAGGCGAGGCTGCGGAGGACGTGCGCCACGAGCTCCTCGGGCGTCGAGGCGCCCGCGGTCACGCCCACCGTCTCGTGCCCTTCGAGCACGTCGGGGTCGAGACCGCTCTCGCCGTCGATCAGGAGCGCGGTCGCGCCGGCGCGCTCGGCAACCTCGACCAGCCGGCGCGCGTTCGAGCTCGTCTCGGAGCCGATCACGAGGATCAGCGACGCGCCCTGACCCGCGAGCTCCTTGACGGCGTCCTGCCGGTTCTGCGTCGCGTAGCAGATGTCGTCAGCGGCGGGCCGCTTCAGATCGCCGAACCGCGAGGCGAGCGCGTCCACGGTCTCGGCGACGTCGTCGAGCGAGAGCGTCGTCTGCGTTATCACCGCGACGGGCCTGCCCTCGGAGTCGAGCTTCTCCGCGTCCTCGGGTGACTCGATCACCACGGTCGCCTCCGGCCGCTCCCCGCGCGTGCCGATCACCTCGACGTGGTCGGCGTGGCCGACGAGCGCGACGAGGTGGCCGCTGTCGGAATATCGCCGTGCCTCGGCGTGCACCTTCGAGACCAGCGGGCAGACCGCATCGACGACGCGCAAGCCGCGCCGCTCGCAGTTCTCCCGCACCGAAGGCGCCACGCCGTGGGCCGAGAGGACGCAGATCGCGCCCGCGGGAACCTCGTCCTCGGAGTCGACGAAGACCGCGCCGAGCCCCTCGAGCCGCTTGACGACGTGGTCGTTGTGGACGATCTGGTGGCGGACGTAGACGGGCGGCCCGTGCTGCCCGAGCAGGATTTCGACGATCTCGATCGCGCGGTCGACGCCTGCGCAGAACGAGCGCGGAGCGGCGAGCAGGACGCGGCCTACTTCGACCACCCCCTCGCAACCTCGCCGACGCGGCCGAGCGCGCGGTGCGCGTCGGCGGCGGCCCGCGCGAATGCGCGCGGATGGCTCAGGAAGGCCCGCGCCAGAGCCGGCCAGTCGTACGCGCCGTCCCGCCTCATGCCGGCGGCGATCCCGTTCAGCGGGCGCTCCGGCGTGTCGCTGACCGCACGGAGCACGCCGCGCAGCCGGCCCGTCCGCGCCAGCGGCCCGCTCTCGAGGTCGACCGCGTCGGCGCCCGTGCGCTCTCGCAGTCGCCGCCGCTCGACGGGATCGTCGACGACCTCGTCCGCTGCAAGCACCGTGACCTGCTCGGCACCCGGGACGCCGAGCGGCCCGCCTTCCCAGAGCACCGTGCCCTCGACGTCGACCACCCTCGTCGCGTCGACCACGGTGCCGGGTGCGAGGTCGTCCCGCAATCCTCCGGCGAGCCCGAACGAGACCACCGGCCCCTCGGGCACGCCGTTGCTCGCGCCGAGCCCGACTAGCACCGCGCGCGCGCCGGCGCGACGGGCGACCCTCCGCTCGGCCACACTCGCGCAGGCGAAGGTCACCCCGTCAGCGTCCATGCCGCGCTGCGGACGGTCTCCCTCATGCTGCCGGTCGCCTCGAACGCCGCCGACGGCTCGAACCCGGAGTGGATCGCGCAGTGCTCACAGCGCGGATCGTTGCCCGGCCCGTACTCCTCCCACTCGATCCCGTCGAGCAGCGCCTCGTAGGTCGGAAAGATTCCGTCGGTGAGCAGGTAGCACGGCCCCTTCCAGCCGTACGGGTTCCGCGTGATCGAGCCCCAGGGCGCGCACGGCAGCTTGCGGTCGCCGGTCAGGAAGTCCTGGTAGATCGGGCTCGCCAGCCAGCGGTAGCCGTGCTCGCGCGCCGCCGTGCGGATGACCCGGAACTTCGCCTCGTGCTCGGCGCGCGTCATCGTCAGGTTCGGGTCGATCTGCGAGTACTGGTACCCCGGAGCAACGAGCATTCCGTCGATCCCGACCTCGTTCGTCAGGTACCCCATCATCTCGACCACGTCCTCGACCGCGGTCTCCTTGAAGATCGTCGTGTTCGTGGTGACGCGGAAGCCGGCCGCGCGCGCCTTGCGGATCGCGTCGACGGCGATGTCCCAGAGCCCCGGGTAGTCGCAGATGTAGTCGTGGATCTCGCGCATGCCGTCGAGGTGCACGACGAAGGTCAGGCGCTTGTTCGGCTTGAACACGTCGAGGAACTGCTCGAGCCGGAGCGCGTTCGTGCAGAGCTCGATGTTCTTGTTCAGCTCGAGGAAGCCCTCGACGACGTCCTCGATGCCCTTGTAGACGAGCGGCTCGCCCCCGCAGATCGAGACCACCGGCGCCGGGCACTGCACCCCGGCGTCGACGCACTCCTCGACCGACAGCCGCGCCTTGTTCGACTCGTACTCGCGGATCTTCCCGCAGCCGATGCAGGCGATGTTGCACGCGAGCGTGGGCTCGAGCATCAGCACGAGCGGGTAGCGCTCGCCCTTGCGCTGCTGCTGGGCGACGTAGCGTGCGATCTGAAC
>JBKPHO010000271.1:0-2361 GCA_046729915.1 Actinomycetota bacterium | reverse complement strand
AGCCGAAGTAGCTGAATCCCCGTCGTCGCGGCGGAAATGACAGCGCGGTGACAGCGGACCGCGACTTTCAGTCAGGAACGCGCTCGTTTTCGTCCGTTTCGCGCTCCTCGCCCTTCAGTGCAGGCTCTTGATGGCGAGCGTTATTCGCTTCCGCTGGTCAGGATCGAGGCAACACTTGGACAAAACGACCACGTTCCTCTTTCGGAGAGCCAAGGCGAAGGTCTGTCCGGGCACGGTCACGCGGTAGCGCCCGCCCCTCCGGGCAGGAGGGAAGAACTTCCGCAATTCCTTGTCGCTCCCGCGGACCTCCACCGTAAAAAACAGCACACCAGAGTTCGGCGCTGGCACGAGCACGCCACCCGCCTCAGTTAGGCGAAAGCCATGGCTCTTGAACGCGCTCTTAACCTGCTTCTGGCTGTAGGTCTTTGACCCTCCACACCCGGAAGCCACCGTTGCGAGGGCCGCGGTGAGCAACACCGCAGCGAAGGCAGCCCGCGTCATTGAGCACAAAGTGTAGTTCACGGGCCGCGGGTAACCCGCGTCGCGGGCCACGGCGCCGACACCATCGACTTCAGCGTCAGCGGTCAGATCAATCTGGGAAGCACCCTGCCCGCCGTCGCGAGCGACCTCACGATCGACGGCTCGAGCCAAAGCATCATCGTTAGCGGTCAAGGAACGACGCGCGTCCTCGAGGTGGGTGCCGACGCCTCGCTGACACTCGACGGACTCACGATCGCCGACGGCGTCGCCGCCAACGCTGGCGGCATCCTCAACAGCGGCACCCTCCTGGTCACGAACAGCACCTTCTCGGGCAACAGGACAGAGAACTTCGGAAATGGCGGCGGCATCTGGAATACGGCTGGAGGCATCCTCACCGTCGAGGACAGCACCTTTTCCGGCAACGGCCCGCCCGAAGGCACTGAGCCCCTGACGCTGGGAGCCGGTATCTACAACGACGGCAAGGCGCGTGTCGAAAACAGCACCTTTGCGGACAACGATGCAGACCACGGGGGCGGCATCTTCAACGCCGGAAGGCTCACGGTCAGGGACAGCACCTTTACCCGGAACAGCGCCGGCGAGGGCGGTGCTATCCACGACATCGCCGCCGCCACCCTGAGCATCGCGAACAGCTCTTTCGTCGGGAACTTCACGACCGTGGGGTCTGGTGGCGCCATCTCCAGCCGGGACGGCACCACGGTCACGGTCGCAAACAGCATCTTCTCTGAGAACGCCGCCTCGGACGCCGGAGCCATCGCCAGCGACGGGACGCTCATCGTCGCGCACAGCACCTTCGAGGGGAACGGCGCAAACGGGGGCGGGGCTATTGAAAGTCACGGGACCTTCACCGTCACAGACAGCACCTTCACGGGCAATAGCGCCCTCGGCGGAGGCGGCATCGTGCTAATCGGCGTGGGAACAATCCGACGTAGCACCTTCGCTTCGAACGTCGCGGACTCCGCCGCCGGCATCGAAAACGTGGGCACGCTCACCGTCTCGAACAGCACCTTTGCCGGCAACACCACGCTGATCCCATTTGGGGGCGGACCAGGTGGAGGCATCGACAACCGGGGCACGATTACGCTCGCGAGCAGCACGCTCTTCGGCAACGGCGCCCCCGAGGGTGCTGGGATCGCGAACGACGGCACTGCGATGCTCACGAACACCATCGTCGCCGGCAGCCAAGGGCCCAACTGCTCGGGTTTGCTGGTCGCCTCCAGCACGAGCAACATGTCGGACGATCCGACCTGCAGCCCAGGCTTCACGCAGGTCAGCCTCGCCGACCTGAACCTCGGCCCGCTCGGAGACAACGGTGGCCCAACCCAGACAATCGCGCTCGGCTCGGGCAGCGTCGCGATCAACGCGGGCGACAACGCTGCGGCCGCTGGCCTGATCACCGACCAGCGCGGTAAGGGCTTCCCGCGGATCGTCAACGGCAGAGTCGACATCGGCGCCTTCGAAGTGCAACGTCGCGCCAATGCCGGTTGAACGAGACGACGCGCGTGGCGAGTGGGCGGCTCGAGTCCGCGACGGGAGAGGAGGGCCGTAGGGACCAGGGCTAACGCTCAGGGTTCTCGGCGTCTCATAAACTCAGCGAGCCGTCTCGGCCCCCGGGAGGAGGAGAGTCGACCTCGCAGGCCGCCCGTACGCGATCTTCCGCCGCGCACTCGAGCACGGGAACCTGCTCGTCGCCGAGGCGACAGCGAACGAGCTACCCCGGCTCAACCTCACTGACGCGCTCGACCTGACGGTCCTGATCGCGCGCAAATGATCCGGGCCGGCATCCGCGGGTTGCGGCCTGGGACCGCAGCGGTACCTCGAGGAGCACCCCCGAGACGACGATTGAAGTGAGTCGGGGCGGCG
>JBKPHO010000270.1:0-3034 GCA_046729915.1 Actinomycetota bacterium | reverse complement strand
GGGGCCGAGCTCGGCGCGGATCCGCTCGTAGTTCGCGCGGACGCGGTCAGGCTCGAGCGATAAGGCCGATCACCCCTTGCCGACCGGTCAGACCACCGTCGCGGCGGTGGGAGAAGAAGCGCTCCGGCGAACACGCCGTGCAGATGTCCGCGCGGTCGACGCGCGCGCAGCCGGCCGAGCGAAGGGCCCGCTCGGCCGCGGTCCAGAGGTCGAGCCTGCCGTCGCGGTAGAGCCCGAAGCCGAAGGCGCGGCGGAACGGGTCCGCAACCTCCTCGCCCACCTCGTAGCAGCACGGCCCGATGCCCGGGCCGACGACCGCGACCACGGCGCCATCACCGAGCGTCGACACACCGGCGTGCGCGATCCCGCCCAGGAGGCCGCGCCAGCCCGCGTGCAGCACCGTGAGCGCAGGCCGCGCGCCGTTCGCCCGCGCGAGCGCGATCGGGAGGCAGTCCGCGGCCAGCGCCAACAGCGGCAGGCCGCGCTCGTGGGTCCAGAGGCCGTCGCCGCGCTCGCCTCGCGAGCCCGCGAGAGCCCGCAGCACGTCCGCCGAGTGGTGCTGGTAGTTCATGGTCAGGGCGTCGGGGTCGGCGCCGACCTCCGCGCACAGCCTGCGGCGGTTCTCGTCGACCCGCTCAGGCTCGTCCGCGGTCGCGCGGCCGAGGTTCAGCGACGCGAAGGGGCCCTCGCTGACCCCGCCCTCGCGCGTCGAGAAGACAACCTCGTATGGACGCGGTGCGTCGTCCCAGCGGATCACTGCGCGATCAGCTCCCGTGCCGCCGCGAGCTCCGAGTCGCGGCCGTCCAGCTCGCCGTTCAGCTTCCGGCGTCTCAGCTCCGCAAGCACCTCCCCTACGCGCGGAGACTCGGCAAGGCCGAGCTCGGCGAGGTCGGCGCCGCTGACCTCGAGACGCACGCCGCGGAGCCGCTCGAAGTACGCGTGCAGCGCGGGCAGGTCGGCGAGCGCGAGTGCGAACAAGGGCGCCTCCGGAGCGTACGGATCCGCAAGCCCGACCACGTCGGCGGGCTCCGCCTCGTCGCGCAGCCGCTCCACGAGCCGAGGGCCGACCGTCACGGCTGCGGCGATCGCCTCGGCGTCCCGGCGCCGGACCTTCAGGCGCTGGAGCCAGTCGTACGCCTCGTCGGGCGGCAGCCGGCGGGCGAGCACGGCGAGGCCGAGCCGCCACGAGGGGATGGCCAACGCGTAGTGGTCCCGCAGCTCGGTGAGGCGGCGCAGGAGCGCGACCGCCTCCTCGTCCGCGGCGAGGTGCGGATGGATCGCGCGGTCGGCTCCGAGCTCTCCGAGCCGCAGGATCGAGTGGTCGACGTCTCCTTCCTCCAGCAGCGCCACCAGCTCGTCGCGCAGCCGTGCGGAGGAGAGGTCGCCGACGAGCCCCATCTCGATCGTCCCGCGAGCGAGCCGCTGCGTGTGCTCGTCCATCCGGAAGCCGTAGCGGTTCTCGTAGCGGATCGCGCGGAAGATCCGCGTTGGGTCGTCGATGAAGGACAGGTTGTGCAGCACCCGCAGCGTCCTGGCCTCGAGGTCGCGCCGACCGCCGAACGGATCGACGAGCCGCCCGAGGTCGGCGCCCTTCAGCGAGACCGCCATCGCGTTCATGGTGAAGTCGCGGCGAAAGAGGTCCTCGCGGATCGAGGCGTGCTCGACGGTCGGGAGCGCTGCAGGCGCGTCGTAGAACTCGGTGCGGGCGGTGACGACGTCGACGCGCTCGCCATCGCCGTAGAGCACGACCGCGGTGCCGAACTTCTTGTGGGGGCGGACACGCCCGCCGAGCACGTCCGCCAGCGCCTGCGCGAGCGCGATTGCGTCTCCCTCGACCGCGATGTCGACGTCGAAGCTGCGCTCGCCGAGCAGGATGTCGCGAACGGTGCCGCCGACGAGGTACACGCCTTCGAAGGGCTCGGAGACGGCCGCAACCGCCTCGAAGACGGGCTGCAGCCGCTTGAGGCGCGCGAGCTCCTCGGTGAGCATCGGCCCCGGCCGTTCCGCCGGCACCGCGTGCTGCCCCAGCGCGCGCAAGACGTCTCCGCGCGTGACGACGCCGGCGACGCGGTCGTCGCGCAGGACGGCGATGCGCTCCCCGCCGCCCGCGAGCAGTCGCTGCAGCTCCGCGAGCGGGGCCTGCTCGTCGCACGAGGCGACACGGGCGCTCATGAAGCCCTTGACCGGCGCGTGCGACAGGCCGTGCGCGACCGCACGGTCGAGGTCCTCGCGCCCGACGACGCCCTCGAGTCGCTCGCCCTCGGCGACGAGGATCCCGCTCTGGGCGTAGCGCTGGCAGGCGACGAGGGCGCGGGCAACGGTCTCGTCAGGCGAAACGGTTCGCGCGGGGCTGGACATGATCTCGCCCGCGGTGAGCGGCTCGCGCACGGCGTCCGCGAGCCCGGCGAGCAGCGCCTCCCGGGCTTCCTCGAGGCTGCCCCGGTAGATGGCCGAGGCCGCCTGTGGATGGCCGCCGCCCCCGAGGGCCGCCGCGATCGCTGCGGCGTCGAGCTCCGGGGTGCGGCTGCGCGTGACGCAGAAGACGCGCCCGTCCATCTCGACCAGCAGCACCAGCGCCTTCGTGTCGGTGAGGTCGACGACCTTGTGCGCGAGGTTCGAGACCCCGTCCACGTAGCGGGGCCACGAGACAGCGGAGACGAGCACCTCGACGCCCGCGAGCTCGCGCGGCTCGAGCCGGTCGAGAAGCGCGCTGAGAAGCTCGCGCTCGTCCTCGGTCAGCGGCGAGTGGCGGAACTCCGCGAGCAATTCCTGCTGTGCTCCGTGGCGGAGGCACCACGCCAGCGCTTCCGCGTCGCGCTGCGTCGAGGTCGAGTAGGTGAGCGAGCCCGTGTCCTCGTGGATGCCGAGCGCGAAGGCCGTCGCCTCGACCGGCGTGACGGCGAGCTCGCGCTCGGCCAGCACGCCGACCAGGGTCGTCGTCAGCGCGCCGTCGTCCGAGACGAACGCGTGCTCCGGGCCCGCCCATTCCGGCGGTTCGCCCGCGTGGTGGTCGAAGACGATCTTCTCGACCTTC
>JBKPHO010000269.1:0-3202 GCA_046729915.1 Actinomycetota bacterium | reverse complement strand
CCCTGGAACACGTGCGCAGAGGTGCCCGCGACGAGCGTCGCGCCCGCGTCGCGGAGCTCCCGCGCCGCCACGCCCACATGCGGGACGGGGGAGGGCGCCATGTTCGGCCCCCAGTGTGGGCAGATCAGGGCGCCCGGAGCGCACTCGCGAAGCCACGCCGGAAGGCCGTGACCGAGATCGGCGAAGGCGATCCCCGGACGATCCGGGCCCGCGGCGAAGCCGCGCTCGTGGTCGGCGAAGCCGACGATCGGCAGCCCTCGGACAACGACCGGCGACCGGGCCTCCTCGACAGTTCGGCCCGCTCCCACACAGGCGATCCCGGCCTCGCGCAGATGCGCAAGGGTGTCGAGGAAGGCGTCGAGCCCGTAGTCGAGCGCGTGGTTGTTGGCCAGCGTGACGCAGTCGACGCCAAGATGGAGCAGCGTCTCAATCGCCGCCGGCGGCGCGCGGAACGTGAAGATCTTGTCCGGCACGGGCTCGCCGCGCTCAGAGATGCAGCACTCGAGGTTGAGGACAAAGAGATCGGCAGCGCGCGTGATCTCGGCGATCGCTTCGTCGACGAGCGATTCCGGCGGGCGTCTCCCGAGCTCCTCAGCGACGCCTCGCCCGAGCATGGTGTCGCCGGCGAGGGCGAGCCTCACGCGAACCCGTGCCGCCCGTGCAGGCGGACGAAGTGCGCGCCGCCGAGCGAGCGGACTCTTTGCAGTGCGCCGTCGCGCTTCTCGAACAGGACGACCTCCTCAGCCCCGCCCGGCCCGAGCGGCTGCACGAGCCGCCCGCCCTCGGCGAGCTGCTCCGTGAGCGGCCCCGGCACGCTCGGGTAGGCGGCCGCGACGAGAATCGCGTCGAACGGCGCGTGCTCCGGCAGGCCCTCGCTCCCGTCGCCGACAACGATTTGGACGTTCTGGCGGTCCGCGAGCGCGGCGCGTGCAGTCTCGGCGATATCGGCGAACCGCTCGATGCTGAACACCTGGCGCGCGAGCTGAGCGAGCAGCGCCGTCTGCCAGCCGTAGCCGGTGCCAATCTCGAGCAGGCGCTCGTCCCCGGTGAGCGAGAGCGCCTCAACCATCCGCGCGGCGAGCGATGGCTGAGTCGTCACCTGACCGTGCGGAATCGGAACCGGCGCGTCGAAGTCCGCCTGCCCGACGTACGCCGCGGGAACGAACCCGGAGCGAGGCACCGCTGCGATCGCCGAGAGCAACCGCTCGTCCCGCACGCCGGCATCGCGCGCAGCTACGACCAAGGCCTCCACCGAGAGCAGTATCGCGGCGAGTCTCGTGGATTCGCCGTGTTGTAAGCGACGCGCAGACTGACCGCCTGAGCGGCCCCGATCAGCCCTTACGCAAGCGCCTGGCGCGCAGGGAAAGGACGTCTTCGATTGCGCGTGATCTTACAATCGGCAGCACACAGCTCCGGAAGGAGGGTCCGTGCCGAAGGTCGACATCAGCGTCGGCGAGCTCGTCGACATGATCAATCGCGGGGAGCTGCGACTCCCAGAACTTCAGCGGCGCTACGTCTGGCCAGCCACTCGGGTACGTGACCTTCTCGATTCGCTCTATCGCGGTTATCCCTCCGGAACGATCCTCGTGTGGGAGACCGACCTTGAGGTGCCAGGGCGCGATCTGGCGATCGAACAACAGAGTGGCGCCTTCGGGAGTCAGAAGCTGCTCCTCGATGGGCAGCAGCGGCTCACGTCGCTGTCGGCTGTCGTGCGCGGCGAACCGCTCCGTTTCAAGAACCGCGTCCGACCGGTCGAGATCGCCTTTAACCTCGATCATCCTGACGGTCCTCCCTCTGATTTCGAGGAAGTCGAGGACGACGCCGTAACTGGTGAAGCCGTGGGCGTTGATGAGGCGGGTGAGGACGGTGACGGAGGGGAATCCGCGGCCGAGGGCGAAGGAAGGAGCGTCCAGGAGCGCGTAAAGAACTACACATTTGTAGTTGCATGGAGGGCCCTTCTTGCCGACCCGCGTTGGGTGAAGGTCTCCGACATCTTCAATCACGACATCACCGACTGGCAGCTGCTCAAGCCACTCGGGATCACGCCAGACGATGAAGCGTATGACCGATACACGAAGAAGCTTCAGCGGGTTCGCCAGCTCAGGCAGTACCAGTATGTGATGCAAGTTCTCGAACGCGACCTTTCGTATGAGGAAGTTGCCGAGATCTTTGTGCGCGTCAACTCACTGGGAATGAAGCTCCGAGGTTCTGATCTTGCGCTCGCTCAGATCACCGCGAAGTGGCCGACCTCACTCGATCTCTTCGAGGAATTCTCGGACGAGTGCGAGCAGAACTGGTGGTTCACATTCGACCTCGGCCTGCTCGTTCGCACTCTCGTCGTGTTCGCGACAGGGCAGAGCCGGTTCCGAACGGTTGGCGGAATAAGGCTCGAGCGCCTCCAAGACGCTTGGGAGCGAGCAAAGAATGGTCTGCGTTTCGCCGTCAACTTCCTGAAGACGAATGCGGGCATCGAGGACGAATCACTGTTGTCGAGCCCGCTCTTGATCATTCCGATAGCTGTCCTTGGGGATCTCCGCGACGAGCAGCTTTCGCCCGAGGAGGAGCGGAGTGTGCTGCATTGGCTCTTCGTCGCGAACGCGTTTGGCCACTACTCGCGAGGCTCGAGCGAAACGATCCTGGATGCCGACTTGAGCTTGTTGTTCAGACGCAACGGGACACCCGAAGACCTTCTCGAGATCGTTAGGCAGCAGTTCGGTCGGATCCGATTCGCGGCTGCAGACTTTGCCGGTCGCAACTGGCGAAACCCCCTCTATTCGACCGCATACCTCGCGCTAAAGAAAGCGGGCGCGCAGGACTGGCGGACCGGCCTCGGCCTATCGCTCACACACGCCGGCCGCTCTCACTACGTTCAGGCGCACCACATCTTCCCGAAGTCAATCATGACGAAGCTCGGTTTCGACAGCCGCGAAATCAGCGAAATTGCAAACCTTGCGTTCGTGAGCGGGAGCAAGAACCGCTCCATTTCGAACAAGACGCCGGAGGCGTACTTTCCGGACATCATCGACAGGCGCGGCGACGAGGCGCTTACGCGCCAAGGCATTCCGACGACGCCAGAACTCTGGGACCCCGAGAACTTTCCGAAGTTCCTCGAGTACCGCCGAGCCGAGCTTGCGCAGATGGTCAACTCCTTCCTCGATCAGATTGTCGCTTCAGGCGGTGAGGCGGCAGTGGACCTCACGAG
>JBKPHO010000268.1:0-1382 GCA_046729915.1 Actinomycetota bacterium | reverse complement strand
CGACCGCCACGGGCAGGTGCTCTACGTGGGCCGGGCCCGTGACCTGCGTGCGCGGCTGCGCTCCTATTTCGGCAGCGAACGCCAGCGGCCCTCGGTCGAGGCGGCGCTGCTCGCGCTCGGGCGGGTCGAGTGGCGCGTGCTCGGCTCCGAGCTCGAGGCCGCCCTCGACGAGCTGCGCCTGATCCGCGAGCTGCAGCCACCTGCGAACTCGCGCAGCCGCCGGAGGGAGCACGGCGTCTACCTGAAGCGACGGGGCGAGGAGTTCGTCGTCACCAAGACCGCCACCGAGCTCGGCCCGATCACGAGCCGCCGGAGGGCTTCAATGGCGGCGCGGGCGCTGGCCTCGTGCACGGCGGAGGAGCTCGACCGCCTGCTCGACGGCGGGCCGTTGCCCCGCCTTCGCGCCCGGCTCTCGCACCTGGCGGAGAGCCTTCGCTACGAGGAGGCCGCGCGGCTGCGGGACCGGATCGAGGCGCTCGAGCACGTCGTCAAGCGGCTGCGCCGGCTGGAACGGCTGCGCGGGCTGGAGGCCTGCCTGATCGCTCCGGCCGCCGAGGCCGGCTGGCAGAGGGCCTTCTTCGTCTCGGGCGGCGTGGTGCGCAGCGTCCGCTCGTTCCCGCCCGGAGCAGGCGCGAGGCTCGAGATCGAAGCGGGGCTCGTTGCGTGCTCGGCCGGCCGAGCCCTCGCGGAGACGCTCACTTCCGACCAGGCCGAGGACCTGCTGCTCCTCGACGGCTTCGTCCGCCGCCCGCCGCCCGAGCTGGCGGTGCTTCCGCTCGACGCGGGCCGGATCAGCGAGCGCGCTGCCAGCCTGGCGAGCCCTCGGTGATGCCATAGGTGTTCGTCAGCTGAACGACCCCGCGGCCGCTCGAGCGCACCTTGTACAGCTGCTGGTTCCCGTTGCGCGGCCACGTGAAGGCAAGCCAGCGGCCGTCCGCGGAGAACGCCGGGTCGCCCCCGACCGCGGTGATGCGGTGCAGGCGGCGGCCGTCCGGCCGGATCGTCCAGATGCCGAGCCCGCGCCAGGAGGGCCCGTACAGGTTGCGGTCAAACGCGATCACGCGGCCGTCCGGCGACCAGGTCGGCCGCGTCTCGATCGTCTCCGTCCGGCGGAGGAGCGGTCGGATGTGCTTCCCGTCCGGCCGCATGACCGAGACCTTCTCGGCCGCCATCGCGCAGTGGAAGGCGATCAGTGTCCCGCGCGGCGACCAAGCGGGCGAGTCGCAGTTTCCGAGCGCGTTCGTCAGCCGCCGCTGGCCCTTGCCGTCGGCGCGCATGCGGTAGATCTGGGACAGCCCGGTGCGGATGCTCGTGAAGGCGAGCCAGCGGCCGCTCGGCGACCAGCTGGGCTGGAAGTCCGGAAGGTGGTTGTTCGTCAGCCG
>JBKPHO010000267.1:0-3237 GCA_046729915.1 Actinomycetota bacterium | reverse complement strand
GCCTCGAGCTGCCGGATGGCGACGCTGAGCGGCGGCTGCGCCATCCGCAGGCGGCGGGCGGCGCGGCTGAAATTCAGCTCCTCTGCGACCGCGACGAAGTACCGCAGGTGACGCAGCTCGGGCATCCCCGTGCAGCGTACTCCTCACCGATACGAAATCGGTTTGGATCGAGACGTGAACGGTGTTTCGGAGCCCGAGCCGGGGCGCCTACCCTCGGACCAGAGGAAGGAGACCCCCATGGCTGACCAACCGACCGTACACCGCTTCCCGACCAGGCACGAAGGCGCGTTTGTCAACGCATACGCAGTTGAGACGGAGTCCGGGATCGTTGCCGTCGACGGGCTGCTGACCATCTCGGACAGCAGCGCGATGCGTGAGGCGCTCGAGCGAATCGGCAAACCGCTCCGCGCCGTTCTCGTAACGCACTCGCATCCTGATCACTACGCGGGGCTCGCCCAGGTCGTCGCGAACGACGACGTGCCGATCATCGCTCCGCAGGGCGTCATCGACACGATCGCCCGCGACGACCCGGCCAAGGATGCGATCGTCGGGCCGATGTTTGGCGGCGAGTGGCCCGTCGAGCGCATCTTCCCGAACACGCCAGTCGAGGATGGCGAAAGCGTGACCTTCGACGGAATCACGTTCACCGTGATCGACCTCGGCCCGAGCGAATCGCCGCACGACAGCCCCTGGGTGCTCGGCGAGGACGCGAAGACCGTCTTCCTCGGCGACCAGATCTACGACCACAAACACTGCTACCTCGCAGACGGGTTCCACGCCGAGTGGCTCGTGAACATCGTCAAGCTGCGCGACCGTTTCCCCGCCGATGCCGTCTTTTACATCGGCCATGGCGGTCCGGTCGGCCCCCAGATGTGGGACTGGCAGCGGGGCTACATCGAGACGTTCGTCGACGCAGTCGGCGCAGCAGACTGGTCGGAGCCGGAGCGCGCGAAAGCCGCCGTTGCGGCCCGCATGAAGGAGTACGAGCCGAGCGACGAGCTTCAGTTTCTGATGGAGCTCAGCATCGAGCCGGTGGCCGCGCAGCTCGGACTGCTCAGCGCCGCACGCTAATCCCGATCTCCCGTGAGAGTGACAACGCTGCAGCTCGGCGGACCGTTAGTCCAGCGTGCCGGTCATCGCCCCGACCTCGAAGCGCGAACGGTAGGCGGCCGGGCGGCCCGGAGATGCGACCGCCCTGCTTAAGGAGCTCGCAGATGACGAACTACATGACCAACGCAGAGCAGCGATCGCTCTTCGAGACGTGGAGCAAGCGCGACAACGAGTGATCGACCAGATCGGAATGCCCAGGTGGTACTGGTGGGGCCTCGCCGCGTGCTGGATCGTCCTGGGGCGTGCTGACGGACATGGCGAACGCGTGGGTCGTTGCGGTGGCGACAGTCACGTTCGGCGCCGTCCACTAGGCCGTCGCGCAGCGGCTGATCGCCGGCCGCGGCTGACGGCGCTCGGGCGCAAGCGATTCGCGGGTCATGTCGCCGCCCTCCGAGGCATCCTCGCCTCTTCGGCGCCGAGACGTGATCAATCGGCCGCTACTCCCACTCCCGCAGCAGATCCCGACGTGCACGCCGGCGCGCCTCGAGCGCTACGAGTCTGGCCGGCCGCAGAGCGGCGGGCCGTGCTACTGGCCAGGACAGATGGCGACGCATGTCGGCTCCTTTCCGTTTGACGCAATCAAGAGATTGGATCGCGCACCGACGCGCAACTCATCGCTCCGAAGGCGATGAGTTTCCCGCCCTAGGGTGATCTAAGTTCGAAGGGGAATGAGCTCCGCAGCGACGTTTGTGACGGACCGTGAGGCAGAGCTGCTCCACCTGGCGAGGCGGGGCGACGAGCGAGCCTACGGCGAGCTCGTCGGGCCGCACCGAAGCGCGGTCCACGCACACTGCTATCGAATGCTCGGCTCTCTGGAGGATGCCGACGACGCGCTACAGGACGCTCTGCTTCGTGCCTGGCGCGGCCTCGCACGCTTCGAGCGGCGCAGCTCGATCCGAACCTGGCTGTACAAGATCGCAACCAACAGCTGCCTGCAGCTGGTCGCGCGCCGGCCGAGGCGACGACTCCCTTCCGGTCATGGGCCGGCAGCCGCTCCACACACCCCGCCCGGTGAGCCGCTCGCCGAGTCCGTCTGGATAGAGCCCTATCCGGACGAGTCGCTCGCGCTCGAGGATGGAACGACCGCCCCGGCAGCACGGTACGAGGAGCGAGAGACGCTCGAGCTGGCGTTTGTCGCAACGTTGCAGCATCTGCCCCCGCAACAGCGTGCCGTGCTGCTCCTGCGCGAGGTACTCGACTACTCCGCCCGGGAGGTCGCCGAGCTCCTCGACACAACCGTAGCCTCCGTCAACAGTGCGCTGCAGCGCGCGCGGCGCACGGCCGCTGAGCGAATTCCCGCAGAGAGCCAGCAAGCCACGCTCCGGTCTCTGGGCGACGCACGCGCGCGGCAGCTCGTGGTCTCATACATGGATGCATTCGAGCGCGCGGACATCGACGGCCTCGTCGAGCTCCTGACCGAAGATGCCGCCTGGGCAATGCCTCCGATGCGAACGTGGTACCACGGTCGCGAGGCGATCAACCCCTTCCTCGCTGAACATGCGCTCACGACCCGTTGGCGGCATCGGCCGGTCAGCGCCAACGGGCAACTCGCAGTCGGCTGCTACGCATGGCTCGCGGAGGAGCGCCATTTCGCGGCGGCGGTACTGGACGTGCTCACGTTGCGCGGCGACCGCATCGCCGAGGTGACGGCATTTGTCTCTCCACGACTCTTCGCCCGCTTCGGCCTCCCAAACCAGCTCGACGGCTGAACGGTCCGTCCCTACCTGGGATCGCGAACGATCCGACGTGCGCTACGGGTAGACCGCCATCGTGTCAGGCGCGGCAACCGATAATCGACGAGTCGGCCCGCGACCTTCTCCTCTACGGTCTTTAACGCACACGCGCCATCTCGACGAGCAGTGTGTTCAGCGCGTGAGCGAGCCGGTAAGACAACTTGTACCGGCTAACATACTCAGTATAATACTCAGTATGACTAACCTTGGGAACCACTAGTGAGCGTCCCCCATGCCCTTCTTGCCCTGCTGAGCGACGGCTCGAAGTACGGCCTGCGGCTTCAGAGCGAGTTCGAGCTGCGAACCGGCGAGGTCTGGCCACTGAACGTCGGCCAGGTCTACACAACTCTTCAGCGCCTTGAACGGGACGGGCTGGTCGAGTCCGATGGGGAAG
>JBKPHO010000266.1:0-15049 GCA_046729915.1 Actinomycetota bacterium | reverse complement strand
CAGGCAGGCCGGTGTAGTCGTCGATCGAGATGCTGTCCCCAAGGGCGAGATAGGTGCCCATCGCCATAGCTGCATCGTCGCGAAAGAGGGCTGCCGCAGGCTCCTATTCACGGCCGCGCGAGCGTCCCTCGCGCGCGCGTGTGCATAAGGGACTAAGGGACGGTCGACGCCTAGGTGGTGAGGGCCGACGACGGCCGCACCAGTCCTCCCCAAAACCTGTCCCCAAGCTTTGCCGTGCCGTCCATGCGCGATGCCGACTGCCCTTTTCCAGCGGATTTCGGTGTCGGCCTGTCGGCGCCGCTTTCGCGTAATGGCCGTGTCTATTTCACGGCCGATCAGCAGCCGAGTCGTCTGCTACCACAAGTGTCCTTATGCCCTCGGTGCCGCCAGATCCATACGAATCGCTCGCGCAGCGGTTCGTCGATCACTACGACCTTCTGCGCGGACTAGTGCGTTACGAGCTGGCCGCCCGGCAGCTCGACCTGCACCTGCCACCGCCCCCGGCGAGCGTCATCGATGTCGGCGGCGGCGCGGGGCATCAGGCGCTGAGGCTTGCCGAGCGCGGCTATCACGTCGTTCTCGCCGACCCGTCTGACGAGATGCTGCGCCGGGCTGCCGAGCGACTCGGCGCCGTGGAGCCAGCGATCAGAGAACGTGTCGAGCTGGTGCAGGCTGACGCGCAACGCTGCGTTGAGCTTTACCCAGTAGCCGCTTTCGACGCCGTCCTCTGCCAGGGGGTGGTCATGTACCTGCCCTCGACCGAGCCGGTCGTTGAGGTCTTGGCGAGCCTCGCTCGTGCCGACGGGGTCGTGTCGCTGATTGCCAAGAATGGCGATGCGCTTGCCATGCGGGCCGCCCTCGAGCGCCGCTACGCCGACGCGATCACCCTGTTCGACGCGAACGCCGATCTCGGCCGCGTGGGCGTCGTCACGCGCGGCGACTCGCTGGAATCGCTGACCGCGATGTTCGAGCGGCACGCGCTTAGCGTGATCGCCTGGTACGGGATCCGCACCTTCACTGACCACCTCGGCGATGAACCCGTCGGTAACGACAGCGAGCTGGCGGTCGAGGCCGAGTGGCGGGCCGGGCAGACAGACCCGTACCGCCAGGTCGCACGGCTCCTGCACCTAGTCGGTCAGCACACGAGCTGCTGACCGACTAGGTGCCCCTTCTCGGTTCAGCTATGCACGCTGTTAGGCGGTCGCCAACTGCTGGTTAGCTCGGCGCGCTGCCAACGCCGCCAGAGCTGATCCGACGACGAGCAGCCAGAGCAGCGGTTTGTAGCCACCGAAGGCGACATAGAGAGCGGCGGCCGCAACGGGTGCGATCGCGCGCGCGCCGGTCGCGAAGGCGGCGGCAGCACCGGCGATGCTGCCGTAGGAGGTGGCGCCGTAGGCGTCGGCGATCGCCGTCGCACGTACGAGCGTCGCCATTCCGTTTCCCATACCGAAAAGGGACACGGCGACCAGCACGCCGCCCGCGGACGTCGCCGCCGCGAGCACTGCCAGCCCGACACCTTGGAGCAGGAAGACAGCGGGCGCCTCGTGGCGACGTGGCAAGAACCGAGCGGCGGCGGCGAAAACGAGGCGACCAGGGACCTGCATCAGGCCCATCAGCCCTGCGGCAAACGCGGCGAAGGCGGCGCTACGCCCGCCGGCGAGCAGATACGAGAACAGGTGGACGCCGACCGCGGAAATCGCGAATGAGCTGATGACGAACGCCGCGGTCAGGTACCAGAACGAGGCCGAGCCGATCGCAACCTCGGCGGCCACCTGCGGTTCCAAGACGGCCGCGGGTAGGTGGCCGGCTATATCGGCTCGCTCTTGCCGATCGTGCGCTGGCGCCGGTCGCAGGAACATCGCGTGTAACGGCACGGTCGCGGAGGCAAGGATCACCGCGAGCGTGATCAACGCGTGACGCCACCCCTGCGCCTCGATCAGCCCGTTGCACAGCGGCGAGAAGACGAAGCTGGCCCAGCCGCCGACCAGCGTGACCGCCGTCAGCGCCTCCCGCCGACGCGCGCGGAACCACTTGGTGACGACGGTGAAGGCGGGCTCGTAGAGGACGCAGGCCATCGCCAGACCGATGCCAACCCAGATCAAATAGAAGAGGAGCAGGGTGTGCACTTGTGACCAGGCGAGCACGAGCAAGGCACCGCCGAGCGATCCGAGCGTCATCAGCGGCCGCGGGCTATGGCGGTCGAGCCAGCGGCCGACCGGGAAGGCGGCGAGGGCGGAGGTCGCCAACGCGAGCGAGAAGGCGCCGGTCAGTTCGGTTTTCGACCAGCCGAGCTCATGCTGCATCGACGGCAGGAAGACGGCGAAGGCGTAGTAAAGGACGCCCCAGGAGATCGTCTCGGTCACGGCGAGCACAGCGACGATCGTCCAGCCATAGCTGGCGGTACGCAGTTTCGGCCGCGCGGTTAGCTTCGCCACCGTTCCGCGCTGTCGGCAACGGCGACGACAATGCCTCGGTGACCAAGTTCGGCACCGACGCCGCCGCGCGCGCCTGGGACATCGAGTACGCGGCGGGCCGTTACCGCGAGGAGCCGCCGCTGCCGTTCGTCGCCGACATCGTCGCCGCTGCGCGCGCACACGGCGCGATCGGCCGCGACGGCGTCTACATCGGCTGCGGCAACGGCCGCAACTACCTGGCGCTCGTCGCCGCCGGCCTCGAGTTGGTCGGCCTCGATATCTCGGAGCGCGCCCTGGCGCAACTCGCCGAGCGCGCGCCGGACCGGCGTGCCCGCCTTGTCCAAGGCGACCTGACGGCGCTGCCGGATGGCGCGACGTATCCCCTCGTGGTCGGCATCCAGGTGTTCCAGCACGGCGACCGCGCTGCCGCGCACGAGCACATCGCTGCTGCACAGGCGCGCCTCGAGCCCGGCGGCCTGTTCTGTCTGCGTGTCAATGCCGTCGGCACCGAGCTCGAGTACGACCACGATGTGATCGAACGCAACGTCGACGGCGGCTTCACCGTCCGCTATCTCGCCGGCCCGAAGGCCGGCCTCAACGTGCACTTGTTCGCCGAGACCGAGCTCAGTGTCCTGTTCGCAGACGACGAGGCGGTCGTGCCACCACGCCTCGCCCGGACCTGGCGCACGCCGCGCGCGCGCGGACAGTGGTCGCAGTGGGAGGCGATCTACCGCAAGGCCCTCTAGCGCCGGACGTTTCTCGCCCGTCATCCGGCTCGAGCATTCCAACGTCTAATCCGTTGCTCGAGGTCGCCGGCCCAGGTCGGGTGCGGCATCAGCGCGGAGGCGGCGCGCAACGCATCGACGTCGATCGGCAAACGCCGGAAGCTGATCTCGATGTCACTGTCGTTGACGGTGACAAGGGCGTACTCGGCCAACCTCGGTAGCGGTGGCGATCCCATCATCGCAGCGAGCGGCAAGCCGACGCTGCCGGGGTTGATCAGCGCGCTGTCGTGGTGCTTGCGGAGGAGCTGGAGGTGGGTGTGACCTGCGGCAAGAACGTGAGCGCCCGCGTCGGCAATGGCCTCGTCGAGCGCGCCGTCGCGCGTCGTCGCCAGCAGCGGCTCGAGATTCGAGCGCGGCGACCCATGAACGCACAGAAGCTCGAGGCCGCCGACGCTGCAGCGCGCGGTCGCGGGCAAGGCGGCCAGGTAGGCGAGGTCGTCGCCACCAAGCTGCGCGCGTGCCCACGCGACGATGTTGCTTAGCCGCCGCGTGGCCTCGCTCCGTCCAGCTGGCAGGCTCTCGAGCAGCCAGTCTTCGGCGTTGCCGCGGACGGCGAGGCAGCCGAGCTTGTGCAGGCGGCGGACGACCTGGAGCGGCTGCGGCCCACCGGCGGCGATGTCGCCGAGGCATACGATCTCGTCGACGTTGCGCCTGGCGATGTCAGCGAGGACCACCTCGAGCGCGACGCCGTTGCCGTGGATATCGCTGATGAGGGCGACGCGGGCCAGGAGTCCTCGCTAGTCGACCCGCGCCGGACCGGGACTCGTCGTTATTACCGGCGTCGTGGCCGCGAGCTCGCAGGAAGCGATATGCCCGTGGTCGAGGTCGCAATCGACGACGAACACGGTCGACTCGGCTGCCCGCAGCGTCAGGAGCTTCGCGCCGCGATCGACAATCACGCTTTGGGCGCCGACCATGTGCGAGGCGCCTTCGCGGCCGGTGCGGTTGCAGACGATCAGCGGTAATCCGCTTTCTCGCGACCGCGCTTCCCACTCTCCGTTCGGACCCCACCGGCCGGGCCACCAAGCGGCGGACGAGACAAGCATCTCCGCTCCCGCAGTGCGTAGGCGGGCTCCCGGCTCCGCGGAGTAGGCGTCGGCGCAGACGAGCAGCCCAACCTCGAGCCCGTCGACGACGATGGGCCGACTGAGCTCGCCGCGATTCGCCCAGTCTTCGCTGACCGGCGTCGGGCGAAGCTTCCTCTGCCGTCCGACGAGGCGGCCGTCGCGTCCGATCACGAAGAGGCTGTTGAAGAGCCGCCCGCCAGCACTGTCGCGCTCGGGGTGACTGACAAAGCTGACGACGCCGAGCTCCGCATTGAGTTCGGCTAGACGGCGCATCCAAAGGTCGGGCTGTTCGCTAATCCAGTCCGTTCCCAGCACCGGCGCGAAGCGGTAACCGCAAACGACTAGCTCGCCAGAGATGATCCACTCGGCGCCGAGGCCAGCCGCGGCGCGCGTGCCGGATTCGATCAACGGGCGGTTGGCGTCCAGCGCGCCGAGTTTGGGCGAGAGATGCAGCAGCCCGATCTTCAGCGACTTCGTCACTAGTCCTCGTCCGCTGGGCGTATCTCGTCGCCGATTCGGATGACGCCGCCGCGGACGATGTCGGCGCGAAGGCCGCCGCGATGGACGAGCGGACGCAACAGCGGCTTACCGATTAGGTCGGCCAGGTACCGACACGGTTCGCAGAGATGCGCGCCAAGGCAGAGAACGTCGCCAACCCAGAATCGCCGTCCGACCAGGGCGTTCAGGTCGACGCCGCGGGTCGTCAGGTTGCGGCGAGTCTCGCCGGACGCGAGCTCTATCCCGTGTTCGCGCGCGAGCGCCTCGATCGCTTCGGCTTCGATCAAGGTTAGGTCGCGGCTGACGCGCTCGTCCACGTAATGGCCGTGTCCGTAGGCGTAGCGATCACCGTCGAGCCCGACGTTCGCCATCGCGCGGACCCTGTCGACGGCACGCATGGGAACGCCGGCGTCATCGGCGATGTGGATGTGCTGCACGACGCCGACGGCCGCCCGTTTCGCTGCCGCCCGCTTCGCTGCCGCCAAGCCTTTAAGCCGAACGCGCTCCGATCGACCGCTCATGGGCGAAATCCGGTCGCGCGCAGGCTGACGACTGGCAAAAACAGCGGTTCGGGCGCGTCGTCCCAAGCGAACCAGCACCAGCGTTCGCAAGCGTCCGGCTCGCGCAGCATCGGTTCATCGCCGGCCCAGTCAACGCGGACGAAGCAGGTCTGGTACCGCGACCCGTCAGGAAAGACGTCCTCGGTCTCGCCGACGCGGCGTGGGTTGAGCGCTCGCAAGCCCGTCTCCTCCTCGAGTTCGCGCAGGGCGCAGGCCTCGGGGCTCTCGCCACCGTCGATGTGGCCGCCGGGGAAAGACCAGGTCCCACCGCCGTGGGCGCCGCGGCGCAAGCCGAAGAGGACATTGTCGCCGCCAACGACGATTACCCCGACGCCAAGTGCGACCCGCGCCGTCTCCATGTCGGCGTCGCCTACTCGCCGGTCGGTCGTTCTGCCGTTCAACGCTTTGACCACCTCCGGTCTCGGCGGAGGCGGCCCGGCGTCTGCACGCGAACTGCCCTTCCGTCGAGAGCTATCGTCCGTTCCGGTGTAGGGCAGGCGACCTGGCTCGTCCCCTCACGGGGCATCACAGTTGCGGGACAGCGCCGGATTTGCACCGGACTTCGCTGCGTTACACCGGCCGGGAGTATGTGCCCGGCAGCGAGAGAATACGTCTGGCGCCGGACGCGCGCTTTTCAGTACGCCGTCAGCGTGCGAGTGGCGAACGCGAGCGTCTCGGTCGCCTGGTGCGACTAGAGTCGCCGGCGCCGTACTCGATTAGCGTGGATATGACGTGTAGTCACATTGCGCTTGCTTGCGACTGGAGGACGCGGCGATGCGACCCTTCTTTCCTCCGGCCGGCGCTATGTTGGCTAAGCGACTCTTGTTGAGGATGGCGAGCCCGAGGAGTGCTTATCCAACTCTCGTTGATCCCGGTTCCATCCCACGCTGGCGATGACCGCCATGGGTCGAGCGCTGGCCCGCGCCGTCTGATCGAGGCGGGTGCGAGCGAGCTGCTGGAAGGGCAGGGTCACCACGTTACAGTCGAGGTCGCCGAGCGCCCAGGCCCTTTCCGCGACACGGCGAGCTCTTCGGCGGCAGTTAATAGAGAAGTAGCATCGCTGGTCGGTGCTGCGATCGACGCTGGCCGCTTGCCGCTCGTGCTTGCTGGCTCTTGCGTGACCTGCCAAGGCGTCCTCGGCGGCTTCGACCATGCACGCTCCGGCGTCGTGTGGATCGACGCCCATGCAGACTTCAACACGCCCGAGACAGCGGCGAGCGGCTTCTTCCCGGGAATGTCGCTCGCGGTCGTGACTGGCCACTGCTATTGCAACTACTGGGCTCAGATCGGCGACAGCACACCACTCGTGGAGGAGAACATTGTCATGTTCGGCGTCCGCGACCTCTATCCCGAGGCCGAGCGCGAGCGTCTCGAACGATCGGCGATCACAGTCGTCCCGTGGCGCGATGGCAAACCGGAGAGCGACATCTGCGCCGCGCTCGACAAGCTGGCCGATCGCGTCGACGACATCTATCTCCACATTGACTTCGACGGCTTCAGCCCCGATGTCGCACCCGGCATCGTCGACGAGCCGGTGCCGGGCGGGCTATCGGAGGAGCAGGCCGAGGCCGTTATCCACGGCGCTGGTGATCGCTTCCGCTTGCGCGCAGCGACGCTGGCGACATTCACGCCCGAACGCGACGACGGCGATAAGACGTTGCGTCTGGCGCTACGGCTCGTCGAACTGATCGGCGAATACGGCGCGAGCACAGCCGCCGCCACTGAGACGTAGTGTCGGTGTCCACTCAGATCGACTACCGCGCCGGCGTGCGTATAGCGATCGCTGTCTTCGAGGGGGCTGAGGAGCTCGACTTCGCCGGGCCATGGGAGGTGCTCGCCGCCTGGCGCTTCCTCTATCCCGATGACCTCGAACTCCTGATGATTGGTGAGGACACCACCCCGGTCACCTGCGCCAAGGGCATGCGTGTCGTCCCAGACACGAGCTGGAAGGAGCTTGGCGACATCGACGTCCTCGTCTACCCCGGCGGCCGCGGCACACGCGCGCAGCTCGGCGACGAGACCATCCGCTCGCGCTTGCGCGGTCTCAAGCAGCTGGGGACGCTGATGACCAGCGTCTGCACCGGCGCGCTTGTCTACGCAGACGCCGGCCTGCTCGACGGGCAGCCGGCGACGACCTACTGGAGCGCTTTCGACGAGTTGCTGCCGCTCGGCCGCGACATCGCCCCCGCGCCCGGACGACCGTTTCGTCGACAACGGCGACGTGATCACGGCCGCGGGCGTCTCGGCGGGCCTCGACATGGCACTCCACCTGGTCGGCCGCCTCGGCTCGCCGGAGAAGGCGCGCGAGGTGCGGCGCTACATCCAGTACGACCCGAAGCCGCCGTACTAGAGGGTCAATGTCGTCGACGTGGAATCGCACCCGCGCCGCCCCGTTGTAGGGTCACTTCGTGTCGGCCCTGATCACGGCGGGAGTGCGACGGCGAGGACTGAGCGTTCTCTACGAGGACCGCCACCCTTTCGCAGGCGGCTACTACGCTCTCTACTTTCGCGATCCGGAGGGAATAAAGGTCGAAGTCGTAGCCCCGGAATGAAGGGATGAGGCCCTGGGTTAGGGCTGACCCACATCCGAGCCTCTGGCCCTGGAGTTTCACAGCGAGCCTCTGGTCAGCCAGCGGCGGAACGACTGCCCGCTTCGCGTTGCCTCCGTCTTCTCGATGACGTAAGCTCGCGGCGTCGGGCTACATATCCCCGGCCGGCGTAACGGCAGCGAAGTCCGGTCCGAAACCGGCGCTGTCCCGCAACTGTGAGGCCACCAGGCCGAGCCAGGTCGCCTGCCCTACGCCGAACGAACGTCAGCCCTCGGAGGAAGGGCGGTTTGTGCGGCCTCGCGCCGCCGAGCCTCCTCCTCCGCGACACGCGGAGGTTTTTTCATGGTCAGACAGAAGCTCGCGGGCGCGTCGCTCGCGGTCTTCACCATCGCTGGAACGCTCGCCGGGGCCTGCGCCGGTGCGGAGCAGGGCAGGGGCGCGGCGGCGAAGTCGCCGTTCCCGGTCACGGTCAGGGCCGCCAACGGCAAGGTTACTCTGCAGAAGCGGCCGGTTCGGATCGTCTCGCTGTCGCCGACGGCGACCGAGGATCTGTTCGCAATCGGCGCCGGGAAGCAGGTCGTTGCCGTCGACGATCAGTCGAACTACCCGGCACGGGCGCCACGGACCAAGCTGTCCGGCTACACGCCGAACCCCGAGGCGGTCGCCGGCTACAGCCCCGACCTGGTCGTCGCCAGCTCCGACGCCAACGGCCTCTTGCGAGCGCTGAAGAGGTTGCGCATTCCGGTTCTGCTCGAGCCCTCGGCCGGGAATCTCGCCGCTGCCTATGCCCAGATTAGGCAGCTCGGCCTGGCCACCGGGCACCGCCGCGGCGCGGCCGCGCTGGTCGCGCGGATGCGCGCGCAGATCGCCAAGGCGGTGCGGTCGATACCGAAGCCGGCGAAGCCGCTCTCCGTCTACCACGAGCTCAGCCCCGATTACTTCTCGGCGACGTCGAAGACTTTCATCGGCCAGGCCTACCGGCTGTTTGGCCTGCGCGATATCGCCGACGCCGCCGACAAGACCGGCTCCAAATACCCCCAGCTGTCGGGCGAGTACATCGTCGCGCAGAACCCGAACCTGATCGTCCTCGCCGACACCAAGTGCTGCCACCAGACACCGGCGACGGTCGCCGCGCGGCCGGGCTGGGGGCAGATCAGCGCCGTCAAGCACGGGGATGTCGTCGGCGTCAGCGACGACATCGCCTCCCGCTGGGGCCCGCGTATCGTCAACTTCATACGCCTTATCGCCGTGAAGGTGAAGGCGGCCGAGGCTGCGACGGCGCGCGGATGAGTGCGCCTCACGTCCCGGTCGCCACCGCGGGCGCTGCGGCCGCGGCGGACGCTCCGCATCCCGTCTCGCTCGGCCGCTCCGCGGTCGCTCTCATCCTCGCCGGCGGCTTTCTGCTCGCCTCGGTGCTGGTTGGGATCAGCGTCGGCCCGGTGCATCTTGGCGTCGGCTCGATCGTCGACGCCGCCGCCGCGCACCTGCCGCTGTTGCATGTGCACTCACCGCTGTCGGGCGCCGACGAGGCGATCCTCTGGCAGCTGCGGGCGCCACGGGTCGTGCTCGCCTGCCTGGTCGGCGGGATGCTCGCCGTCGCCGGCGCCAGCTACCAGGGCGTGTTGCGAAACCCGCTGGCCGACCCCTACCTGCTCGGAATCGCCGCCGGTGCCGGGCTGGGGGCGACGCTAGCGATCGCCTATGGCCATGGCGGCTTTGCCTCCTACGACCTGCTGCCGCTGGCGGCCTTCGTCGGCGCCGCTGCCGGAGTCGCCGCCGCCTACGCGCTCGGCCGCAGCGTCGGCCCCGGGCGAAGCCCGGCAACCTTGATCCTCGCCGGCGTCACGATCACCTCCTTCCTAACTGCGCTCCAGACCTTCGTGCAACAGCAACGCTCGGAGACCCTGCGCGAGACCTACTCCTGGCTCCTCGGCCGCCTCGACACGTCCGGCTGGCGCGACGTCACCCTCGTTCTCCCCTACGTCACCGTCAGCGTCGTCGCCTTGCTCTTGCACCGGCGGCTGCTCGACGTGTTGAGCGTCGGTGACGAGGAGGCGGCCGCGCTCGGCGTCAACGTCGGGCGCGTCCGCCTCACCGTCGTCGTCTTCGCCACCATCGGCACCGCGGCGGCGGTCGCGATCAGCGGCCTCATCGGCTTCGTCGGGATCATCGTCCCGCACGCCATGCGGCTGCTGGTCGGCCCCAGCTACCGGCTGTTGCTGCCGCTGTCGCTGCTGGTCGGCGCCGGCTTTCTCGTCTGCACCGACATGCTGGCGCGGACGGTGATGGCCCCGGCCGAGCTGCCGATCGGCGTTGTCACCGCCTTCTTCGGCGCACCCTTCTTCGCCGTCGTCCTGCGCACGACACGGATGGTCGGCCCGTGAGCGAGCTCCGCCTGCGCTCGCTCTCGGTCGCGCTCAGTGGCGCCCCAATCCTGCGGCAGATTGACGCTGAGCTTCAAACGGGGGAGTGGCTCGCGTTGGTCGGACCGAACGGCGCCGGCAAGAGCACGCTGCTGCGCGCCAGCGCCGGCCTCGTCGGCTACCGGGGCTCGCTCAGGCTCGACGGTGCCGAGGTGGCCGGCCTCGGCCGCCGTGCCGTCGCCGCCCGCGTTGCTTTCGTCCCGCAGACGCCGCTCCTGCCACCCGACATGACGGTTGGCGAGTACGTCCTCCTCGGTCGCACGCCGCACCTCGGCTACCTGGCCAGCGAGAGCCGACGCGATCACGAAGCCGCCGCCACGGCGCTGGGGCGGCTCGACCTCGACCGCTTTGCCAGGCGCCGGCTCGGCTCGCTGAGCGGCGGCGAGGCCCAGCGGGCGGTGCTGGCGCGGGCGCTGGCACAGCAGGCACCGCTGCTGCTGCTCGACGAGCCGACGACCGCGCTCGACGTCGGCCGCCAGCAGCAGGTACTCGAGCTGGTCGAGGAACTGCGCCAGGAGCAGGGGCTGACCGTGCTGAGCGCGATGCACGACCTGACGCTGGCCGGCCAGTACGCCGACCGCCTATCCATGCTCGCCGACGGCTGCCTCGTCGCCAGCGGCACGCCGGCCGAGGTGCTGACCGAGCAGCGGGTCGCCCGCTTCTACCAGGCGCGGGTGCACGTGCTCGACGGGCCGGGTGGGTTCGCGGTCGTGCCGCGCCGACATAGCCCGCGCGTCCAAATCGCGGCAGGAAGGAGCGAGCGATGACTGCGTTGATGATCCAAGGCACCTCGAGCTGGGCGGGAAAGAGCCTGCTGACCACGGCGCTCTGCCGCTCGTTTGCCCGACGCGGTCTGCGGGTGGCGCCGTTCAAGGCGCAGAACATGTCGAACAACGCCCGCGTCGCCGAAGGCGGCGAGATCGGGGCCGCGCAGTACCTCCAGGCACTGGCGGCCGGCGTGCAGCCCGACGTGCGCATGAACCCGATCCTCGTCAAGCCCGAGGGCGACAACCGCAGCCAGCTGATCGTTGACGGGGTCGCCGACCTCGAGCTGAGTCGCAGACCGTGGCCTGACCGCCAGCGCTTCCTTTGGCCAGCAATCGAGTCGGCGCTGCGCTCGCTGCTCGACGCGTTCGCGCTTGTCCTGATCGAGGGCGCCGGCAGCCCGGCCGAAATCAACCTGCGCGAGTACGACCTCGTCAACATGCGCGTCGCAGCCGCCGCCAACGCGCCGGTACTGCTCGTCACCGACATCCACCGCGGCGGTGCCTTCGCCCACCTCTACGGCACCTGGGCGCTGCTCGATGAGGAGGAGCGAGCACGGCTCCGCGGCTTTGTCCTCAACAAGTTCCGCGGCGACCCGGCTCTGCTCTCGACCGGCCCGGCGCTGGTTGAGGAACTGACCGGCGTACCGGTGCTCGGCGTCCTGCCCTGGCTCGAGCATGGTCTCCCGGACGAGGACGGCGCTGGGCCGCCGGCGGCGCGAGCGGGGCAGCCGCGGGTGGTGATCGTCCGCTACCCGACTGCCTCCAACCTCGACGAATTCCGCCTGCTCGAGCAGGTGGCGCAGGTCATCTGGGCGAGTGACCCGACCGACCTCGCTGACGCGGCTCTTGTCGTCCTGCCCGGGTCGACGCATGTCGCCGGCGATCTCGATTGGCTGCACCGCTGCGGGCTCGGCGCGGCGATCAAGGAACGTGTCGCGGGCGGCGGACGTGTCCTCGGAGTCTGCGGCGGGCTGCAGCTGCTCGGCGAGCGGATCGATGACCCAGATGGCGTCGACGGCAGTGGTCGTGGCCTGGGGCTACTACCGCTAACCACGAGGTTCGCGCAGGAGAAGCTTACGCGTCGGACCGAGATGCGGTTCGGCCAGCTCGAACCGCCGTGGGGCGCGCTCTCTTCACTCGCGGTCTCCGGCTACGAGATCCGCCACGGCCGCACGCGCGTCACTGGCCCCTGCGACCGCGCCTTACCTGGCGGCCTCGGCTTTGCGCGCGGGCCCGTGCTCGGCGTCTACCTGCACGGTCTGCTCGAGGAGGTGCAGGTTGACGCGGCCCTGGTTGGTGAGGCCCCATCGCGGACGCTTGATCAGTGCTTTGACGGGTTGGCCGACGCCGTCGAGCGGCACCTCGATTTGGCGAATGTCGAGTCTCTGCTCGGAGCGGCGGTGTGAGCGGGCGACGCCGGTCACAGGCACCGCTGCCGGAGTCTCCGCCACGCACTCGCCAGCGGCCGCGCTCGCTCGTACTCGTCAACACCGGCCACGGGAAGGGCAAGTCGACGGCCGCCTTTGGGATCGTCATGCGCGCCGTCGCCCGCGACTGGCGCGTTTGCGTCATCCAGTTCATCAAGTCCGACAAGTGGAAGGTCGGCGAGCAGGCGATCGCCGGCCGGCTCGGCGTTGACTGGCTCGCGGGCGGCGACGGCTTCACCTGGGAGTCGACCGACCTCGACCAGAGCGAGGGTCGCGCCCGCGCCGCCTGGCAGCTGGCGGCGGCGGCGCTCGCGGGCGGCGACTACCAGCTAGTCGTCCTTGACGAGATCACCTACCCGATCAACTACGGCTGGCTCGATGGCGCCGCGGTGATCGAGGCGATCGTCAGCAGGCCGTCTCACGTCAACGTCGTCGCCACCGGCCGCGACGCGCCGGCCGAGCTGATCGCGCTGGCCGACACGGTGACCGAGATGGTCAAGGTCAAGCACGTCTACGACCGCGGCGTCAGGGCACGGCGAGGAATCGACTTCTGATGACCCTCGTCCTCCTGCTCGGCGGCGCCCGCAGCGGCAAGTCGGCCTTAGCGGTCGAGATCGCGCGGCAGTCGTGCCGCGACGTCGTCTTCGTCGCGACGGCCGAGGCGCGTGACGACGAGATGCGCGCCCGCATCGGCCGCCACCGCGCTGAGCGCCCGAGTGACTGGCGAACGATTGAGGCGCCGACCGACATCGATGCCGCTCTCGCCGCGGCCGCACCCGACGCCTGCCTCATCCTCGACTGCCTGTCGCTCTGGCTTGCGAATCTGCTCGAGGCGGGGCAGGCGGGTGGAGAGATCGAGGAGCTCGTCCAGGCGACCGCCTTGACAGCCGGCGCGCGTCCTGGGCTGACGATCGCGGTCAGCAACGAGGTCGGCCTCGGGGTCGTCCCGGCGACGCCGCTTGGCCGCCGCTACCGAGACCTGATGGGCCGCGTTAACGCGATCTGGGCCGGCGCCGCCGACGAGGCGCTGCTGGTCGTCGCCGGGCGGGTTCTACCGCTGGCGCAAACGGGCGGCCTCGTCGCCGCGGGCGTGATGGGGACGGGTGATGACGATCACGAGTGAAGCGGTGCTGCTTGCCGAGACGGTCGCGGCGATCGCGCCGCCCGATCACGAGGCGGCGGCTGTGGCACAAGCGGCACTCGACGCCAAGACCAAGCCTCGCGGCAGCCTCGGTCGCCTTGAGGAACTGGCCTGCCGCCTCGCGGCCATCCGCGGCACGGCGACACTGGCGCCGCTCAAGGCGGCGGTCGTGGTCGCCGCCGCCGATCACGGCGTCGCCGCCGAGGGCGTCAGCGCCTATCCCCGCGAGGTCACGCGACAGATGCTGCTCAACTTCGCAGCCGGCGGGGCGGCGATCAACATCCTCGCCGCGCGCGCCGGCGCCGACCTCGCCGTCGTCGACGTTGGCGTCGTCGAGCCGGTCGCCGACAAGCGGATCAAACAGCGGCGCCTCGCTCCCGGCACCCAGAACGCAGCCGAGGGACCGGCGATGACGCGCGAGCAGGCGCTAGCGGCGCTCGACGGCGGCATCGGCCTCGCCCGCGAACTGGCCGACACAGGCGTCGGCCTGGTCGCGCTCGGCGACATGGGCATCGGCAACACGACCACCGCCAGCGCCGTCTGCGCCGCCTTGCTGCCGGCGGCGCCGCAGGCCGTCTGCGGTCGCGGCACCGGGCTCGACGACGCCGGCGTCGCACACAAGATCGCGGTCGTCGAGCGCATGCTCGCAATCAACCGTGTCGACCCCGACGACTCAGTCGCGGTGCTCGCCGCCGTCGGCGGCCTCGAGATCGCCTTCCTCGCCGGACTGGCCCTCGGCGCGGCCGCGGCCAGATCGGCCATCCTCCTCGACGGCTTCATCACCGGCGCCGCCGCCCTAGCCGCGGCGCGGCTGGCGCCGCACTCAGTCGACTACATGATCGCCGCCCATCGCTCGCCGGAGCCAGGCCACGCCCTGGTCCTCGACGCCCTCCGCCTCGAGCCGCTGCTCGACCTCGGCCTGCGCCTCGGCGAAGGCAGCGGCGCCGCGCTCGCCCTGCCGCTGATCCAAAGCGCCCTTGCGATCGTCGCCGACATGGCGACGTTCGCCCGCGCGGGGGTGACCGATGCCGGCCGCTAGGGCGGCGCTGGCCGCGGTCACCTTCCTGACGCGCGTCCCCGTCGGCCGCCGGATAGAGCTTGCCGCCGTCGACGTCACCCGCGGCGCCGCCGTCTTCCCGCTCGTCGGTGCCGCGGTCGGCGCTGTCTCGGGCGTCGTCGCCGCAGCCGCGATCGACGTACTGCCATCGCTCGCTGCCGGCGGGCTGGCGGTCACCGCCGCCGCACTCCTGACCGGTGCACTCCATCTCGACGCGCTCGCCGACGTCGCCGACGCCCTCGGCGGCAACTCGCGCGAGCGGGCGCTCGAGATCATGCGCGACCACCGCATCGGCTCCTTCGGCGCCGTCGCGCTCGCCTGTGACCTGATCGTCCGCGCCAGCGTGACCGGCGCGCTCGCC
>JBKPHO010000265.1:0-16577 GCA_046729915.1 Actinomycetota bacterium | reverse complement strand
GGCGCGGCAGAGGGCGCCGCGAGCAGCATCGCGGCGAACGCGGCTGCGGCGCAGACGGCGCGGCGAGCGAAAGGAAGGCGGGTCATTCCGTTCCTCCGATCGTGACGGCGCATGCACGCCGATTGCGGTATCACCCTTGTACGGGCGGCGGACGCGAACGGATCTACGAGCCGGACCGATTCTTCTCCGGCGCGACTGATGTCATGAGTGGTGTGGGACGAACTGGACGTGCGCCGCCGCCGCCGAACGCGGCGATGTCGACTCCGCGACAGGAAAGGAGAGAACGCACATGGCCCAGCACAGCACAGGAACGCGTGAGGAGTGGCTGACGGCCCGGCTCGAGCTGCTCGACGCGGAGAAGGAGTTGACGAGGCGCAGCGACGAGCTAGCGCGGCGACGGCAGGAGCTGCCGTGGGTCCGGATCGACAAGGAGTACCGATTCGAGACCGACGAGGGGAGCGCCTCGCTGGCAGGCCTCGTCAGCGGGCGGTCGCAGCTCCTCGTCTACCACTTCATGTTCGGGCCCGAGTACACGGCGGGCTGTCCGTCGTGCTCGGCGATTGCGGACGGCTTCGACGGCTCCGTCGCCCACCTGGCGAACCACGACGTCATGCTCTGGGCGATCTCGCGGGCGCCGCTCGAGAAGCTGCAGGCGTTCAAGCGGCGGATGGGCTGGAGCTTCCCCTGGGCGTCGTCGTTCGGGAGCGACTTCAACTACGACTTCAACGTCTCGTTCACGGAGGAGCAACAGCGCGCGGGCATCGTCGAGTACAACTTCCGCGAGATGGACGTGCGGCCGTCGCTCGAGGCCGGCAACGAGAGCCCGATGGCCGGGGTCGCGGCTGGTGCCGGCACGGACGTGGCGACGTTCACGCGGGAAGCGCCGGGCATGAGCGCTTTCGCGCTCGAGGACGGGATCGTCTACCACACCTACTCGGCCTACACGCGCGGGTTGGACAGCCTCTGGGGCATGTACCAGTGGCTCGAACCGCGCGCCACGCGGGCGGAATGAGAACCTGTTCGTCGGTGCGGGCGACCTGCGCGCCGGCGTCTGGTACCGCCGCCACGACGAGTACGACAAGGGCTAGCGTAAGGGGCGCTCGATCGGGCGGAGGTGGTTTTCCGAGTTTGTCCGACACGACGCCCGTAATCGGCTGATCCAGACGGCTGCGGTCTTCGCCTGAAGGCGTGGGTCGACGCGGCGGGGTCGCGGGAGTAGCGTTGCCTGCGGGGTAAGCCGGGTGAGTTCCGAGATCCAGGTCAGGCTGCTGGGCCCGCTGGAGGTGGAGCTCGCGGGCGAGCGCGTCCATTTCGAAGGGGTGAAGCAACGGAGGCTCTTCGTGCTGCTCGCCCTGCACGCACCCGAGCCGGTCTCGAACGAGGAGCTCCTCGAGGCTCTCTGGGGCGACAAGCCGCCCGCCGCGGAACTGCAGGCGCTGCAGAAACAGGTCTCGCGTCTCCGCCAACGGTTGGGTGAACGCCTGCCGGTCCGCCATCGACCGGCGGGATACGCGCTCGAGATCGAGTCCGCGGCGATCGATGCTCGCCGGTTCGAGCATCTGCTGGAGCGCGGGCGGACAGCGCTCGCGAGCGAGGATCCGGACCGTGCCGCGGCGGATCTCCGGGCGGCGTTGACGCTGTGGCGGGGAGAGGCGCTCGCCGATCACCGTCTCGAGGAGTTCGCGCAGCGGGAGGTCGCGCGCCTCGAGGAGTTGCGGGTGGAGGCGATCGAGGAGCGGCTGGCCGCGGATCTGGCCTGCGGGCGCGAGGCGGAGGTCGTCGGCGAGCTGGGCCTGCTGGTGACGGATCACCCGCTGCGCGAGCGGCTGCGCGCGCAGCTGATGCTGGCGCTGTACCGGACGGGCCGGCAGGCGGAGGCCCTGGAGACGATGCGCACCGGCCGCCGGCTGCTGGTGGACGAGCTCGGCATCGAGCCGGGGCCGGAGTTGCGGAGGTTGGAGCGCATGATCCTGGCGCACGATCCTGAGCTGTCCGCCCCGCATCCCGCCGCGGGGCTTACTGCTCCGCTTCCGGCACCCGCTAACAAGACGATCGGCCGGGACGGTGAGCTGGCCGAGATCACCGAGTTGCTCCTGCGCACCGACGTGCGACTCGTCACCTTGATCGGCCCCGGTGGCGTGGGTAAGACGCGGCTCGCGCTGGAGGTCGGACGCGCCGTCGCGGACCGTTTCCCCGGAGGCGCGGCACACGTCAACCTCGACGGCGTCGAGGACGCCGGCGTGCTGGTGCCCGAGGCGGCGACGGCGCTCGGGGTGGTCGCCGCGACTGCTCCCGAGCTGGGCGAGCAGCTCGGCCGCGCCACGCGCGGCGCGCCGGCGCTGCTTGTGTTCGACGGCTTCGAGCGCTTCCTGGAGGATGCCGAGGAGGTCGGTCGCCTACTCGCCGCGGTAGCGAACCTGACGGTGCTGGCGACGAGCAGGGCGCCCCTGCGGCTGTCAGCCGAGCACGCCTACCGCGTGCAGCCGCTTGCCGCACAGAACGCGGCCGCGTTGTTCAGGGTGCGGGCGAGCGCTGCGCGAGCGGACCGGCGGCTCGGCAACGACGAGGCGATCGTCGACGCGATCTGCGGCCGTCTGGATGGGCTCCCGCTGGCGATCGAGCTGGCGGCCGACCGGGCCCGTTTGCTGCCGCTGCCGGCCCTGCTGCAACGTCTCGAGCACCGGCTCGAAGTCCTGAGCGGAGGGCCGCGAGACCTGCCAACGCGCCAGCAATCGTTGCGTGCCACGCTGGAGTGGTCCTGGGAAGCGCTCGAAAAGGCCGAACGGGTGCTCCTCGGGCGGCTGACCGCGTTCGAAGGAGGCGCCTCGCTGGAGGGAGTGGAGGCGGTGTGCGGCGGCGACCTTGGGGCGAGCGCAGAGGCGCTCGTGTCTTCGCTGCTCGACACGAGCTCGCTGTTGCGCATCGATTCCGGACGGGATGTGCAGCCACGTGTCGGGATGCTCGACATCGTCCGCGAGTTCGCCGCCGAGCGGGCGGCGGAGCGCGAGGACCGAGCCCCGCTCGAACAGCGGCACGCGCGTTACTTCCTGGCGTATTGCGAGCACGCCGCGCACCAGGCGGCTCGAAGCGACCGACGTGAATGGCTCGACCGGCTCGCGCAGGAGCGCGGGAACATCCGCCTGGCGTACGAGCGGCTGCTGCGCGACCGATCGACAGACGAGGCGTTGCGCGTCGCGATCGCATTCGCCCGCGCGCTCCCGTGGGATGCCCACGCCCATGAGGTCCGCGGATGGCTGGCGCAGGCCCTCGACGCGCCGGAGCCGGCCTCCGCGGCGCTCCGAGCGGCAGGACTCTACTGGTCCGGCATGCTCGCACTCTCGCAGGGGCTCTTCGACGACGCCGAGACGCACCTCACGGAGGCGCTGGCGGTGGCGCGCGAGGCGCGCGAGCAGTCCGTCGAGGCCGCTGTGCTGGCCGCTCTGGGGCGCCACGCCGTGCTCGTTGATGCTTCGGCCGCGGCGGCGCTCTGCGATGCCGCCGTGAGCGCGGCGCGTCAGAGTGGCGATCCGATCCTGGTCGCCGACGCCCTGCTCACGGAGGCGGGCGCTTGCGAACGCGCCGCGGCCTGGGAACGTGCCGACGCGCTCGCCGGCGAGGCGCTCCTGCTCTATCGCGAGGCCGGCGATCCGTACGGCGCGGCCACGGCGCTCGCCGAGCAGGGCTGGTACGCCATGGTCCACGGGCGGCTGGACGAGTCTGAGCAACGCCTCGCAGAGGCGCTTGAGCTACGGCGCCGCCACGGGGACGACCGTCGGCTCGTCGAGCCTCTGATCGACCACGCCTGGCTGATGCTCGCGCGAGGGAGCGGCGAGCCGGCGCGGCGGGAGTTCCTCGACTGTCTGGCGCTCGCGCGCCAGGTCGGCGATCAGTTCAACGTTGCCGAGGCGCTCGCAGGCCTCTCGACGCTGGCCGCGGTGGAGGCGCGGTGGGCAGACGCCGCCCGGTTGGCCGGGGCATCGGAGGCGCTGCACGAGCGGATAGGCGCCCCCGCCTGGGCGTCCGTGACGGCCATTCACGTTCGTGCGCTGAGGGGCGCACGGGAGGACCTTGGGCCCGAGGGATACGCCGCCCACTTCGCGGAGGGCCGGCGCCAGTCGCCCGAGGATGCCGTCGCGCAGGCGCAAAACGAGCCGACCAGCACGCTGGCACGCACCGCGCGCTGACGGGCCGGCGCCCCGGCGTCAGCGGGACGTCCACACAACGTCAGCGCATCGTGCTCTGCTTGACGCGCGCGAGATGCCAGGGCCGACCGCAACCGGGACGAAGCGGCGAGTGATCGGGCTCACCGCCACGCCGACCTGGGGTCGGGATCGCCTCGCGGCTTCGGGTCGCGCCTTCTCCGCGACGCTGCGGAACCGGTGTCTTCTGCGTGCGCAGCTGGCGTTCGCGGCCACTTGGACGGCAGAGGCGGCCTTCACGGTCGGCATTGCAGTGGTGGCCTTTCACGACGGGGGCGCAGGGGCGGTGGGCATCGTCGCGTTCGTGCGCATGGCGCCTGCCGCGCTCGTCGTCCCGATTGGCACCGCATTCGCCGACCGCTTCCCGCGCGACCGGATGCTGGTGTGGTCATGCCTGATCCGCGCCGTCGCGACCGTCGCCGCTACTGCGGTGCTTGCCGCCGACGGTCCGCATGCGGTGCTCTACGCGCTGGCGGTCGTCTCCACCGCGGCCTTCAGGCTGTTCCGCCCAGCGCATTCGGCACTACTGCCCGGGTTGTGCAGCACGCCGTACGAACTCAGCAACGCAAACGTGGTGCGCGGCCTGCTCGACTCGGTCAGTACGTTTCTCGGCCCGCTCGTCGCAGCGGTCCTCCTCGGTCTCAGCAGCCCGGCCTCGGTGTTCCTGACAAGCGCGGCCCTCGCGCTTGTGTCGGGTGGGTTGCTGCTGCGCCTCTCGTACGAGGCGCCGCCGCGCGGCCGGCCACAGCCGCTGCGGCGGATTGCGCACGAGACCGCCGCAGGCTTCCAGGCGCTCGTGTGCCATCGCGACGCAGGCCTCTTGATCTGGTTGGCGCTCGTGCAGAGCCTGACGCAAGGCTTCCTCACCGTGTTCGTGGTCGTCCTCGCGCTCGAGCAGCTGCGGATGGGAGCTCCGGGCGTCGGCGTCCTCAGCGCGGCTCTCGGCGCGGGCGCCGTGGCAAGCTCGCTCGGCGCCTCGATGTTCGTCAACGGACGGCGGCTCGCCGTCCTCGAGGGCATCGGCGTCATCCTCTGGGGCCTGCCCCTCACGCTGAGCGGAGTCCTCCCGCTCGAGCCGGTGGTCCTGGGTCTGATGGGTGTGATCGGAGTCGGCAACGCCCTCGTCGACATCGGCCTCCATACGCTGCCCGCCCGCCTCGTTCCGGAGGAGCTGCTCGCCCGCCTCTTCGGGGCGAAGTCGAGCCTGACGGCGCTCGCGGGAGCCGTCGGCGCCGTCGTCACGCCGTTCGCAATCGATCTCCTCGGCATCCGCGGCGCGCTCGTGCTCCTCGGTCTCGTGGCCCCCGCGCTCGTGACGCTCGCCTGGCGCCGGCTGCACGCAATCGACGCCGCAATCGCGCAACGCGATACGGAGATCGAGGTTCTGAACGGGGTCGCGATGTTCCGCCCGCTGCCGATGCCGGCGATCGACGGCCTGGCGCTCCACGTTGCCGCCGCCAAAGTCGCCCCGGGCGACGAGGTGTTCCACCAGGGCGATCCAGGCGATCGCTTCTACGTGATCGAGGACGGAGAAGCCGAGGTGATCGGCGACGGCCGGCTGATTCGAACGCTGAGCTCAGGCGACGGCTTCGGCGAGATCGCGCTCCTCGAGGAGACGGCGCGCACGGCCACCGTGCGTGCGCGCACGCCGCTCAGACTCCACAGGCTCGACCGATGCCATTTCCGTTCAGCAGTCCAGGGCTACGAGTCGAGCGAGCGCGAGGCAGAGGCTCTCGTGCTCGACCGGCTTGGCGCTTTCGCTCCTTCCTCCTAGGCCTCGGCCCCATTTCGGACTGCCAACGAACACTTCCGGAGCAGGCGCAGCCCGGCGAATCACGACCGTCTGATCCGGCGCGCGTCACGGTCAGGCCGCGATGATGTGGCCGTGGCTGGGTTTGAGGTCAAGAACTTTCATTCGCCGGACGAGGTCATTCGTCTACCAAAGTTCACGGCCGAGCTCGTCGAGGTGGGCGAGCTGACGGTCGGCCTTCTGGTCACGCAGCCGGGATGGCGCTGGTCGGTGGATGTTCGCCCCGAGGTCGGTGGTGAGTGGTGCCAGGCCCGTCACCTGGGCGTGGTCCTCTCCGGTCGAGTCGCCGTGCAGATGCAAGACGGCCGGATGCTCGAGTTTGGCCCAAACGATGTCTTCCACATACCTCCGGGCCACGACGGCTGGACGATCGGAGACGAGGCGTGCGTCCAGATCGAATGGGCCGGGCTGCACACGTTCGCCGGACTCGGTGCCGGACTTCGCGGTCGGGCGCTGGTCACGCTGCTCTTCACTGACCTCGTCGATTCGACCGGGACAGCCAAACAGTTAGGGGACAAGGCATGGCGCGATCTGCTGACCGCGCACTTCGAAGCCATCCGGGCAGAGCTCGACCGCTTCGGCGGTCGCGAGGTGGACACGACGGGCGACGGGATGTTCGCCACCTTCGACGGCCCGGCGCCCGCGCTCCATTGCTCCGGGGCCATCCGCCGTTCCGCTGCTCGGCAAGGTCTGCGCATTCGAGCCGGCGTTCACGTCGGCGAGGTCGAGCTCGTCGGCGGGCACGTGCGTGGCGTGGCCGTGCATGAGGCGGCGCGCATCATGGCCAAGGCCGGCGCGGATGAGATTCTCGTCTCCGAGACGACGCGCGTTCTCGCCCTTGCGTCGGGCGTCGAGTTCGAGGATCGAGGCACGCACGAGCTGAAGGGGCTCGCCGGCGAATGGCGCCTTTATGCGCTTGTCGGCTCCTCCTGAGCAGCCCCGGAACGCGGACGACCGCGCCTCAGCGGCTGACGTCGTATACCAAGTGGGTGACCCGGTCGCCTGGCGACGGCCGAGCCGCCTCAGGCGGGCCAGGACGGTGAGGTGCCCGATTTCGCGGTGCGTGAGACGATAGGAGACCTGGATGGCTAGCGAACGACCCAGCCGCCCGAGCGCCAGCAGAGGCGCGGCGAAGCGCCGGCAGGGGGCGATGGACGGAAACCTCTCGATCGGCCGCTTCGGCGGTGTCGAGGTTCGGCTCAACTGGAGCTTGATCGCCGTCTTCGCGCTGATCGTCTGGTCCCTGACGGACGGCGTGTTCCCGTCCCAGAACCCGGGCCTGTCCCACGGCACCTACCTCGCTATGGCGTTCGTCGCCGCCCTGCTGTTCTTGGCGTCGATCCTGCTCCACGAGCTCGGGCACTCGTGGGTCGCCCGTCACGAGGGGATCGAGGTCGACTCGATCACGCTCTGGCTGTTCGGCGGCGTATCGCAGTTCAAGGGTCGGTTCACGAGCGCCGGCGCCGAGTTCCGAGTTGCCGTCTCCGGGCCGCTCGTGTCCATCGTCCTAGGCGTCGTCTTCGTGCTAATTGCGATAGCTCACCTGCCGAGCTCCGTCGACGGCGTTGCGGCCTGGCTCGGCTACATCAACCTGATCCTGGCCGTCTTCAACCTCCTTCCCGCGTCGCCGCTGGACGGCGGCCGCGTCTTGCACGCCGCTCTCTGGCGGGCCAAGGGGGATTTCGCCTGGGCGACCCGGGTCGCATCGGAGATCGGCCAGGGCTTCGGCTATCTGTTCATCGCGCTGGGGCTCGCGATGTTTATCTTCCAGGGCTCGTTCAGTGGCGCCTGGCTCGCCTTCATCGGCTGGTTCCTGCTGCAGGGCGCGAAGGCGGAAGCCCGGTACGCAGCCACGGAGCAGGCGCTCGGCGGATTGCGCGTTCGCGACCTGATGGTGCGTAACCCCGTCACGGTCGACGCCGACTCGACGATCGGGCGCTTCATGGACGACGTTGCCGGGTCGCACCGGTTCACCACCTACCCGGTCCTCGAGGGGGACGGGCCGGTCGGCCTGCTCGCCTTCGCCTCGGTCGCCGCGGTACCCCGCTCGGAGTGGGACACGCGACGCGTGCGGGACACGATGATCCCGCTCGACCAGGTCCCGCTGCTCACCCAGGACGAGCTGGCCGTGGACGCCCTCACAGAGCTTTCCGCGCCAACGGCGAACCGTGGGCTCGTGGTCGACAACGGACACCTGGCCGGGCTGCTGTCGATCACCGACCTCGCGCGAGCGCTCGAAGTTGGCCGGAGGCCGGCCCAAGCACAGGGCCATCGAGGCTGACCGCCGTCTCGGCGCCCCATTCGGTCAGCGAACGGGGGGCGGGGAATCAGTCGGGCGGCGAAGAAGTTGGCGCTTCACCACGAGTGGGACGAGGAGGTCACGGTAGCCATGCTCGTCGAAGAGCACCGTCACCTGATCGCCGTCGTAGCGCTGGATGGTGCCTTGGCCCCAGCGGTCGCTTGTGACCCGCTCGCCTACCGCGAACGGCTCATCCATCGATCGCTCCGGCTGCGCGACGCGGTCGTTGTCGCAGTTGCCGCACGGGCCGTCGTAGCTCTGGCCGAAGTACGAGAGGAGGAACGAGCGGCGGCAGCCGGTGTGCTCGGCATAGCGACGCATCATCTCGAGCCGCGAGTGCTCCACCTCGTTCTCGCGCACCGTCTCCTCCTCGGACGCGGCGATCGCGGCGGCGACGCTCATGCTTCCCGTCCAGCGAACGCCGCCGCCGACGTCCCAACCTGCCGCGCCGAGATCGACGAGACGGACGAGCGCCGGAGTTAGCTGCCGCGTGGCGCCAACGTCCTCTCCGGCCGCCAGCAGTTTTGCGACCTGCGCCAGCGTTTCGCCGCGAACGCTCCGCGAGGTGAGGTGGACTGCGGCTCCGAAGTCCTCGGGCCGGAACAACAATCGCGCGGACGCCGGCCCCCCGTCGCGACCGGCACGGCCGAGCTCCTGGTAGTAGGCGTCGAGTGACGGGGGCGGATCGGCGTGCAGCACCCAGCGCACGTCGGGCTTGTCGATTCCCATGCCGAACGCGACGGTCGCGGCAACGATTCGGGCGGAGCCGTCGAGGTACGCCGTCATCGCGTCCCGCCTCGCGGTCGCAGAGAGGCCGGCGTGGTAGAGCGTCACCCGGTGGCCGGCCGCCGTAAGCACGTCGCGCGCCGACTCAGCGCCGGCGCGCGTGGCGGCGTAGACGATTCCCGGCCCGGAGAGCTCGGCGGCCGCGCGCTCGAGCTCGCGGTGCTTGTCCTCTAGTGAACGGACACGGCCCGCCGACAGCTCGATCCGGGGACGATCCAGGTCGCCGACCACGACCTGCGGATCGCGGAGGCCGAGACGCCGACAGATCTCGAGCCGCACCGGCTGTGCTGCGGTCGCCGTCAGCGCGATGCGCACGGGTGCCTCGAGCGCGTCGGCCTGCGCCCCGAGCCGCATGTAGTCGGTGCGAAAGTCGTGCCCCCACTGGCTGATCAGGTGCGCCTCGTCGACGACGAAGAGTCCCGGCCGCGCGCGCCGCAGCGCCTCGAGTGTCTGCGCGTTGCTCAGCTGCTCGGGCGAGAGGAACACGAAGGTTTCCCCATCGCACGACGCGGCGAGTGCGGCCGCGTGCTCACGGGCCGACTGCTGGGAGTTCAGGACGAGCGCCGGGAGACCTGCGACACGCAGATGCGCGAGCTGATCGTCCTGCAGCGCGATGAGAGGCGAGACCACCACCGTCGGCCCGGCCCGCAGCAGGCCGGCGAGCTCGTAGATCGCGGATTTGCCGCCTCCTGTCGGCAGGACGGCGAGCACGTCGCGCCCAGCGGCAGCCGCGGCGACCGCACGGAGCTGCTCCGGCCGCAGCCGCTCGAGCCCGAGCCGACCGCGGGCCAGATCCCGAATTGCCTCCTCCCTCATGGAGGTCAAACTAGCCACCGCGAGCCCGGACGAGTCCCCGGAGTAGCCACAGACAACAAGGCCTTCCTCGAGACTCTCGCCTTTCGGCGGTGATGGTCAGCTACTGGGCACCGGCTGTGCTCCCCGCCCGCTACGGTCTCGACGGCGAGCTAGCAGCCCGGCTCACCGGTATCGACGCGCTAACGAGCGCAGTCATCGCCAGGGTAGGAAGCGATTGTAGGCGGCGACCGGCTAACCGAAGGAGGTCACGATGGGATTCGACCAGTACCACGAGCCGCCGGACGAGTTGCCTCCGGCAACGCGGACGTTCGCCCGCCTCTGCGCCTCGTTGACCGAGGAGGCCGAAGCGATCGGCTGGTATGAGCAGCGCATCGCAGTCGAGAGTGATCCCGAGGCGGTTGCGATCATGCGGGACGCGCAGGGGGAGGAGTTCAAGCACTTCAGCATGGATCTCGAGTTCCTGTTGCGGAGGACGCCGCGCTGGCACGAAATTGCGAACGGCACACTCTTTCAGCCGGGAGATATCGTCGAGCACGGTGAAGAGGCCGAGGCGGAGGTGAACGAGGAGGGCGCGTCGGACACCCAGGAGGATCCTTCCGGCTCGCTCGGCATCGGAAGCTTGAAGGGAGCCTTCCGATGAACCATCTTCTTCGCTCGCTCGCGCCGGTCAGCGACTCGGGCTGGGAGCTGCTCGACGACGAGGCGCGAAGCAGGCTTACGGCGGCGCTCGCGGCACGCAAGGTCGTCGACTTCGCCGGCCCGCACGGCTGGGAGCGTTCGGCCAGCAACCTCGGACGCACAACGAAGGTGGCCGCCAGCCCGGTGGAAGGCGTCACCGGACTGCAACGGCGAGTGTTGCCGCTCGTCGAGCTGCGAGCAGACTTCGCGATCCGGCTGGCCGAGCTCGGCGACCACGACCGCGGCCGGCCGGACGTCGACCTGGGCGAGCTCGACGAAGTCGCCCACAAGATCGCGGTCGCCGAGAACATCGCCGTCTTCCACGGCTGGAGCGAGGTAGGGGTGACCGGGATCGCGGAGGCATCTCCGCACTCCGCCCCGGCGCTCGGTGCGGAAGTGGAGTCTTACCCCCGTCCGGTTGCGGGAGCGGTCGAGCTCCTCCTGCAGACCGGGATCGGCGGGCCCTACGCGCTCGCGCTCGGCCGCGAGCAATACACGAGCGTCGTCGAGACAGCCGAGGAGGGCGGCTACCCGTTGCTCGACCATCTGCGCAAGATCCTGGACGGGCCGGTCGTCTGGGCGCCGGGCGTGAACGGGGCCGTAGTGGTCAGCCTCCGGGGCGGCGACTACCGCTTCGACTCGGGTCAGGACTTCGCGATTGGCTACGACCATCACGACGCCGAAACCGTTCACCTATACATCGAGGAGAGCTTCAGCTTCGTAGTGGCGACGCCCGAGGCTGCGGTGCCGCTGAGTCCGTAGAGGCCACGGTCGAACTGCGACGAACCCCGGCCATGGTCGAGGAAACTACGCCGGAGAACCGCGCCCTGCCCGTTTCAGGTGACTTTGAACGTCCCGCTGACAAAGGGGTGCACGGTGCAGTAGAACCTGTACGTCCCCTTCTTGAGGGTCAGCCTCACCGTTTTCGTGCCGACGAAGCCGGTGCCGGTGATCACCTTGTTCCTCACCCCCGGGCCCTTGAGCGTGAAGTTGTGGATGTTCGCCTTGTCGCGGACGATGAAGGTGTACTTCCCGTGCTTGAGCGACTTGACCTTCTTGCCCTGCGCGTTCTTGAGCGAGATGGTGTACCCCGGGCCGATGGTCCCGTGCAGCTTCGGGACGGCGATCGTGGTCGCCGTCGCACCCGTGGCCATGCCGACGGCTAGCAGCGCGGCCGCAAATGCAGCAGTAGGCAGACGAAAGGGCACCTCGCGCCTCCTTCCGTATCGAGGACTTCCCGATAGCTTATGCCGTCAAGACGCTATTCGGTTCGGACCTTTTACGAGCACGTCAGTCGATCACGTTGCGGGGCTCGTAGGGCTGCTCGAGTGCTTCGATCTCAGTGGCTGTGAGCTCGAGCTGGGTCGCGGCGATCGCGTCGTTGATGTGCTGGATGGTGGTGGCGCCGATGATCGGCGCGGTGATTGCGGGTTTGTGTAGCTGCCATGCGAGCGCGACCTGGGCGGGAGCGGCACCGTGGGCATGGGCGATCTCGATCACGCGGTCGATGATGTCGAAGTCGACCGGGCGTCCGTACTGGGGGTCGTTGGGTGGGTCGGCTTTGGCGCGTTCGGTGAGCCGCTTGCCGTCGCGGGTGTGAGTGGCGGCGAGGTAGCCGCGGGCAAGCGGGCTGTAGGGGATGACCGCGACGCCCTGGTCGATGCATTGGGGGATCATCTCCCGTTCTTCCTCGCGGTACAGAAGGTTGTAGCGGTTCTGCATCGTCACGAACGGCGTCGAGCCGTTCCGCATCGCGACGTGCTGCGCTTTGGCGAACTGCCAAGCGCGCATGGTGCTGGCGCCGAGATAGCGGGCTTTGCCGGCACGAACGATGTCGTGCAGTGCGAGCATCGTCTCCTCGATCGGGGTGTCCGGGTCGAAGCGGTGGATCTGGTAGAGGTCGACGTAGTCCATGCCCAGGCGTTTGAGCGACGCGTCGATCGCCGCGAGCAGATGCTTGCGGGAGAGGCCGCGACCGTTGGGCCCTGGAGTGGTCTGGTAGTAGGCCTTGGTCGCGATGACGCACTCCTCGCGGCTGATCAGCTTGCGCGAGAGCCGTCCGGTGAGGATCTCGCTGGCGCCGTCCGAGTACATGTCGGCGGTGTCGAAGAAGGTGAACCCGGCTTCGACGGCCCTGCGGACGATGGGCTCGGCGGCGTGCTCGTCGAGCGCCCAGGAACGGTCGGGGTCGGTGCCGTAGCTCATCATCCCTAACCCCAGTCGGGACACGTGCAGGCCGCTTGCGCCGAGTCGTGTCTGCTCGATCACCTGACCTCCCCCGGACGGTCTAGGAGTTGGCGGTAATACGACTCCCCACTCGTGGCTCGCCCGCTCGCCTTATCTGGGCGTGCTGTTCGGCGGTGTCGCGCTCCCGGTGTACGCCGACGGCGGCGACAATCAGACTGACGCCGATCAGGTCTTGCGCGGTCGGCAGCTGGGCGAGCACGATCACGCCGATCACGGTCGCGGTCGCGGGCAGCAGCGAGACCATCAGCGAGTAGGTGGCGCGCCTGAGGCGGGCCATCGCGAGTTGATCGCAGACATAGGGGATGACCGAGGAGGCGACACCGACGGCGACGCCGGCCCCGATCGCGACCGGATCCGTAAACGCGTGCGCTGCGGCGAAGCCGCCGATCGGTGTGATCACGACGGCGGCGAGCAGCATCGCTGCCGCGAGCCCGTCGATCCGGTCGAGGGATCGATTGCGCGAGACGCGGTGGGCGAGGACGATGTAGAGCGCAAACAGGGCGGCGTTGGCGAAGGCGAAGACGATGCCGACCGGTTCTGTCGCAAGGTGGACGTCGGTGAGGATGTAGACGCCCGGAACCGCGAGCGCGAGCGCGACACCGTTGCGGAGGGTTCGAACGCCGAGTGCGGCGAGCACGATCACCGGCAAGAATTCGATGGCGGCGACGGTGCCGAGCGGCAGCCGGTCGATCGCGAGGTAGAAGCAGCTGTTCATGACGGCGAAGACTGCGCCGAGGGCGACGAGTAGCTGCCGCGTCTTCCGGTCGATGCCCGCGAGCCGCCGCCACGGCTTGCGCCAGGCCGCGAACACAACCGCGGCGCTGGCGATCCGCAGCCACCCCACCCCGAGCGGGCTGACGCGGGCGAAGAGCAGCACCGCGAAGGCAGGGCCGAGGTAGTGGAAGACCGCGCTGCCGACGAAGTAGGCGTGCGGGGATACTCCGAGCAGGCGTCTCGCCAGCGTGGCGCGTGGGGCCAAAGGGGGAGCAGTGCTGGTGAGGTCGCCGGCGATAGCGGCATTGTTCCCGATCCTCACAGGAACGGACACACCAAATCGAAGGTGTTAGACTGCGCTAAGGTCATGACCGCAGGACTTTCAGTGCAATATGCCGTCGATCTTCCGAAACTGGACGCGACTGACCGTAAGATCATCGCCGAGCTGATCAGCGACGGGCGCGTCTCGCTCGCCGAGCTCGGCCGGCGGGTGAGCCTCTCGTCCCCAGCTGTGGCCGAGCGTGTCCGCCGCCTCGAGCAAGCCGGTGTGATCACCGGCTACCGCGCCGAGCTCGACCCGCGCATGCTCGGGTATCAGCTGACGGCGATCGTTCGCATCAAGCCCGCCGCCGGCCAGCTGCCGCGCATCCCGGAGCTGGCCGCAGAAATCCCGCAGGTGAGCGAGTGCCACCGCATCACCGGCGAGGACTGCTTCTACCTCAAGGTTTACCTCCGCTCGATCGACGAGCTCAGCGGCCTGCTCGACCGCTTCCTCGCTTACGGCGAAACGACCACGTCGATAGTCAACGCCTCGCCGATCCCACGGCGCGACCCGCCACTCGACGACGAGCTGCCACCTACCTAGTCCGTCAGGCGGTTTGCAGTCGTCGAGAACATGGGGACGACCTTCGGGTTCGCAGGCCCGAGAATTCCGCTGCGCCTAGTGGCGCCTGCTGTCCTGTTTCTTCTCTGTTCACGCGCGCGCGCGAGGGAGACAGAGAGACCACGAGGGCGCAACACGTGTCCGCCGTAGGCCATGTCAGGGTTTCTCGTCGTTCAACCGGGGCAAGGGATCGAGAGAACGAAGCGATAATCGGAGGTGAGTCGATGCCGAGGATCGAGGGCTACCACTTCGGTCGTCTCCTCGTCGACGGTGAGGAACAGACGCGTGACGTGATCGTCCTGCCGGACCGCGTGCTTACCGATTGGTGGCGGGCCGATGGGCACCGACTCGTCCTCGCCGACCTCGGCGAGGTCATCGATGAGCTGCCGGAGCGGCTCGTTGTAGGCACGGGCGCGTACGGGCAGATGTGTCCCGACCCGAAGGCGGTTGAGCAGCTCCGGCAGAGGGGTGTCGAGGTCGAGGCTCTGCCGACGGGCGAGGCTGTCCATCGCTACGGCGAGCTCGACCCCCGCCGCACGGCGGCCGCACTTCATCTCACCTGCTGATGTCCGAGTTCGCGCTCGAGAGCAGCGCTTTCGAGAACGCGCACGCTATCCCCAGCCGCCACAGCTGCGAGGGTGAGGATGTCTCGCCGCCGCTTCGCTGGACGAACGTGCCCGAGGGGACGCGGTCGTTGGCGCTGGTCGTCGACGACCCGGACGCGCCGAGCGGCGTCTTCACACACTGGGTCGGCTGGGGGCTCGATCCGGCAGCGGGCGACCTGGGCGAGAGCGAGTCGGCGCCGGGCGAGGGGCGGAACGACTTCGGCACGACCGGCTACCGCGGTCCCTGCCCACCTCCGGGCCACGGGCGCCACCGCTACGTCTTCCGCTTGTACGCCCTTAACGCCGAGCTCGAACTCGAGGCCGGCGCCGCGAAGGCAGAGCTCGAGCAGGCAATCGAGGGGCACGTGCTGACGACGGCCGAGCTCGTCGGCACCTACGAGCGCTAGCCAGCGACTAACGCCCGCTGGACGCTTTCGACGACGAGTCGTGCTGCGTTGGCCGCCTTGGCGGCGTTGAGTAAGTTCGCCTCGAGCATTCGGCCGATGGCGCACATCTTCGGCTCGAAGGCACCGTGGTTCGACATCACCGACGACCTGGCACAGGTCGCGAGGAGCACGCGGCCTAGGCGCGCGTACCAGCCAGCCGGGACGCCTCGATTACGGGTACCCGGTGCCCTCGGTCGGTGGCTGCCCTCGATGACTGCGGCTCCCGTTGACGCGATTGTGGTCCCGATGCGCGCCGTGATCGTCACTGGATATGGAGGCTCCCCGGTTTTGACGGAGGTGCCGACACCGCAAGCGGGACCTGGCCAGGTTCTGATCAAGCTGCGAGCCGCCGGTATGAACCCGATGGACAGCACGCTCGCCTCCGGCGCCTGGCAGCGGGCACCCTCAGCATTCCCTATGGTGCTGGGCGCCGACTGTGGAATCGCGGCAGAGACCGGCTCCACGCTCGCCGCGCTCGCGGTGGCCTGGCTCCTGCACCGCTCACCCGTCCCGCTGCCGATCCCCCGGGACCTCGTCGGTGGCTCACCTGGAGGAGAACCTCCAGGGCGCGCTCGTCCGGCTCACAGACGAGCAGTTCGCGGCCCTCTCCCGGGCTGTGTGACCAGAAAGGAAAGGAGATTGAGTTGACCGCCACAGTGCTATCCGTCCTCGCCTCGACCGTCAGCTTCCCCGAGTCGGCGTTCATCCCGCTTGCCCTCGGGTTCTTCGGCCTCGCGACCGGCTACCTCATCTACGGGCCCGAGGAGCTGTTCAAGCTTCCGACCCGCAGCCGCCCGGTCGACCTGACGACCGGGATCTGGGGGATCTGGATGCCTGGCTTCTTGCAGTTCCTGACCGGCGTCTACCTCTTCGCCGGCCTGGCCTGGTTCCACTCCTTCCGCGAGCCGACGCTCTACATGACCGCTCTCGCCTTCACTGCCTACGGCGTTCACTGGTTCGCGATCGGGATGGCGCGCACGTTCGGCGGCGACCCCCGCCCGAACGGGTTGATGTCGGTGCCCTTCACCTTCCTTTCGGTGCTTGGGATCATCGTCTTCTTCAACGCCCACGACGAACCCGTCGGCGTCCTCTTC
>JBKPHO010000264.1:0-8442 GCA_046729915.1 Actinomycetota bacterium | reverse complement strand
GTGTAACCGAAGCCGCGGTCGAGCGGCTCGATCACGAAGACGCCGCGGTTGTCGTCGACTTCCTCGTGGACGATCCGCGGGATCTGGAACTCCATCAGGCTGGTCCTTACTGCCATTCAGCTTCCTTCCTACGGTTGTGGATCCTGGAACGCGTAGCGTTTTCCTTTCTACTTGGAGTAGAGCTCGACGATGAGCGATTCCTGGACGGGGGTGTCGATCTCCTCTCGCTCGGGCCACTTCAGCACCTTGCCGGTGAGGCCGTCGTGGTCGGCCTGCAGCCAGGGCGTGACCGAGGCCGTCAGGTCTGTCGCGTCGCGGACGACCTGCTCGGCCGGGCTGCCCGGGCGCATCGTGATCACGTCGTCCGGTCGCACCTGGTAGCTCGGGATGTTGACGCGGCGCCCGTTCACCTGGAAGTGGCCGTGGCGCACAAGCTGCCGGGCCTGCGCGCGAGAAGCGGCGAAGCCGAGCCGGTAGATGACGTTGTCGAGCCTCGTCTCCAGCATCCGGAGCAGCTCTTCGCCCGTGATCCCGGAGCCCTTGGCGGCCTTGGTGTAGTAGGTGCGGAACTGCTTCTCGAGCAGGCCGTAGTAGCGGCGGGCCTTCTGCTTCTCGCGCAGCTGCAGCAGGTACTCGGACTGCTTGATGCGGCCGCGGCCGTGCTCGCCCGGCGGGTAGCTGCGGCGCTCGACGGAGCACTTCTCCGTGAGGCAGCGCTCACCCTTCAGGAAGAGCTTCATCCCCTCGCGGCGGCAGTTGCGGCACTTCGGCCCCAGCGAGCGAGCCATTAGCGATCACCTTTCGGCCAGATCGTGCTCTCGGGGCGCGGCTTTGCAGTGGTTCCGAGAGTGCGAGATGGGCGGAAGGGGGTTGCCATTTAGACCCTCCGCCTCTTCTTCGGGCGGACGCCGTTGTGCGCCTGCGGGGTCACGTCCTTCACGCCGAGGATCTCGAGGCCGGCCGCCTGCAACGAGCGAATCGCCGTCTCGCGACCGGAGCCCGGGCCCTTCACGAAGACCTCGACCTTCTGCAGGCCGTGCTCCATGCCCTTGCGCGCACACGCGTCCGCGGTCACCTGCGCGGCGAACGGCGTCGACTTGCGCGAGCCCTTGAAGCCTGCCGAGCCGGCGGATTCCCACGCGATCACGTTCCCCTCGTTGTCGGTGAGGGAGACGATCGTGTTGTTGAAGGAGGTCTTGATGTGCGCCTGGCCGATCGCGATGTTCTTCTTCACGCGGCGGCGCGCGCGACCTCTCGTCGCTTGTCTCCTGGGTGGGGCCATCGGTTAAGTCTTCTGGGGAGTCCTCTTACCCCGGCCGACCGTCTTCTTCGGGCCCTTGCGCGTGCGCGCGTTCGTCTTCGTGCGCTGGCCGTTGACCGGCAGGCCGCGGCGGTGGCGGATCCCGCGGTACGCGCCGATCTCGCCGAGCCGCTTGATCGCCTGCGTGCGCTCGCGGCGCAGGTCGCCCTCGACTTGGAGGTTGCCGTCGATGTACTCGCGGAGCTTCGTGATCTCCTCGTCCGTCAGGTCCTTGATCTTTTCGTCGGCCGAAAGACCGGTGTCGGCGCAGATCTTCTGTGCAGTCGAGCGGCCGATGCCGTAGATGTACGTCAGCCCGATCTCGAGCCGCTTCTGGTTCGGGAGATTGACTCCTGCGATGCGCGCCATGAGCTAGCCCTGCCTCTGCTTGTGGCGGGGATTGGTACAGATGACCATGGTCTTGCCGTGCCGCTTGATCACGCGGCAGCGCTCGCACATGGGCTTGACTGAGGCTCGGACTTTCATCGGTGTCGGTACGTGATCCTTCCGCGGGTGAGGTCGTACGGCGAGAGCTCCACCTTCACGCGGTCGCCCGGGAGGATGCGGATGTAGTGCTTGCGCATCTTGCCGGCGATCGTCGCGAGGACGGTGCCGTCCATGCCGTCCACCTGCACCCTGAACATGGTGCTGGGTAGGGCCTCGACGACCTCGCCTTCCACCTCGATCTTTTCTTCCTTCTGAGCCAAGCAACCTCGCTCGTAGACACGAAAAAACACGGCTTCCGCCGCGGCCGGTCATGGTAGCAAACCGATCAAAGCACCCAGCGGCCGCTCTCCTGGACGACCTTCCCGTCCAGTTCGATCCTCCCGTCGCGGCGCATGTCCTTGACGATGTCCCAGTGCATCTGGCTGACGTTCTTGCCGTCGACGTCCGGGAGGCCGTTTCCCAGCGCGAGGTGGACGGTGCCGTCGATCTTCTCGTCGAAAAGCGTGTTCTTCATGTGCCGTGTGATGCCCGGGTTGCAGCCGATGCCCAGCTCACCGAGCCGGCGCGCACCGTCGTCCAGGTCGAGCATCTCGAACAGGAATTCCTCGTTCGCCGCAGCCGAAGCATCGATGACGCGGCCGTCCTCGAAGCGCAGCCGGATCCCGCTCACCTCGCGACCCCCGTAGACCGCCGGAAACTCGCCGAAGAGGATCTCCCCCTCGGCAGAGTCCTCGAGCGGTGAGGTGAAGAACTCGCCGCCGGGCATGTTCGCGCCGCCCGCGTCGACCTTCATCCTGCGGCCCGCGATACCGAGCCGGAGGTCGGTGCCGCCGGCGACGAGCCGCACCTCTTCGGCCTCGTCGAAACGCTCTGCGTAGCGGCACATCCGCTCGCGCTCGGCGTCCCAGTCGAGAAGGCACGCGCCGTAGAGGAGGTCCTCGAACCCCGCGAGCGACATGCCCGCGTCCTGCGCGAGCGCCGGAGTCGGGTACTGGCAGCCGACCCACTTGAGCTCCATCGTCAGCACGCGCTCCAGGTGCGGGCGCATCCCTGCCTGGAAGAGCGCCAGCCGCTCGGCCGGCAAGCCCGTCAGCTCGCGGGTGTTCTCGGGCGCCTCGATCGAGATCAGCGCATCGGCATTGTCGAAGGCATGGGTCTCGATCGGCGCCGGCTTCGAGAGCAGCGCCTCGGGCGCCTCGCGCGCCCACGGGATGTTGATCCCGTTGCCCGCGAGGTTCGCCCGCTGAAGCGCGTAGGCGCCGCGACGGCCCACTAGCCGGCTGACTTCCTCGAGCAGCGGGCGCGCCAGCATCCCGCCGGTGACCAGCACCTGCCACCCCGGCTGCACGTCGACACAGGTGTCCACGAGCAGGGCGGCGTACTGCTCGACGCGGGGATCCTTCAACTTCGCACCGCAGTGGTGGCAGCGGTGAGGATCCTCGGGCCGTTCTCGGTGACCGCCACGGTGTGCTCGAAGTGCGCGGCGAGCGAGCCGTCGGCGCTCGAGATCGACCACTCGTCGTCGTGGAGCACGACGTCCGGACCGCCAGCGGTAATCATCGGCTCGATGGCGAAGGTCATCCCTTCGGCGAGCAGCGGCCCGCGGCCAGGGGCGCCGTAGTTCGGGATCTGCGGCTCCTCGTGCATCGAGCGGCCTACCCCGTGGCCGACGAGGCTCCTAACCACCGAAAACCCCTGCTCCTCGGTGACTCGCTGGATCGAGTGCGAGATGTCGGAGAGGTGGTTGCCGACGCGGCACTCCTCGATCCCGGCCGCGAGAGCCGCCTGGCAGCCCTCGAGCAGCCGCTCCGCCTCCGCCGGGATCTCGCCGATCGCGAACGTGTACGCGGAGTCGGCGACGAAGCCGTCGAGCGTCACTCCGACGTCGACGGAGAGGATGTCGCCTTCACGCAGGGCATACAGGCCCGGGATGCCGTGGACGACCATGTCGTTCGGCGAGGTGCAGATCGAGGCGGGGTAGCCGCGGTAGCCCTTGAAGGTCGGCACGCCGCCTCGCGAGCGGATGTGCTCGGCCGCGAGCTCGTCGAGGTCCTGCGTCGTGACGCCCGGCCGTGCGTGCTCGCCGATCAGGGCGAGCGTTTCGGCGACGACCTCGCCGGCGCGCGCCATGCGCTCGATCTCCGCGGCGGCTTTTCGAATAATCATCGAACCGCCGCCTGCTCGAGGGCCTGCTGGATCTCTGCGAAGACCTCCCGGATCGGCCGGTCGGCGTGGATTCCCACCAGGTTGCCACGGGTGCGGTAGTACTCGATCAGCGGCTCGGTCTCCTCGTGGTAGAGCCGGAGCCGGCGCTCGATCGCCTCGGGCGTGTCGTCGGTGCGACCCTCCTCCGCGGCGCGCTTCAGCATCCGCTCGCGCCCGACCTGGTCGTCGAGCTGGAACCCGAAGACGACGTCGAGCTCGCGGCCGAGCTCGCGCAGGAGATCCTCGAGGGCCTCGGCCTGCGCCAGCGTCCGGGGGAAGCCGTCGAGAACGAACCCCTTCTGCGCGTCCTCTGCGTTCAGCCGCTCGCGGATGAGCTCGATCATCAGATCATCGGGCACGAGTCCGCCGGCGTCGTAGATCGGCTTGATGCGGCGGCCGAGGTCACCGTCCGCGGAAATTGCCCGCCGCAGCATGTCGCCGGTCGCGATGTGCGGGATGCCGTACTCCTCGGCGATCAGCGCTCCCTGGGTTCCCTTGCCGGCGCCCTGGGGCCCGAGCAGCAGGATGTTCGCCACTACTTAAGAAAGCCTTCGTAGGAGCGCATCATCATCTGCGACTCCATCTGGCGCATCGTGTCGAGCGCGACGCCGACCACGATCAGCACAGACGTGCCGCCGAGGGCGCGCGAGGTCGCCTGCGAGAAGCCGCCGTAGCGGATGAAGAGGCTCGGCAGCACCGCGACTGCAGCCAGGTAGATCGAGCCGGGCAGCGTCAGCCGCGTCAGCACCCGGTCGAGGTACTGCGCCGTCGGCGGGCCGGGCCGGATGCCGGGGATGTAGCCGCCGTGCTTGCGCAGGTTGTCGGCCTGGTCGACCGGGTTGAACTGCACCGCCGTGTAGAAGTACGTGAAGACGATGATCAGGAAGGCCTCGAGCGCCAGGTAGGTGAGGCTCGACGGCTGGAAGTGGCGGTTGACAAATCCCTGGGTCTGCGGGAAGTACTGCCCGATCGTCGGCGGGAAGGCCATCACGGCCGCCGCGAAGATGATCGGGATCACGCCCGCCATGTTCACGCGCAGCGGCATGTAGGTCGACTCGCCGCTCGTCATCTTGCGGCCGACCATCCGCTTCGCGTACTGGATCGGGATGCGCCGCTGGCCCTCCTGGATGAAGACGACTGCCACGATGATCCCCAGCGCGATCAGCGGGAAGAACAGCTTCTCCATCGGCCCGCCGTTGTACCAGGCGGTCACACCGTCGGGAGCCGAGACGAGGATCGACGCGAAGATCAGCAGCGAGATGCCGTTGCCGATCCCGCGCTTCGTGATCAGCTCGCCCATGTACATCAGCAGCGTGGTGCCGGCGGTGAGCGTGATGATGATCAGCACGAGGCGGCCGGAGTTCGACGTCAGCGCGCCCTGGCGCTGGAAGAGGTACGCGTACCCGGTGGCCTGCGCGGCCGCGAGGGCGACCGTCAGGTAGCGGGTGTACTGGTTGATCTTCGCGTAGCCGGCCTCGCCCTCCTTTTGGAGCTCCTCCAGCTTCGGGATCACGACCGTGAGGAGCTGCAGGATGATCGACGCGGTGACGTAGGGCATGATCCCGAGCGCGAAGAGCGAGAACTGCGAGAGCGCGCCTCCCGAGAACACGTTCAGCAGGCCGAGGATCGTTCCGCCCTGGTTGCTGAAGTACTGCTTGACCTGGTCGGAGTCGACTCCGGGCGCCGGGATCCACGAACCCAGGCGGTAGAGCGCGAGGATGAGCGCGGTGAAAAGGACGCGCTTCCGGAGCTCCGGCACGCGCCACGCGTTCGCGAGCCAGGAGAACACCTAGCTTTCGCCCTCCTCTGTCTGCTCCTCGGTCGCGGTTTCCTCGGCCTCGGTATCGGCCTCGGGCCGCCTGGCGCTCTGCCTTCGCTTGGGCTTTCGCGCCATGGGCTCGCGCAGCAGCGTGAGTGAGCCGCCGGCCGCTTCGACCTTCTCGCGCGCGCTCCCCGACGCGGCGTGGACCGTGATGCTCAGCGTCTTCGTCAGCTCACCCTGGCCGAGCAGCTTCACGTCGATCCGCGTGTTGCGGATCAAGCCCTTCTCGACGAGCGTCTCGGGCGTGACCTCGGCGCCGGCGTCGAAGCGCTCGTCGAGCGCCGCGACGTTCACCGGCTGCGTCGAAGTGCGGTGAGGGCCCATCGGCATCGCGTCCTTCGAGTACGGGCCGCGCTGCTTGCCGAGTCGCATGTAGAGCGGGTTCTGGCCGCCCTCGAAGCCGGGCCGCATCTTGTGCGAGCCCGAGCGCGACTTCTGGCCCTTGAGCCCGCGGCCCGAGTAGCGGCCCTTGCCCGAGCCAAGGCCGCGGCCGATGCGCTTGCGGCCCTTCCGCGCCTGCGCCGGCTTCAGGTTCGAGAGGTTCAGGTCGTCAGGCATCGGAGTCCACCCTCACGAGGTGACGGACCTTCCTCAGCATACCGGCGAGCTCCGGGCTTTCGTCCCGCTCGACGCTGCGGCCGATCTTGCCCAGGCCGAGCGCGCGGAGCGTGCCGCGGTGCTTGGCCGTCTGGCCGATCGAGCTACGCGTCTGCGTGATCTTCAGCTTCGTCATCGCTCTTCTCTGCCACCGGCTCGGCCGGGGCTTCGGTTGGTTCCTCCTGAGCAGGCTTGGCGCCGACGGGCAGAACCTGTGAGATCGTCAAGCCGCGCGTCGCCGCGACCTCGTCGGGGCGGCGCAGGCGCTGGAGCCCGTTCACCGTTGCCTTCAGCATGTTGATCGGGTTCGTCGTGCCGAGGCTCTTCGCCAGGATGTCGCGGATCCCGGCGAGCTCGAGCACGGCACGCACGCCGCCGCCGGCGATCACGCCGGTTCCCTCGCTCGCGGGCCGCAGCAGAACCCTGGCCGCGCCGAACGCGCCGAGGATCTCGTGCGTGATCGTCGTGCCGTGGCGCGGCACCGTGAACAGGTTCTTCTTCGCGTCGTCGACGGCCTTCGAGATCGCCAGCGGGACCTCCCGCGCCTTGCCGTAGCCGAGCCCCACGCGATCGACCTCGTCGCCGATCACGACGAGCGCGGTGAACGAGAACCGCCGTCCGCCCTTGACCACCTTGGCGACGCGGTTGATCTCGACCACGCGCTCCTTGAGCTCCCTGCTCTCCTGAACGTCAATAGCCACTTAGAACTTCAAGCCTCCTTCGCGTGCCGCATCGGCCAGCGCCTTGACGCGGCCGTGGTAGAGGTAGCCGCCGCGGTCGAAGACGACTCCCTCGATGTCGGTCTTCTTGGCGTTCTGCGCCAGCAGCTTGCCGACCTCGGCCGCCTGCTCGGTCTTCGAGCCCTTGAACGACTTCTTCAGCTGCAGCCAGCTGGCGGCAGCGAGGGTCTTGCCCTCGAGGTCGTCGACGAGCTGCGCCTCGATGCCGCGGTTCGAGCGGAACACGACCAGGCGCGGCCGCTCGGCGGTGCCGAAGACCTTCCCGCGCACGCGGCGGTGCCGCCTTGCCCTAGCTTCACGCACCGTGAGCGTGCTCATCTGCAATCTCCCGAGCGAAGCGATGGGACAAACCCGTCCCGCGGAAAATGCGCAGCATTTTTCGCGGTGATGCTCACGCTCGCTTGCCGACCTTCCGGCGGACGTACTCACCCTCGTAGCGGATCCCCTTGCCCTTGTAAGGCTCGGGCGGGCGCACCTTGCGCACCTGTGCCGCGGCTTCGCCGACCTGCTGCTTGTCGATGCCCTTGACGATCACCTCGGTCGGCGTCGGCACCTCGAAGCTGATGCCCTGCGGTGCCTTCAGCACGACCGGGTGCGAAAAGCCGACGTTCAGCTCGAGGTCGGTCCCGCGGAGCGCGGCGCGGTAGCCGACGCCCTGGATCTCGAGGCGCTTCTGGAACCCGTTCGTGACGCCCTCGACCATGTTCGCGATCAGCGACCGGGTAAGGCCGTGCAGGGCGCGGTCGTCGCCGCGCTCGCTCGGCCGCTTGACGACGATCGACGAGTCCTCCTGCTCGACCTGCATGCGCGCCGGCACGTCCTGTGTGAGCTCGCCGAGCGGGCCGTTCACCATCACGCGGCCGGGCAGGATCGAGACTGACACGCCGGCCGGGAGCTCGATTGGCTGTCTACCGATTCGACTCATCGCTCACCAGACGAAGCAGACGACCTCGCCGCCCACGCCCTGCTCCTCCGCGGAGCGGCTTGTGATCAGGCCGTTCGAGGTGGAAAGGATGGCGGTGCCCATGCCGCCGAGGACGCGCGGGAGCCGGTCCTTGCGCGCGTAGACGCGGCGACCAGGCTTCGAGACGCGCTTCAGGTCGGTGATCACGCGCTCACGGTTACGGCCGAACTTGAGCTCGATCACCAGCGTGTCGTAGGGCGTCTCCTCGTCGCGCTCGACGCGGAAGTCCTGGATGTAGCCCTCCTCCTTGAGGATGCGCGCGATCTCGCTCTTGAGCCGTGAGCTCGGCATCTCGGCGCGCTCGTGCAGCGCGCGGTTCGCGTTGCGGATCCTCGTGAGCATGTCTGCGATGGGGTCGGTCTGCATG
>JBKPHO010000263.1:0-6114 GCA_046729915.1 Actinomycetota bacterium | reverse complement strand
GTGCAAGGCGCTCGCGAGCGCGACGAGGCCGATCATCGCGAGGAAGAGGAAGAGCGTCGTCTCGGTCGAGCGCTGCTTGAGCAGCTCGGCGCGCAGCTGCCCGGTCACGACGTTTCACCCGCCGTCAGCTCGAGGTAGACGTCCTCCAGCGTTCGCCTGCCGGCCATGAGCTCGTCGAGGCTGCCGCCGGCCAGGAGCCGGCCGCGGTCGATGATCAGCACCTGGTCGACGGTCTGGGCGACCTCGGCGAGCAGGTGGCTGGAGATGAGCACCGTGCGGCCTTGCGCGGCGAAGCTCTGCAGGAAGGTGCGTAGCCAGTGCACGCCGGCCGGGTCGAGCCCGTTCGCCGGCTCGTCGAGGATCAGCAGCTCGGGGTCGCCGAGCAGGGCCGCGGCCAAGCCGAGCCGCTGACGCATGCCGAGCGAGTAGGTCTTCACCCGCCGGTGCGCGGGTCCGTTCAGCTCGACCTGCTTTAGCACCTCCTCGACCCGGCCGAGCGGCAGCCGGGCGGCGAGCGCCAGGGCGCGCAGGTGGTCGCGACCGTTGCGGCCGGGGTGGAAGTCGTTTGACTCGAGCACGGCTCCGACCCGCTGGATCGGCTGCTCGAGCTCGCGGTAGCGGCGACCCAAGACGAGCGCTTCGCCCGCGGTCGGCTCCGCCAGCCCCAAGAGGAGCCGCAGCGTGGTGGTCTTGCCGGCGCCGTTGGGGCCGAGGAAGCCGGTGACAGTCCCGCCCTCGAGCGAGAAGCTCACCCCGTCGACTGCCACGAGCTCGCCGTAGCGCTTCGTCAGCGCCGCGCAGCTCAGTACCGCCCCGCGCTGCAACGGCTCGACTTCCGCCGGCGCCGACTGGGGCTGGTCGGCCGACGGCTGTCTCCTCGCTTCGGACTGCATCACCGGTCGATCGTCGCTGCGTCCCGGCGGGTCGGCGTCTGCCGTTAGGAGTAACTCGAATACTCCCGCAGGAGTACGTGCGTAGCGCGAAGGCGAGCTAGATTCGGCCCGTGAAACGCGACGCCTCGCATCTGCTCGACGCGGCCGTGCTGCTCCTGGCGGGCGCGATCGTCGCGGTGGGTGTCGGGGTGCGGGCGGACGCCTCGACGCGCCCGCTGGCGCTCGCCCTGGGGCTCGCGGCGGCAGCGGTCCTGGTGCTGCGCCGTCGCGCACCGACCGCCACATTTGCCGTCTCCGGCGCGCTCGTGCTCGGGCTCTTCGCCGTCGACCCCTCCGCGGGCGCGGTCGCCGTGATCGCACCGGCGATCGCGCTCTACTCGCTTGCGCTTTGGCGCGGTCGCATCCATCTTGCCGCCGCGGTGGTCGCGGCGGCCGCTGCGGTCGTCCTCGGCCACCTCTTCCTCGCCAGTGGCCATGTCAGCGCGCTCACGCTGCAGACGGCCACCCACGTGGCGCTGGTCGCCGTTCCGGTGCTTGCCGCCGAGGCGCTGCGCAATCGCCGTGCCTACGTGCAACTGCTGCTCGAGCGGCTCAAACTGGCCGAACGCGAACGCGAGGAGGAAGCACAGCGGCGGGCCGAGCAGGAACGGCTCCGGATCGCCCGCGACCTGCACGACGTCGTCGCGCACACGCTGACCACGATCAACGTGCAGGCCGGGGTCGCCGCCCGCCTGATCGAGCGCAACCCCGGCCACGCCCGCGACGCGCTCGGGACGATCGAAACGGCAAGCCACGAGGCCCTCGACGAGCTGCGCGCGATCCTCGGCGTGCTGCGTGAGGCAAACAACGGAAACGCTCCGCTCGAGCCTGCCCCCAACCTCGCTGCGCTCGGCGCGCTGATCGAGCAGGCACGCAGCAGCGGCCTCCGGGCCAGCTTCGAGGTCGAGGGCGACCAGCCCTCGTGGGTCCCGGACGCCGTCCAGCTCGCCGCCTTCCGCATCCTCCAGGAATCACTCACCAACGCCCGCCGCCACGCGCGGCGCGGCGAAGCCCACGTCAGCCTCGCCTATCGTGCCGATCGGTTGCGCCTCGCGGTCGAGAACGACGCGGGCGACACGGACAACGCCAACGGCACTCGCCCGGGCGTCGGCATCCTCGGCATGCGGGAGCGTGCGGCGGCGCTCGGCGGCACCCTCCAAGCTCAGCGATCTGGGGAACGGTTTCGCGTGGTCGCCGAGCTGCCCTACCGTCGCAGCACGTGACACGCGTCCTCGTCGCCGACGACCAAGCCGCTGTCCGCGCCGGCTTTGCCGCGCTGATCGCGGGCGAAGAGGATATGGAGGTCGCCGGCGAAGCCTCCACCGGCCGGGAAGCGGTCGAGATCGCGCGGCGAGTTTTTCCGCACGTCGTCCTGATGGACATTCGCATGCCCGTTCTCGACGGGCTCGAAGCGACGAGGCTCATCTGTGCCGACCGAACACTCGCCGACACTCGCGTTCTCGTCCTCACGACGTTCGATCTCGATGAGTACGTCTACGCTGCGCTCCGGGGTGGCGCCAGCGGGTTCATGCTCAAGGACGCCGGCCCCGATGAGCTGCTGCAGGCGATCCGGATCGTTGCCGCGGGTGACGCCCTACTCGCGCCCTCGGTCACAAGGCGGCTGATCGCCGAATTCGCCGCACGGCCCGATCCGCGCCAGATCCCCGCCGAACTCAGCGGGCTCACCGACCGTGAGCATGAGATCCTCCGCCTTGTCGCCGCCGGCCTGAGCAATGCGGAAATCGCCCAGGGCCTTGTCATCAGTCCCCTGACCGCGAAGACGCACGTCAGTCGGATTCTCGGCAAGCTCCACTGCCGCGACCGCGCGCAACTCGTCACGCTCGCGTACGAAAGCGGCCTCGTCAGGCCGACACCGGCCGACCGGCTCGGCGATCGAGCCGCTTGGCGGGCGATGCGATAGGCGGTTAAGCGAGAGTGTGTGGGCAGAACCGTTTTCGGCCTCACGCGGTATAAACCAGCCGAAGCCGACCTGACGCAGAGAAGGGGGGAACCATGAAACGTCGTCTGCTCGTCGGCCTGTCCTTACTCGCCCTCGTGCTCGCCTTACCGCTCGTTGCGTTCGGCGACGTCGGGGTGGGTCCTGGCGGGGGAACGCCTGGTACATCGCTCAACTTCCAGCTCGTCGGCCACAACGACCTCTCGGGCTTTGAGCTCGACGGCAACACCGTCCCGCGCGGAATGAACGCCGCGCTGACGATCTACAACCACTACGTCTACGTCGGCAACCGCACCGACGGTTCGGATACCTGCGGGATCGGCGATCCGCGACGCGGTGTCGAGCCCTGTCCGCACCCGCATCCGGGGATCCTGATCACCGACATTGCCGACCCCGCGCACCCGACCGTCGTCGGCGAGATCGGGCTGCCCTATGCCGGCCAGGTTGGGATCACGACCCGCGAGCTGCGCGTCTGGCCGCAGAAGAAGCTGCTGATGGTGATGACCTTCCGCTGCAGCTCGGTCATCCACGCTTGCCCTCCGGGGAACGACACCACCTTCCCGTTCGACATCAAGTTCTTCGACCTCACCGACCCGGTCCACCCGGCCTTCATCTCAAGCTACGTCCCGACCTCTCTCGCCGGCCAGCTGGTGAAGCCGCACGAGATGTTCCTCTGGGTCGATCCGAAGAACCCGGAGCGGGCGTTGCTCTGGCTTTCCACGCCCAGCGTGTCGGTGGACCCGGCGCGGCCGAACCTGATGATCGTCGACATCAGCGACGTGCCCTCCGGTGGGGCGGTCCACGAGGTGGCCGAAGGGAACTGGAACCAGTTCTTCCCCGGCGCGGCCGATCCGGCCACGTACGACTTCGACCTGAGCCTGCACTCGATGACGCCCTCGTTCAACGGCACCCGCACGTACCTCGCCTACCTGCGCGGCGGCTTCGGCGTCCTCGACACCAGCGAGGTTGCGAACGACCAGGTGCCGGCGGGAACGGTCGAGAACCTGAACGACAAGCTGCTGACGCTGGTCCCCTTCCCGACCTGGGGTACGGGGCCGCACTGCGACGGGCACACAGCGGCGGGCTGCGCCGAGAGCCACTCGGCCGTGCCGCTGCCCGGTCGGCCGTTCGCGCTCACGATCGACGAGGTCTACGGCACCTTCACCGTGCCCTCGTTCGGCTGGCCGTGGGGCTGGGCCCGGCTCTGGAACATCGCCCAGCCGCGCCGGCCGCACATCATCGGCGAGTACAAGATCCTTCAGAACACGAGCGCCTACACGCCGGCTCCGGGCGAGAACGAGTTCACCTCGTACTCGTCGCACAACCCGACCGTGCTGAGAAACCTGATCTTCGACTCCTGGCATTCCGGAGGCGAGCAGGCGATCGACGTCTCCGACCCGGGCAGCCCGGCGCAGGCCGGCTGGTTCTCGCCCACGCCGCTTGCCGCGGTTGCAAACGAAGATCCGGCCCTGTCCGCCGGCCCGAACAAGGTCGTGGTCTGGAGCTTCCCGATCATCCGCGACGGACTGATCTACGTCGTCGACATCCGCAACGGCCTCTACGTGCTCCGCTACTCCGGTCCGCACGCCAGTGAGGCGGCGAACGTCTCCTTCCTCGAGGGCAACTCGAACCTCGGCGACGCAGGGCGGCTCGCGAAGAGCGGGTAGCTCACGCAAGAGGGCCGGCGCGCGCATGCGTACCGGCCCTCCCCCCTTTCGCACCTTGACCTTCCCGTCGCACCCGCGCAGAATGCGCCTGCCGCAGTACACGATCACTCCCAAGGGGGTCATATGAGGAGTCGGATTTCCCTCGCCGTCGCGACGGTCGCTGCGATCGCCGCCGTCTCGGCGCCGGCCGCATTCGCCAACCACTCGTGGAACGGTTATCACTGGGCAAGAACCTCGAACCCGTTTACCGTCAAGCTCGGCGACAACGTCAGCGGGCTCTGGGACGGGATGCTCGGCACGGCCTCGTCAGACTGGACGCAGTCGACTGTGCTCAACACGACCATCGTCGCCGGCAGCACGAGGCCGAAGCCCTGCAAGGCGACGTTGGGACGAGTCGAGGTCTGCAGCGCGCGCTACGGCAACACCGGCTGGCTCGGCGTCGCGACGATCTGGATCACGAGCGGCAGCCACATCGTGCAGGGCACGGTCAAGAACAACGACTACTACTTCGGCAGCTCGAGCTACCAGTACAACAACACTGCCGAGATGCAGCACGTGATCTGCCAGGAGATCGGACACACCTTCGGTCTCGACCACCAGGACGAGTCCGGGATCTCACTCAACACCTGCATGGACTACTACCACAACACCTCGGCCTCAGATACCAAGAGCACACACCCGAACTCGCACGATTACCAGGAGCTGAGCACGATCTACACGCACCTCGACTCGAGCACCACGGTGGGGGCGCCTACCTCCTCGCGCCTCGTGCCAATGGGCCAGTCGGGGGAGTCGAAGTACGTCGACCGGCTCACGAACGGGTTGACGAGGATCACGTACGTCCGCTGGGCGACACCGATCCACACGAGCTTTTAGGCAGATCTCATCATTAGCGAGAGCCCGTTTCAGCGGGCTCTCGCTGCATCTGCTGGAGCCACCGGGTGCCGGAGTCCCTACGGCTCGGGCAGTGGGCCGGCGCAGGTGACGAAGACGACGCGGTACGACGCATCGGAGCCCCACGCCGGCGTCGCCCTGTTCACGTCGAATTGGAACTGCCCCGAGGAATCCTGGTCGGCGGCGGCAGGACGAAACCGCGTCCGCGCGTGCACGCCATCAGCTTGTCGATGTAGGCCCGGCTGCGACCTCCAAGGACGAGGTTCTCGGTCACTTTTTGCAGACGACAATCCACGAAGAGCGCCCCGGCGAAACGCCTTCTCGCTTCGGAAAGGCGGGTCTTCACGGGAATCGTCCAACCGTCCGAGGGTCGCTTGCGGATCCGGGACATTGACCCCGTGGACACGCATGCACCTGACGTGCTGCTCGGGGCGCGCGGGCGTCAGGGCTCGCCGCTCGCGTCGTGCCCATGGTAGGAGCGGACGCTTCGCCGGCGGCCGCAGCGAATCCGGCACGAAGGCTCTCTGGGGACGACGCGCTGGTCAACGCAAACTAAGACCCGGAGAACGGGCAAAGGTTCCTATGGCCCACGCAGGGATCGCGGTCGAGCGGCTCTGTTTGGCAACAAACTAGGTGGAACCGCGTCAGAGATAACGGTGTAGCC
>JBKPHO010000262.1:0-4533 GCA_046729915.1 Actinomycetota bacterium | reverse complement strand
GCGCCGCACAGGCCGAGAGCCGCGCCGCGCTCGAGCGCGCGCCCCAGCGCCAGCCGCAGCACGTGCGCCAGGCCGCCGAGCCGGCGAAGGCGCGCGACGGCCGCGAAGTCCCAGGCCAGGGTGGCAAGCGCTTCATCAGCGAGTCGTGGGCCGAGCTGAAGAAGGTCGACTGGCCCGGTCAGCAGCAGCTGATCCAGGGCACCGCGGTCGTTCTCATCGCCTGCCTGATCACCGGCGTCTACCTGTTCCTTGCCGACCAGGTGTTCAAGCGCTTCGTCCAGCACGTCCTGCTCGGAGGCTGATCTCGTTGTTCCGCTGGTACGCGATCAACACCTACTCCGGGCACGAGAACAAGGTGAAGACGAACCTCGAGCACCGGATCGACTCGATGGGGCAGCAGCCGCGCTTCCGGCGGGTGGTCGTTCCCACGGAGCAGGTCGTCGAGACGAAGGACGGCCAGAAGGTCCAGACCGAGAAGCGAATCCTGCCCGGCTACGTGCTCGTGAACATGGACCTGAACGACGACGCCTGGACGGTCGTGAAGAACACCCCCGGTGTGACCGGCTTCGTCGGCGCGGGCTCGAAGCCCGTCCCGCTCTCGCAGGGGGAGGTCGACCGCATCCTCCGCACCGGCGCCGCCACCGGCGAGCGGCCGCGCGCGCAGGTCGAGTTCTCGCTCGGCGAGTCGGTGAAGGTAACTTCGGGGCCGCTCTCGGACTTCGACGGCGAGATCGTCGACGTCAACCCCGACCAGCAGAAGCTGAAGGTGCTCGTGGACATCTTCGAGCGGCAAGTTCCGGTTGAACTCGGCTTCGATCAGGTCAAGAAAATTGACTAACCGTGCCCACAACCGAATCCGGTGCCTGACTTCAGTCTGGCACCGGCGTGCCTAGGAGACCGCGCTGATGGCGAAGAAAATCCTCACCTTGATCAAGCTCCAGATCCCCGGCGGGCAGGCGAACCCTGCGCCGCCGGTCGGCCCTGCGCTCGGCCAGCACGGCGTCAACATCATGGAGTTCTGCAAGGCCTTCAACGCCCAGACGGCCCAGGAGAACGGCCGCATCATCCCCGTCGAGATCACGGTCTACGAGGACCGCTCGTTCGACTTCATCACGAAGACGCCGCCTGCGGCGGTGCTGATCAAGGAGGCGCTGCGGATCGAGAAGGGCTCCGGCGAGCCCAACCGCGAGAAGGTCGGACGGCTGACGCGCAACCAGCTCCGCTCGATTGCCGAGGCGAAGATGCCCGACCTGAACGCCCGGGACGTCGAGCATGCGATGCTGATCGTGGCCGGCACGGCGCGCTCAATGGGAGTCGAGACGGACGTATGAGCAGCCACGGCAAGAACTACCGCAACGCGCGCTCGCAGATCGACCGCGAGCACCTGTACTCGCCCGCCGAAGCGATGCGCCTGATCAAGGGCGCCCAAACGGCGAAGTTCGACGAGTCGGTCGAGGCGCACTTCAACCTCGGCCTGAACGTGCGCCACGCCGAGCAGCAGCTGCGCGGCACGCTGATGCTGCCACACGGCACCGGTCGCGAGACCCGCGTCGCCGTCTTCGCCGAGGGGGACAAGGCGCGTGAGGCGGAGGAGGCTGGCGCCGACGTCGTCGGCACGAACGACCTGGCCGCGAGGATCGAGGAGGGCTTCGACGACTTCGACGTCGCCGTCGCGACCCCGGACCAGATGAGCGTCGTCGGCCGGCTCGGACGCATTCTCGGCCCGCGCGGGAAGATGCCGAACCCGAAGACCGGCACGGTCACGATGGAGGTCGGAAAGGCGGTCCGCGAGGCGAAGGCCGGGAAGCTCGAGTACCGCACCGACCGCGGCGCCAACGTCCACGTCACGATCGGAAAGAAGAGCTTCGACGAGCGGCAGCTGCTCGAGAACTACGCGGCGCTGATCGACGAGATCGTGCGCGCCAAGCCTGCCGCGGCGAAGGGCCGCTACATCAAGACGGTTACACTGACCAGCACAATGGGCCCCGGGATCCACGTCGACCCGGCGCGGACGAGGGGCATCGTCGAAGAGCTCGAAGGAGAACCCGCAGAAGAAGCAGTGACAGCGTAGAGCCGACGCCGAAGACCGCTGGCAGCCTGAAGGCGGAAGTCCAGTCGAGGCGGGAGCTGGAAAGGCATCAGCCTCTCCGAGCCCGCCTGTGTGCGGGCTCGAATGGTGAAGAGGTGATGCAATGCTGAGATCGGAGAAAGAACGACTCGTCGAGCAGCTGGCCGAGCGCCTGCGCTCGACGGAGACACTGATGGTCGCCGACTATCGCGGCCTGACGATGCCGGAGATTGACGAGCTGCGCACCCGCCTGCTCGAGGCCGGCGCGCGATTCAGCGTCGTCAAGAACACGCTGACGAAGCTCGCAGCGGAGCAGGCCGGGACGACGGACGTGCTGCAGCTGATCGAGGGGCCGACGGCGATCGCGTTCCTCGAGTCAGACGGCGATCCCGTCGCGGTCGCGAAGGTTTTGAGCGAGACCGCCCGCGCGCACGACGTGCTGGTGATCCGCGGCGGCGTGCTCGAGGGCACCGTCGTCGGCGACACCGAGATCAAGCGCCTAGCGACGCTCCCGCCCGCCGACGTTCTGCGGGCCCAGCTGGCCGGCGCCGTTGTGGCGCCGCTCACGACGGTGGTGGGGCTCTTCACCGCCCCACTACGCGACTTCGTCGGCGTGATCGACGCGCGGATCCGCCAGCTCGAGGAGCAGAGCGAGGCCGCCGCGGCGGAGGAGCCGCTGGAGGAACGGCAGGCCGAAGCGCCTGTCGAGGAAGCACCCGAAGAAGAGCAGTCCGAAGAGCCGTCGGCGGCAGCCGAGGAGGCTTCGGCCGACGAAGAGGAGGAGCAGTAATGGCGAAGACCGACACCGACAAGCTCGTCGAGACGCTGGGCGGAATGACCGTCCTCGATCTCGTGGAGCTGAAGAACAAGCTCGAGGAGGAGTGGGGCGTGAGTGCGGCGGCGCCGGTCGCGGTGGCCGCGCCGGGCGCCGCTCCTGCCGCGGGCGGCGACGGCGCTGCGGCGGAGGAGAAGTCCTCCTTCGACGTCGTGCTCGCCGGCGCCGGCGACAAGAAGATCCAGGTGATCAAGGTCGTCCGCGCGATCACCGGCCTCGGCCTGAAGGAGGCCAAGGACCTCGTCGACGGGGCGCCCAATCCGGTGAAGGAGGGCGTCGCGCAGGAGGAGGCCGACCAGATCAAGGCCCAGCTCGAGGAAGCCGGGGCTGAGGTCGAGGTCAAGTAGGACGCACGCTCGGCTTCCTCGAGCTGCTTCGCAATCCCGTGCCTGACTTCAGTCTGGCTCGGGCGTGCAAAGTCAAAGCCGGGGCCGAGGTCGAGGTCAAGAAGAGCCGCGAGGGGCGCGCCGTTTTTCTGCGGCGCGCCCGTCTTGTTAGCGCACCGTAAGGATCCGTCCCTCGTCTCAGGGATTTCCAGGGGGCAGGGCGCACGTCCGGGCCGAGAACAGCGTCAGGTTCGGTGCACCCCAACCCCACTGGAGGTCACACCAATGCGGTTCAAGCTCCTCGTCCTTGCCCTGGTCGCTTCGCTCGTCGCCGTCTCGGCGGCCACGGCGAAGGGCAAGCCGTCGAAGACCGGCGCCAACTGCAAGCCGGCGGTCACCGTCATGCTCTCCGGCGTCCTCGCGCCTGACATCGACCCGCAGGACGGCGACACCTCGTTCGTCCTGACGGTCAAGCACTCCAACCGGCACGGCCGGGCGTACAAGCAGGCCGGCTCGGCCACGATCACGGTCGATGCGAAGACCCGCATCCGCCGCCAGGGCGCGAAGAACCTCGGCGCCCTCGCCCCGAATGACCGCGTTCACGTCACCGCGAAGGTCTGCAAGGCCGACCTCGCGAACGGCGCGACACCGGATCTGACCGCGCGGAAGCTCGGCGCACACCCTGCAGCAGCCGCGTAGCCGAGTTCCTAGCTCCTCGGCAGAAGCGGAAGCCCAGAGGCGTCCGAAACGGGCGCCTCTGGCGCTTTTCGAAGCGAGCATCTATAGTTCGGGCCTGCCGGTGACCTAGCGGTCGCCGCGCCTTGCGCAACGGCCGCTCTCTTCGCTATTCTTGTCGGTTCCGCGCCGACGTCCGCCTGTCCGCATTTCGAAGTTCACCTCATAGCCGTAAAGGGAGGCACCCACACTTGACCACCAGGGTCGCTGCGCCTCGCGCGCGCAAGAGCTTCTCACGTCTCAAGCACGTACTCGACCTACCCAACCTGATCGACATCCAGAAGGCCTCGTTTCAGTGGTTCCTGGAGGAGGGGCTGCGGGAGACGATCGACGACATCTCGCCGATCGAGGATTACACCGGCACGCTCGCCGTGGAGTTCGGCGAGTACAAGTTCGGCGATCCTCCGGTCGGCATCCAGGAGTGCCGGGAGAAGGACCTGACCTACCAGGCCCCGCTCTCGATGACGGTCCGCTTCGTCAACAAGGAGACGGGCGAGATCCGCGAGCAGACGGTCTTCATGGGCGACTTCCCGATGATGACCGAGTGGGGCACGTTCATCATCAACGGC
>JBKPHO010000261.1:0-2571 GCA_046729915.1 Actinomycetota bacterium | reverse complement strand
ACGCTCGAGGACTGGGAGAGGGCGCACGCTTCGGCGCTCGGCGAGCTCCAGCCGGAGTTCGAGGCGCAGTGGCGCGGGCTCGACACCGCGGAGCAGAAGACGCTGCGGGCGATCATCGCCGGCGACGGCTCGCCCTACCGGACGGCGGTGCTGGAGCGGCTGGCGCTGACCAAGCCGAGCGCGCAGAAGGCGCTGCAACGGCTCAAGGCCCGAGCGGAGATCGAGCCCGACGGGCGGAAGCAGGCGATCGTCGACCCGCTCTTCGCCGAGTGGATCGCCGCGCTCGCCTAGTCGAGCAGGGCGCGCTGGAGGCCGGCGACGCCCTCGCGTTCGACTCCCTCGAGCCCTGCGAGGTGCCCGTAGCGCGCGAGCACCGCACTCAGCTGGATCGCGAGCACACGAGCTCGCAGGAGCTGGGCGTCGTTCACCGGGCCGTAGGTGTCGAGGAAGGCGCCGCGCCCCTCCGGTGGGACGAACGACCAGAGCAGCGGCAGGTCGATCGCGGGATCGGAGCGGCAGAGGTCGCCCCAGTCGATCACACCGCTGCCGGCGCCGCCGTCGACGAGCACATGGCGGAAGTGCAGGTCGCCGTGGACCAGCACCGGCGCCTCGGGCGGCGGCAGCCTCTCGGCCTCCTCGAGGAGGCTCGCGACTCGCGGCGACGCGTGCCAGAGGCCGAGTCGCTCGAGCTCGGCGAGCTCCTCGCGCACCAGGGCCGTTCGCTTCGCCATGTCGGCTCGTCCGTTGAAGTCGACAGGTAGAGGCTCGTCGAGCTCGGTCCCGTGCAGCGCGCGGAGGAACCGTGCGAGCTCGAGGCCGATCTCGATCCGCGCGTCGTCGTCGAGCACGGCGTCGCCGGCCTCCACCCCCGGCAGGAGCTCGGACCCGAAGAACGGCCAGGGAAAGTCGTCCGTGGGGCCGCCGACGAAGACCGGCCGCGGGACGGGCAGCGGGAGCGACTCGAGCTTCGGCAGGACCCCGATCTCACGCTCGAGCCCGGGAATCGCGATCGCGCGGCGCGGGAAGCGGAAGGCGTAGCGCTCGTTCACGACCCAGACGCTGTTGTCCCAGCCTTCGGCGAGCCTGCGCAGCGAGCGGACCTCGAGCTCCGGAAATCGCGCTACCAGCCCTCGCACCAGCTCCTCGTCCACGACGACCTCGGCAGCCCAAACCGGCACGCCCCAACCCTAGTGCCCTCCCAGCAATGGACGCCCATCACCGGAAGGGGCACCAGACGCTAGATTCGGGGCGTGCGGCCGCTCGTCGGGATCACCACCTACATCACGCCGGTCGAATACGGCGACTGGCAGGAGGAGGCCGCGCTCGTCCCCGCCGACTACCTGCGCGCCGTCGAGCGCGCCGGTGGGCGCCCGCTGCTCGTCCCGCCGAGCGACGACGTCGTCGACGACACACTGGACGCCCTGGACGGGGTGATTTTCTCCGGCGGTTCCGACCTCGACCCTGCGCTCTACGGGCAGGAGGCGCACCCGGAGACGAAAGGCTTCGTCGCCGAGCGCGACCGCGCCGAGTTCGCGCTGCTGCAGGCGGCGCTCGCCCGCGACATGCCGGTCCTGGCCGTGTGCCGCGGCTCGCAGGTGCTGAACGTCGCACTGGGCGGCGACCTCGTGCAGCACCTGCCCGAGGTCGTCGGCGACGACAAGCACAAGGAGCTGCCCGGAGAGTTCGGCGAGCACGACGTCGACCTCGAGCCCGGGACGCGCATCGGCACGCTGCTCGGCGAGCGGGCCCCGGTCAAGTCGCATCACCACCAAGGCTTCGGGCGCCTGGGCTCCGGGCTGCGCGAGGCCGCGCGGGCCGACGACGGCACGCTGGAGGCGATCGAGGACCCGTCGCGCCGCTTCGCCCTGGGCGTGCTCTGGCATCCGGAAGCCGGCGAGGACCTGCGGCTGTTCGAGGCGCTGGTCGAGGAGGCGCGGGCCTATCGCCGGGCCCGGCTGGCGGCGCGGATACGCTCGCACGCGTGAGCGGACCGACCGGCACCGCCCAGCTCGTGCGCCTCTACGGTGGCGCGGCCGCCCGCGTTGCGCTCCGCGGGCGCGGCAAGAACGGCGTCGCAGGGGCCACCGAGAGGCCGGTATTCGTCGTTGGGTCTCCGCGGTCCGGCACGACCTTCATGGCCGGTTGCCTCGGCCGGCTGCCTGGCTTCGTCGACCTCGGCGAGGTCGGGCCGCTGAAGGCCTCGATCGACGAGCTCTCCGCGCTTCCGGAGCAGGAGGCCGCGTGGCGTCTGCGGCAGATGCTCGAGCGCGTGCGCGCGCTGGCGCTCGTCCGCAACCTGCGGGCGGTCGAGCAGACGCCGGAGACGACCTTTGTCCTCGCCGCTGCGCTGCGGGCCTACCCCGAGGCGAAGGTGGTGCACATGGTGCGGGACGGCCGCGACGTCGCCTGCTCGCTGCTCGAGAAGGGTTGGCTCCGCACCGACAGGGCAGGGGGCGACGACGTCGGGCTGCCGTACGGGAGCCACGCGCGGTCCTGGGTCGAGCCCGAGCGCGTGGAGGAGTTCGAGCGCGCGAGCGAGGCGAGGCGGGCAGGCTGGGCGTGGCGCAGCTA
>JBKPHO010000260.1:0-7656 GCA_046729915.1 Actinomycetota bacterium | reverse complement strand
CGACTCGGGCATCTCGATCGCCGACGAGCCGGACCGAATCGGCGCGGCGATCGCGACCGGGATCGGCGGCCTCCGCGCGTTCCAGGACTGCTACGACGAGTTGCTCGAGCGCGGGCCCGACCGTGTCAACCCGTTTTCGATCCCCGAGATCATCCCGAACATGGGCGCGGCCTGGGTCTCGATGCAGCTCGGGACGCAGGGGCCGCTCACCTCGCAGTGCACGGCCTGCGCCGCGTCGAACATGGCGATCGGCGACGGGCTCGACGCGATCCGGCTCGGCCGGGCCGACGTGATGCTCTGCGGTGGGACGGAGGCGCCGATCACCGAGGTCGGGATCGCCGGCTTCAGCGCCATGCGGGCGCTCTCACGGCGCAACGACGCGCCCGAGAAGGCGAGCCGGCCCTTCGACACCGGGCGAGACGGCTTCGTGATGGGCGAGGCCGGCGCGGTCGTCGTGCTCGAGGAGCTCGAGCATGCCCAGGCGCGCGGCGCGAAGGTCTACGCCGAGCTGCTCGGCTACGGGGTCTCGTCCGACGCGCAGCACATCACCGAGCCCGATCCGTCCGGAGAGAACCCGGCGCGCGCGATGACGATGGCCTTCCGCGATGCGGGCATCGACCCCGGTGAGGTCGACTACATCAACGCCCACGGCACCTCGACGCCTCTCGGCGACGCGGCCGAGACGCGCGTGATCAAGCTCGCGTTGGGCGAGGAGAACGCCCGTAAGGCGGCGGTCTCCTCGACGAAAGGGGCGACCGGTCACTGCCTCGGCGCGGCGGGCGCGGTCGAGGCGATGTTCTCGATCCTCGCCGTCGAGCGCGGCGTGCTGCCGCCGACGATCAACTACGAGGAGCCGGACCCCGAGTGCGACCTCGACTACGTTCCGAACGAGTCACGCGAGGCGGACGTGCGCACCGCGGTCTCGAACTCGTTCGGCTTCGGCGGCCACAACGCGGCGATCGTCGTTCGACGCTTTAAACGGCCTACGGCCTAACCCGCGCAGACTCCGCGCCTTCGGCGCTCCGCTGCACCCCCGTGTTGCCAAGCCGCTTTGCGGAGGGCCGGCGCGCACTCCAGGCGTTCCAACCTGGGGTCAGATCTTGCATTGCCACACTCCCGCCAACCACCGAGTGTCGAAAGTGCAACTTCTGCCGGATGCTGTGGGCCGGTTGTTGCACACTCAGCACGCGAATGTCGCAGTGCAAGACCTGACCCCACGGTTTCGCCGCGACCTACAGGCAACTTGGCGGAACAGGCCGGCGTGCCGGCGCCGATTCAGCCGACCTCTGCCTGAAGCACGGCGAGGCGCTCGCGCATTCGGCCGACCAGCACGACGTTCTCCTTCGCCTCGTAGCGGGAGAGGGCCCGCTCGTACACCTCGGTCGCTTCCTGCGGGCGCCCGGCAAGCGCCAAGACGTCCCCGAGGTCGGCGTAAGCGTCTGCCTGAGCGTTCGGGCTCTCGGTCGTCCGGCCGATCTCCGCTGCCTCCCGCGCGAGCTGCTCAGCCTCGCCGTGCTGCCCGCGATGGGCCTGGACCCTTGCCTGAGCCTGCCGCCAGAGCATCTGCGTGGTCGCGTCGTCGTTCGCCCCTAGCGCCGCCGATTGAGCGGCCCACCGTTCGGCTTCCTCCAGCTGGCCGAGCTCCAGGTACGCGAGCGCCAGCCTTCCGACGACGGTGGAAAGCTCGGACGGACGATCGAGGTCCTCGTGCAACCGACGACTCTCCTCGCCCGCCGCGACCGCGGCCGCCGGGTCGCCTGCGAGGAGCTCGACGTCGATCGCGTAGCTCTCGACCGCCGAGAGCACGTTGGCTGCACCCCGCTCGGCTAGCTCGGCGCGTAGCTCGGTGAGCAGTGCCCGCGCCTCGCCGAGGCGGCCGAGCATCGCGAGCGCCCCGGCTCGGTGCGTGCGCAGCCAGTAGCTCCGCTGCTCCCGCGGATCCTGCTCGTCCTGCCAGGCGAGTAGCTCGGTGAGCGGCGTCGAGCCGTGAAAGCGGCCGTGGCTCTGGTAGCCGACAAGCGCGGTCAAGCCCGCCGGCCCCGCGTGCGCCTCGGCCTGCTCGTACGCGCCCACCATTCGGTCCATCTGGGCGCGCATGTTCGCGACGTCCCCGAGCGCGCGGTAGGCGATGCGGAGCCCGAGGTCGTCACCGGCTGCTTCGAGCTCGGGAAGCGCCTCCGCGATGAGCGCATCGAGCGCCTCGGTGGCACCCGCAGGCTCCAGGTGGGTGCGGAGAGCGCCTTCCTGAATGCGCGCGCAGAGCTCGTCGATGCGGTTGCCTGCCGCCGCGGCTCTATCCCGGATCGACCGCGCTCGGGCGAGAGCCTCTTCCGTCCTTCGACCCCAGGAGAGCGCGTCGACGAGGTCGGTCTCGAGGGGGAGATCGAGCTCCGTCTGTGGCACCAGGGCTGCAGCGCGCTCGAGGAGGCTGGCGGCGGCGGCGAAGTCCATCCGGGCAAGCGCCCGGCGCCCCGCGGCGGTCAGGCGCTCTTTCGCTGCCGCGGAGAGCGCCGAGTCGGGGGTCTCTCCCAGCTCAACCCGGTAGCGCACCGCTTGCTCGAGGTGATAGCCGAGGAGCTCGTCCAGCTCGACGAGAGCGGCGCCGTGTTCCTCCAGCCAGCGCGCATACCGTCCGTGCAGATCCAAGCGCGCAGCCTTCGGCAGCGCCTCGTAAGCGGCGTCGCGGATCAGGAGGTGACGGAAGCGGAAGCCGTCCTCACCCGGGACTCGGGCCTCGCCGGGCGCGATCAGCTCCTTGCGCACGAGTGCGGCGAGGCGCGGCGTCACCGCTGGCTCAGTCGGCGCAAGCGCTTGAACGGCGCCGCGGTGGAAGACCTCGCCCTCGACGGCTCCGCACTCGAGCACGGTCCGTTCGGGGCTCTCGAGTTGGTCGAGGCGGGCGGCGAGCAATGCCTGAAGGCTCGGTGGGACGGCAACCTCTTCCTCGTCGCCGGCCATCGCCAGCATCTCGGCGATGAAGAGCGGGTTCCCGCCCGCTGCCCGCGCGATCCGCTCGCGCAGCGAGCCGCCGATGCCGCCCGGGATCAGCCGCTCGACGTCCTCGGCAGGCAGTGGCTGCAATCGCAGGAGCACCGGCCAGGCAGGCCGCCGTTCGGTTAGCTCGGGCCGTGCGGTGCAGACGAGCAGGATCCGTGGACCCGAGGAGAGCAGCGCCACGTGCTCGACCAGGTCGAGGAATGTCTCCTCGCCGGAGTGGACGTCGTCGAAGACCACCGCGAGCGGCCGTTGCGCGGCGGCGTGCTCGAGCGTCTTCCGAAACGCCCAGGCGATCTCCTCGGCGGAGACGGGCGTGCCGGCTTCCCCGAGCAGGGAGCGGATCGCCGACGCGGCTTCGGCCTCCGGCGGCACCACGTCGAGCTGCTTCAGTACCTCGACCACCGGCCAGTAGGTGATCCCCTCGCCGTAGGGGCGGCAGCGCCCGCGCACGACCGCCGCTTGGAGCGAAGCCAGGGCCTCCGCGACCAGTCGCGACTTGCCGACCCCGGCGTCGCCGACGACCGTCACGAGCTCGCAGCGTTTCCCGGACAGCGCCCGCTCCCACGCCTCGCGGATGCGTTTGAGCTCGCGCTCGCGTCCCACGAACGGCGTCTCGTGGCGGCGGTCGGGCGCCTCGTGAACGTGCAGGAGCCGGTGGGCGGGAACCGGATCGGCCTTCCCTCTCAGCCGGAGGGGTTCGACCGCCTCGACCTCGACCGCCTCGCGAACGAGCGCGAGCGTCGCCTCTCCGAGCAGGACTTCGCCGGGCTCTGCTGCCTGCTCGAGGCGGGCGGCGACGTTGACCGCGTCCCCCGTCGCCAGGCGCTCCTCCGTGCCGGTGACGACGATGCCGGTGTTGACTCCGATCCGTGCCTGGAGGCCGAGCTCCGGAAGCGCATCACGCATCTCCGCTGCTGCGCGAACTCCGCGCAGCGCGTCGTCCTCATGGACCGTGGGCACGCCGAAGACCGCCATCACGGCATCGCCGATGAACTTTTCGACCGTCCCTTCGTGACGCTCGACGATGCCCTTCATCCGCTCGAAGTAGCGCGCGAGCAATGCGCGGAGCGCCTCAGGATCGATCGACTCACCGAGCGCTGTCGAACCGGCGGCGTCGCAGAACAGGACGGTGACCGTCTTGCGCTGCACGGACGCATGATCCCTTCTGAGGGTGCAATCGGGGAAGGAAAGGCGCCCGGTAAGCTCGACGCGTGGCGACCGACCGGTGGGCGACGTTCGACTGCTACGGGACGCTGATCGACTGGAACGGCGGGATCCGCGGCGAGCTCGTGCGCGTGTTCGGCGAGAAGCGCGCCGATGCCCTGCTCACGCGCTACCACGTGCTCGAGCGCGAGCTCGAGGTCGACGGGGCCCGTTCCTACCGCGAGGTTCTGACCGATGCGATGCGTGGGCTCGGTGCGCCTTCCGAGGAGCAGGACGCGCTGGCGCGCTCGCTCCCACTGTGGAGGCCGTTCCCCGAGGTGCCGCAGGCGCTCGAGGAGGCCCGCGCACGCGGCTGGAAGCTCGCGATCCTCTCGAACACCGACCGCGACTTCATCGAGGCGTCGATGCAACAGCTCGGCGTGCCGTTCGAGCTGGCAATCGTTGCCTCCGAAATCGGTTCGTACAAGCCGGCCCTCGGGCACTGGCGTGCGTTCGAGGAGCGCGTCGGCCGCGCGCCCGACGTCCACGTCGCGGCAAGCCTCCTCCACGACATCGCGCCCGCGAACGAGCTCGGGCTCCGGTCGATCTGGATCAACCGCCTCGGGGAGGAGCCGGGGCCCGCGCCGACACGCGAGCTCTCCGACCTCTCGCGGGTTGCCGAGACCCTGGACGAGGTGGCATGAGCGTCGAACGTAACGACACCTACGAGACGATGCTGTGAGCCGCCTACGCGCCCGCTGCCCGGACTGCCGCACCTTCACCGCGGTGGCGATCGGGCCCGGCTACGAGTGCCATGCGTGCGGGCGCGAGTTCGGTGCCGGGCTCGTGCGCGTGCCGCAGGCGTGGGGCGAGGGCGGCGAGACGATGGCCGAGGCCGCCCGTCTGCCGCTTCCCTACCCGGAGGCAGCCATCGTGGAGGAGGACACCTTGGACGAGCAGACGCTCGCCGTCGCGATCGACCTTCCGGAGCGGCCGCTCGTGCTGGGCGGCTGCTGCTGCGCGCACATCGGCGCAGTGGAAGCGCTCGCGGCGCGCAACGACCGGATCGCGCTCGTCTGGTTCGACGCGCACGGGGACCTGAACACGCCCGAGACCTCGCCTTCGGGGAATCTCTGGGGGATGCCGCTGCGGATCCTCCTCGACTCCGGTGCCGTCGATCCGCAAGACACGATTCTGCTCGGCGCCCGCAACCTCGATCCACCCGAGCAGGAGTTCGTCGCCTCGATCGGCCTGCGAACCGAACCGGACGAGCTGGAGCAGGCGCTCGAGGGCACGAACGGCGCCTACGTCGCGATCGACGCGGACGCGCTCGACCCGGGCGAGCTGCAGGCGTTCATGCCGGAGCCCGGCGGGTTGACGCTCGACGAGGTCGGAGATCTCCTGCAGCGCCTTCGAGAACGCACCTCGGTGCTCGGTGCGGGCTTCAGCGGGCTCGCCGCCGAGCCTGCCAACGTCGAGCCTCTCACTCGTCTGACCAAGGCGCTCGCCCTGTAACTCCCGCGAGGAGTCACAGGTCTAAACTCGCGAAGCCGTGTCCGAGCGGATCGACGTCTCCATCGAGCACAAGCACGCCCCCGAGGACGGTGCTCGCCCGCACCCGAACACGTGTCCCCGCTGCGGCTCGCACTACCGCGAGGACGAGCTTGCGACTCACCTCAACGTCTGTCCGCACTGCGGCCACCACTTCCCGGTTCACGCCCACGAGCGGGTCCGCCAGCTCGCCGACGAGGACAGCTTCGTGGAGGAGGCCTCGGAGCTGCGCTCGGACGACCCGCTCGGCTTCTTCGACCTGCGGCCGTACACCGAGCGGCTGGCGGAGGCGGAGCTCTCGACCGGCCTCGGAGAGGCGATCGTCATCGGCCGCGCGGCGATCGAGGAGCAGCCGTGCCAGCTCGCGGTGATGGAGTTCGGCTTCATGGGCGGCTCGATGGGCCGTGTCGTCGGCGAGAAGTTCGCGCGCGCCTGCGAGGGTGCGGCCGAGCGCGGCGTGCCGCTGGTCTCGGTGACGACGACCGGTGGCGCCCGCATGCAGGAGGGGATCCTGTCGCTGATGCAGCTGCCGAAGACCGTCTGCGCCGTGGAGGACCTGCACGACGCGGGCGGAACGCTGATCAGCGTCATGGCGCACCCGACGACGGCCGGCGTGCTTGCGAGCTTTGCCAGCCTCGGCGACGTGCTCCTGGCCGAGCCGGGGGCGCTGCTCTCGTTCACCGGCCCGCGGGTCGTGCAGCAGACCACGCGGGAGAAGCTGCCCGACGACTTCGGCCTCGCCGAGTCGAATCTCCGCCACGGCCATGTCGACGCGATCGTCCCCCGACCCGAGCTGCGGCCGACCGTCGGCCGGCTGCTGCGCCTCTTCTCCGATGGCCGGTGAGGCCGAGCTGCGGCTGCGGGAGCAGCTGAGTCGCTTGCGCAGCCTGCCGCTGCTGCGCGGAGCCAGGCTCTCGGGCGAGCTCGAGCGGCTCCAGGAGCAGCTCGACCGCATCGTCAGCGAGCCGAGCGACGAGGAGATCTGGCGCTCCGTCGAGCTCGCGCGGCATCCGGACCGCCCGTACACGCTCGACTACGTGGAGCGCCTGTTCGACGACTGGTTCGAGCTGCACGGCGACCAGCACCACGGCGACGACGCGGCCGTGGTCGCCGGGCTTGGGCGCTTCCGCGGCCGCACGGTCGTCGTCGTCGGCAACCAGAAGGGCCGGGATGTGAAGGAGCGCACACGCCGGAACTTCGGCATGGCGTACCCCGAGGGCTACGGGAAGGCGATTCGGGCGATGGAGCTCGCCGGCCGGCACGGCTTCCCGGTGCTGAGCCTCGTCGACATCCCGGGCGCGTACCCGGGCGTGACCGCCGAGGAGCACGGCCAGGGCGGGGCCATCGCGCGCTGTCAGGCGCTGATGGCGCGGCTACCCGTGCCGATCGTGACCTGCATCATCGGCGAAGGCGGCTCAGGCGGAGCAATCGCCACGGCGCTCGCCGACCGCGTGCTGATGCAGGAGAACGCGATCTACACGGTGATCTCGCCGGAGGGCTGCGCAGCGATCCTCTGGCGCGATGCGAGCGAGGCCCGCAAGGCCGCGGCGGCGTTCAAACCGGACGCGGTTCACTGCCTCGAGCTCGGTGTGATCGATGCGATCGTGCCCGAGCCGGAAGGCGGAGCGCACACCGACCCCGACGAGGCCGCGCGCCTGCTTGGCGATGCGCTGGCGGACGGGCTCGAGCTGCTCGAAGGAGTGTCCGGCGATGAGCTCCTGCGGCAGCGACGCGTGCGGTTTCGCACAATCGGCCAGGTGCCCGCAACCCGCTAGAAACCGCGGGATGTGCGGCGCTTTTCCACATCTTCCACAGGCTTATCCCCCGCTCGTACACATGTCGAGGCCGGCTTGTTTCCGGCCTCGACCCAAACCCCCCGGCAGGGGGAGAATCTTTTGTAAAAGTGCAAAAATGGGCGAGGAAGTGTTTTGTCATGCCGTCGCCACCGCAAACCAGCGGGCGTTT
>JBKPHO010000259.1:0-2223 GCA_046729915.1 Actinomycetota bacterium | reverse complement strand
GTCGGCGTGCCGGCGATGAAGCCTCGGCCCGATTCCAGGACGCGGGTCACCGGGTTGATTCTCGCCACCGTGTGGATCCAGCCCTGCAGCAGCGCGAGCGGGACGTACACGGGTGCGAAGAACAGGACCAGGAAGACCGGGAACTGCATCACCGGGCCGGCCTGCATCGTCCGGAAGCGCATCGCGCCCCCGGCGGACCACAGGACCGCGGCGCCGTTGACGAAGATCGCAAGCGTGTAGAGCCCGACGAGGTCGATGCCGCTACCGCCCACGTGCATTCCCACGGCCAGGGCGATGACGGTCAAGAACGCCGCGGTCACGAGCCAGCGGCCGAGTGCCGCCAGGGCGTACCCGAGCACGATTCCCGTGCGGTTCGGCGCGGCCAGGAGCAGGCGCCGCGCGAAGCCGCCCTCGAAGTCGCGCGCGATCCCGAAGCCGGTGAACACGCCGCCCAAGGCCGCCGACTGCAGCAGCACGAAGACGAACTGGTAGGCGGTGTAGCCGCTCGGGAAGTCGAAACCCGGCACCTGGGTGATCCGCGAGAGCCCGCCCGCGAACGCCGTGAAGAAGAAGAGCGGAAAGACGAGCGACGGCAGGAGGAGCGACGGGTTCGTGAGGACGTTGTGCAGCGTTCGCCAGGCGACACCGCGAGCCACCGCCAGCGTCCTCACGAGCTGACTCTCCGAGCTCCCGGGGTGTCGACCGGTCATGAGCGCGCCATCCTCACGCGGAGGGCCCAGCTCGACAGAGCCAGGGCGACGACCGCGATCGCCGCGGCGATCCCGAACCCGAGCGCGAGCGCCTCCGCGTCCCAGCCCGTGATGATCAGGCTGCGCACGCACTCGAGCAGGTACGAGACCGGGTTGGCGGTGGCGAGGTCGCGGAACCAGGTGGCCTCGATCAGGTTCCGCGGGATGTTCATCGAGGAGAGGAACAGGAAGACGAAGAAGGCTGGGAAGAGGCTCTGTACGGCCTCGCCGGAGCCGGTCCGCAGCGCCGCAAAGGCTCCGAGAGCTCCGAAGCCAAGCGAGACGAGGATCGCGAAGACGAACAGCACGAGCACGCCGGCCGCACCCGATTCGAGGCGTACGCCGACGGCGTACCCGACGGCGAGGTAGACGGCGGCCTGGACCAAGCCGAGCACGATCACGCCGCCCAGCTGGCCCGCGAGCAGGGCAATTCCCCGCATCGGCGTCAGCGAGAGCCGGTTCAGGAACCCGGTCTGGATGTCCGTGGCGAGGTCGGTGCCGGTGTTCATCGTCGCGAACAGCGCGCCCTGGATGAACGGCACCGCCAGCGCGAAGGCGACAAACGAGTCGGTCGGGAAGCCCGGCAGCCGCGTCTCCGCCTTCAGGCCGCCCGAGTTCACGGCGAGCAGGAGCATCGGGAAGAGCAGGGGCGCGACCACATTGGCGGGCTGCCGGATCGTCCGGACGACAGAGCGCCGCCCGAGCAGGTAGACCTGATCGACAAACGCCGTCACGTGGAGCCCATCGCGAGGCCCGGTTGGTGCTGCTCCTCCTCGTCCTCGCCCGCGCCCTCGAGCGAGCGGCCGGTCTTGGCCAGGAACACGTCGTCGAGCGAGGGCTGGTGCAGCTGCAGGTGCTCCGCTCTGAGCCCCTCGGCGTCGAGCGCGCGAACGACCTCGGCGAGACCCGCCGAGCCGTCGTTGAGCCGCACCGCGATGCCCTTGGTGGAGCTGACCCGCTCGCCGAAGCGTTCGAGGACGCCGGCCGTGCGGCTCAGGTCTTCCTCGTCGGCCGGGATCGCCTCGATCGTCGGCCGGCCCACCTGGGCCTTGAGCGCTTCTGGTGTACCCTCGGCCACGATCCTGCCGTGGTCGATGATCCCGACGCGGTCGGCGAGGACGTCGGCCTCCTCGAGGTACTGCGTGGTCAGGAAGACAGTGACGCCGTCCTCGTTCGCGAGCCGGCTTACCTCTTCCCAGAGCGCGGTCCGGCTCTGCACGTCGAGGCCCGTGGTCGGCTCGTCGAGGAAGAGGATCTCCGGGCGGTGGACGAGCGCGAGGGCCAGGTCGAGCCTGCGTTTCATTCCGCCGGAGTAGCCGCGGACCTTGCGGTCCGCCGCCTCGCGTAAGCCCACGCGAGCGAGCAACTCGTCGGCTCGGCGGGAGCGCTCGGCGCGCGGAAGGGCCTGGAGCGACGCCTGGAGGCGCAGGTGCTCGCGGCCCGTCAGGAGCGGGTCGAGCGCGGCCTCTTGGAG
>JBKPHO010000258.1:0-12824 GCA_046729915.1 Actinomycetota bacterium | reverse complement strand
CTGCGCGCCGAACTCGCGTGCCTTCGCGGCGTCGTCGGGCGTGTCGGCGTTCGCTCGCACCTTCAGGCGGCGCAGGTCGTCGGCCCAGCCGAGGATCGTCTCGAAGTCCTCGTTGATCTGCGGCGGCACGAGGTCGACCGCACCGAGGATCACCGAGCCCGTTCCCCCGTCGATCGTGATCGTGTCGCCCTCCCGGAGCTGCTGCCCGGCGATCGTGATCGTCCGCGCGTCCATGTCGATCGTGAGCTCCTCGCAGCCGGCGACGCACGGCTTGCCCATTCCGCGCGCGACAACGGCCGCGTGCGAGGTCATCCCGCCGTGCGCGGTGAGGATGCCCGCCGCCTGGATCAGGCCGTGGATGTCGTCCGGCGTCGTCTCCCAGCGGACGAGGATGACGCCCTCCCCCGCCCGCCCCCGCTCCTCGGCCGTGTCGGCGTCGAGGACGACCTTGCCGCAGGCCGCGCCGGGCGAGGCGTTCAGGCCGCGCGCGGCGACCTCGAGCTTCGCATTCGGGTCGATCATCGGGTGCAGGAGCTGGTCGAGCTGTCCCGGGTCGATCCGCGCCACGGCCTCCTCACGGCGGATGAGCCCTTCGTCGACCATCGAGACCGCGGCCTTCAGCGCCGCGGCGGCCGTGCGCTTGGCCGAGCGCGTCTGCAGCAGGTAGAGACGCCCTTCCTCGACCGTGAACTCGATGTCCTGCACGTCCTTGTAGTGCTCCTCGAGCCGGCGCATGGTGTCGGTCAGCTGCTCGAACGCCTCGGGCAGGCGCTCCTGCATGGCGGCCAGCGGCTCGGGGGTGCGGATCCCCGCGACGACGTCCTCGCCTTGGGCGTCCGCGAGGAACTCGCCGTAGAGCCCCTGCTCGCCGGTCGACGGGTCGCGGGTGAACGCGACGCCGGTCCCTGAGCCGGAGCCCTTGTTGCCGAAGACCATCTGGACGACGTTGACCGCCGTGCCGAGGTCGTCCGGGATGCGGTGCGCGCGGCGGTAGACCTGCGCCCGCGGCGTGTCCCACGACTCGAAAACGGCTCGGACGGCCATCGCCAGCTGCTCCCGCGCGTCCTCCGGGAACGCAGCGCCCGTCTCGTCTTCGTAGATCCCCTTGAAGGTGCCGACGAGCTCGCGCAGGTCGTCGGCGTCGAGGTCGACGTCCTGCTGCGCGCCTCGGGCCGACTTCAGCTCGCCGAGCGCGTGCTCGAAGCGGTCGGCGTCGATCCCCTCCACCACTTCCCCGTACATCTGGATCAGGCGGCGGTGGGAGTCGTACGCGAAGCGCGGGTTGTCGGTGGTGCGGGCGAGCCCTTCGACGGCCTTGTCGTTGAGACCGAGATTCAGGATCGTGTCCATCATCCCGGGCATCGAGACCGCGGCGCCTGAGCGGACGGAGACTAGGAGCGGGTCCCCGGCGTCACCGAAGCGCTTGCCGGTCTTTTGCTCGAGCGCGTCGAGGTGCCGCTCGATCTCCGCGGGCAGACCCTCAGGGAGCCGCTGCCCGTTCGCCATGTAGGCGCGGCAGGCATCGGTCGTGATCGTGAACCCGGCCGGCACAGGCACACCGAGCTGCGTCATCTCGGCGAGGCCCACGCCCTTGCCGCCGAGCAGCTCGCGGCCGCCGTCCGAGGGCTCGTCGAAGTCGTAGATGTAGCGCTCGTTGCCTCGCATTGCGAGGCATCTTCCCACAGCGGCCGCCGGGCACACGGCGTGGGTAGGCTTGACGCGTGAAGCTCGAAGGCGTGCACCACGTCACCGCGATCACGGGCGACGCGCCGGCCAATGTCGACTTCTACGCGCGCGTTCTCGGGCTGCGGCTCGTCAAGAAGAGCGTCAACCAGGACGACCCGACGGTCTACCACCTCTTCTACGGCGATGAGGAGGGCGCGCCGGGGAACGACATCACGTTCTTCGAATACCCCGGAGCGAGGCGCGGCAGGGCGGGCGCGGGGATGATCCACACCGTCGAGTGGCGGGTCGCGTCCTCGGAGGCACTCGACTTCTGGGAGCACCGGCTCGCGAACGAGGGCATCGCGGGCGAGCGTGCCGACTCCTCCTTCACCTTCCCCGATCCCGAGGGCCTTCACCACCGGCTCGCGGTCGTGGAGACGGAGGACGAGCCGCTGATCGCTGACCACCCCGAGGTCCCGAAGGAGGTCGCGCTCCAAGGGTTCAACGGCGTCCATGCGTACACGCGCGACCCGGAGCGGAGCCGGCGGTTCCTCGAGGAGACGCTCGAGTTCGAGCCCTCGGGCGAGGCCGGCTGGGAAGCACGCGGCGAGCGGCGAGGCGGGCTCTACCGGTACGACCAGTCGGAGGAACGGGGCGTCCCGGGCGCGGGCACCGTGCACCACGTCGCCTGGGCCTCGTCGATGGACGAGCACGAGGCCTGGCACCGGCGCGTCTCCGAGAGCGGCGCCACGCCGACGCCGATCATCGATCGCTACTACTTCAAGTCGATCTACTTCCGCGAGCCGAGCGGCGTGCTGTTCGAGATCGCGACGATCGGGCCCGGGTTCACGGCCGACGAGCCGTTCGAGAGCCTCGGCGAGCGGCTCTCGCTGCCGCCGAACTACGAGCACCTGCGTGAGCAGCTCGAGCAGGTGCTGACTCCGCTGCCGGACCCGCGCGCACTTCGCGCCGCCAGGTGACGATCGCGTATCGCTCGCGCCAGCCCTCGGGCGCGCCCGAGGGCCTGCTCGTCCTCTTCCACGGCCGCGGCGTCGACGAGAACGACCTCTTTCCGCTGGTCGACGTGCTCGACCCGCAGCGCCGCCTGCTCGGGCTGACCCCGCGAGGGCCACTCTCGCTACCGCCCGGCGGCGCCCACTGGTACGCCTTGCAGGAGATCGGCTACCCGGCTCCGCAGACATTCCTTCGCACCTACGGCGAGGTCTCGGAGTGGCTCGATTCGATGGCAGAGGAGACCGGGATCGGGCCGGAGCGCACAGTGCTCGGCGGGTTCTCGCAGGGCGCCGTGATGACCTACGCGCTCGGGCTCGGCCGGGGCCGCCCGCTTCCCGCGGCATTGGTGGGGTTGAGCGGTTTCATCCCGACCGTGCCGGGGTTCGAGCTCGACCTCGAGCGGCCGTTGCCGCCGGTCGCGGTCGGCCACGGCACCTTCGATCCGGTCATCTCGGTCGAGTGGGGCCGCCGCGCGCGCCAGACGCTGCAGGCGGCGGGAGCCGACGTGCTCTACCGCGAGTACCCGCTCCCCCACGCGGTCGACCCGCAGTTCCTCGCGGAGCTCGAGCCCTGGCTGGCGTCGGCGCTATACGAGGGCTTGGGGGAACGTCGCTCGTCGCCCGGCGGCACAGCCGATGTTTCGCCAAGCCCTCGTTAAGTGACGGGCGGCCGGTAGTCCGGCCTGCGGCGCGCCCGGAAGTCGGCGAGCCACGCCGCCACGCGCAGCCCCATCCACACCGGCGTGAGGAGCACGTAGAAGATGAACACGGCGGTGCCGAGGGTCAGCCACCACAGCGCCCAGCGCCAGAGCGGGACCGGCGGCTTCGGTCTCACCGGACGCGTGCGGGTTCCCGCGCGCCCGCCTCGTTCCGCCGCTGCTCGACGAGGCGGATCACCCGCGCTGCCGTCTCTTCGATCGAGAGCTCCGAGATCTCGATGATCGGGCAGCCGAGGCGCCGGTGCAGCGCCTCCGCCTCCTCGAGCTCGGCGTAGATCTCGAGCAGCTCGGCGTAGGCGCGCTGGTCGCCGCCGAGCCGGCGCGCGCGCTGCCGGCGGATCTCGCGCAGCCGCTCCGCGTCGATCGTGAGGCCGATGATCTTGGCGGGGTCGATCTCGAACAGCGCGGACGGCGGCGCGATGCCCTTCACCACCGGCACGTTGGCCGTCTTGTAGCCGAGGTAGCCCAGGTACATTGAGAGTGGCGTCTTCGAGGTGCGGGAGACGCCGACGAGAACGATGTCGGCGTCGTGGAGGCCCGCGCCGACGCCGTCGTCGAACTTGACCGCGAACTCGATCGCGGCCATGCGCTTGAAGTAGCTGGAGTCAAGCGGCGGCCGCGCTCCGGGGGTCATCTTCGCGGCGACGCCGGCAACACGGGCCACGGCCTCGATCGGATGGCCCAGCACGTCGCAGTAGTGCAGCTTGTAGCGGCGGCAGAGGGCGCGTGCGGCGTCCCGGAGCTCGGGGTGGACGAGGGTGTAGACGATCACGGCGGGGCGGCCTTTCGCGCGGTTGAGCGCGAGGTGGAGGTCGTCGACCGTCTCGACCCGCGGGTGGCGGATCTCCTCGAACTCCTGGTCGGGAAACTGCGCCTCGAGCGCGTGCACGAGGCGGACCGCCGTCTCGCCGGTGGAGTCGGAGATCACGTGGAGCTCGACCGGAGCCTTGGCCACGGGCGGGAGCGTAGCCGGGCGAGCGGTCCGGTACGCGGCGGCATGTGGCGGGGCGCGGCCGGGCGCCGGCCGGGCGCGGATCGCCCCGGCTCGTGCCGCCGCGTCAAGGGGCCGCGTGCTTGGTGCAATTTCGTCACACCCGCGTCACAGACACGTGCGCCGGCGAGCGGTAGGCTGACCGCCGTGGCAGGGGGGCGGGTCGGGACCCGTAGGACCTCGCGCGTGAACATGAAACGGGCGCCGGCGCGCGCTTCGCGCCGTCCCAAACGGTCGCTCAGCGAGGGATCTGCGAGAAGTCGCCCAGCCGGCCGAGCGTGTCGCGCACGTCGAGGAGCAGCCGGAGGCGGTTGGCCCGCACGGCCTCATCCTCGTCCATGACCAGCACCTCGTCGAAGAACCGCTCCATCAGGGGCGCGAGCGTCGCAGCTGACTCCAGCGCCCGCCCGACGTCGCCGTCCACCTCCACCTGCGCGAGGCCCTCCGCGAGCGCCCGCTCCGCGTCCTCCTTCAACAGCGCGCGGTCCACCTCCGTGGCCGCCTCCTCCACTGCCCGCCCCGCCAGCCGGTGCGCGCGATCGTACGCCGTGTAGACGCCGTCGAAGGCCGGTGACTCGCGCCGCTCGTACAGTGCCTCCGCCAGGCGCGCCACCCCGCCCAGGTCGGGCGCCGCCGATGCACGCGCGGCACGGACGAACTCGACCGGGACATCGAGCAGCCCCTCGAGCCGTTCCTCGACGAACTCGCGCACCTCGTCCTGCAGCAGCGACCGCGGCACGACCAGGCCGCCCTCTACGGCGAGCCGGGCGAGGCCGATCGCAGCCCTCCGCAGCCCGTACGGGTCGCGCGACCCTGAGGGCCGATGCCCGAGCGAGAACGACGTTGCCAGGGTGTCGAGCTTGTCCGCAGCCGCCAGTACCTTGCCGGTCTCCGTCTGCGGCAGCGGGCCGCCGGCGGTGTCGGGCAGATACTGCTCCTCGATCGCCGCGCTCACCGCTTCGGGGTAGCCGGCCAGCCGTGCGTACTCGCCGCCGATGTACCCCTCGAGATCGGGAAACTCGCGAACGAGCTCCGACGCCTGATCGGCCTTGGCGAGCCGCGCGGCCTCGAGCGTTGCCTCGCCGCCCCCGAGCTCGGAGACGAGCCGCCGCAGGCGCTCGGTCTTGTTTGCAAACGAGCCCGCGCCCTTGAAGTAGGTGATCGCGCCGAGCCTCTCCGCCAGCGCGTCGATGCCGATCTGCACGTCGCGCTCGAACGTGAAGCTCGCGTCGTCGAGGCGCCCTTCGAGCACGTTCTCGTTCCCGGCCCGCACGATCTCCGGGTCGCCGCCGTTCGCGACGAAAGCGAAGCGGTTCCCGCCGAGCGGGAAGTAGCGCTGGTGCGACTGCATCGCGGTCACGACGACGCGCTCCGGGAGTTGCAGGAAGCGTTCGTCGAAGCTGCCCTCCAGCACGGAGACGCTCTCGACTAGATGGACGACTTCCGCGAGCACGCCGGCGGGATCGCTCCAGCCTCCGATCGCGTCGAGGCCCTCGACGATCAGCCGCCGCCGCTCCGCCGCCTCCGGCTCGACGCCCGCCTCACGGAGCCGCTCCGCGTAGTCGCGCGCGTGCGGAATCTCGATCTGACCCGAAGTGAACCGGTGCCCGAAGCTGGACTCGCCGACGACGGTGTCGGAGTCGAGCTTCGCCAGCGTCCACCGGACCGGCCTCGCAAACCGGATTCCGCTGTCGTCCCAGCGCATGGACTTGGAGAAAGAGAGCCCGCGGACGATCGCATCGAGCGCCTCGGGCAGGACCTCGCGTAGCGGCCGACCCGGACGCTCCACGCCGAGGAAGCCGTCGCGCTCGACGAGCACATCCGCCGCAACGCCGTGCTTCTTCGCGAAGCCCGCCGCCGCTTTCTCCCGAAGCTCCACCGGCGGCCCTTTGACCCACTCGTCCGGGGTCCGCTCGGGCACCTGGTCGAAGTGCAGCGCCAACCGCCTGGGGCCGACGAACACCCGGTCGGGCGCAGCACCCAGCTCCCGCTCCGCGAGCCCCGGCAGCTGCTCCTCCGCCTCGCGGCACGCGCCTGCCGGCAGCTCCTCGCAGCCGATCTCAAGCAGCAGCGACGGCATCTGCCTCCAGCTCGAGATAGGCCTGCGCGACCTCGCGCGCGAGCTTCCGAACGCGGCCGATGTAGGCGGCACGCTCGCTGACCGAGAGGACACCACGGGCGTCGAGCAGGTTGAACGTGTGCGACGCCTTGAGCACCTGGTCGTACGCCGGGAGCGGGAGCCGCCGCTCCAGCAGCATCCGGCACTCCTCCTCGTGCTCGCCGAAGCGTCGCGCAAGGACCTCGACCGGCGCGAGCTCGAAGTTGTACGTCGACCACTCCCGCTCGCTCTCGCGGTAGACATCGCCCCAGGTCACGCCGGGCGCCCACTCGATCTCGAGCGCGCTCCGCTTGTTCTGCAGGAACATCGTCAGCCGCTCGAGCCCGTACGTGATCTCGGCTGGCACGAGCTCGACGTCGAACCCGCCGAGTTGCTGGAAGTACGTCCACTGGGTGATCTCCATCCCGTCGCACCAGACCTCCCAGCCGAGCCCCCAGGCGCCGAGCGTCGGCTGCTCCCAGTCGTCCTCGACGAGCCTGATGTCGTGACGGCGCAGGTCGATGCCGATCGCCTCCAGCGAGCCGAAATAGAGGTCGAGCACGTCGGCAGGCGCCGGCTTGATCACGACCTGGTACTGGAAGTAGTGCTGGAAGCGGTACGGGTTCTCGCCGTAGCGGCCGTCTTGGGGGCGAAGCACGGGCTCGACGTAGGCCGTCTTCCACGGCCGCGGGCCGAGGCTGCGCAGGAAGGTCGCCGGGTTCATCGTCCCGGCGGCGAGCTCGGTGTGGTACGGCTGCATGAGCACGCAGCCGTAGTCGGCCCAGTAGCCCTCGAGCGCGCGGATCGTGTTTTGGAAGGTCGGAGCGGCCAAGCCGGTCAATCCTAGGGAAGAAACGCGTCGCCGCCTGCGTCCTGATGGTGTCCTGTCCGTGGACGCGCCTGCCTCGCGAGCGGGCCCGTTTAGGGGGCCGCTCGCCGCGCGGTAGAAGGCCGCGCAGGCAAAGCCGGCACGGCCTCTTCTGGTCGGCGTCGCAAGCGAGCGCCTTGGACGGCCGCGCAGGCAAAAGCCGGCACGGCCTCTTCTGGTCGGCGTCGCAAGCGAGCGCCTTAGGACGCGAGGGTTCGGAGCCGGAAGCCGCCGTGGTACTCATACGACCCGGTGATCACGCTCAGAGCCTCGTGGGCGCCGCGCGGGGTGACCCCGGCCGAGTGGGCCTCGGCCAGCGGACGGCTGAGCAAGCCTTCGATCCCGGTCAGCCCCTCGCGCGAGAGCGGCAGCGCCCCGTTCGCGCAGTTGCTGCAGACGGCACCTCCGGCGCGCGGCGAATACCCGGCGAGCCCGGTATCGGCACCGCACTCGGCGCAGCTCGTGAGGTGCGGCAGGTAGCCGGCGACCCACAGGAGCTTCAGCTGGAACGAGAGCGCGAGCGGATCTGCCTGCGGCCGACCGGGCCTCGGCTCCAGGTCGTCGAGCAGCTCGAGGAAGCGCGCCAGCGCGCGGAACGCCTGCTCGTTCGCCTCCTGTTCCGGAAAGAGGCGCAACATCGCCTCGGCGGCGACCAGGCCGACGGTGAGGCGGTAGGGCTCCTCGCGCGTCGCGCGGTGCGAGCGAATCAGGTCGACTCCCGTAACGGTCTGAAGCTCGCCGCCGCCCTGATGCAGGAGCAGCTCGACGTGGCTCAGCGGTTCCAGACGCGCCCCGAAGCGCGACTTGGTCTTCCGCACGCCCTTGGCGACAGCGCCCACGCGGCCTCGGTCGAGCGTGTACAGGTGCAGCACGCGGTCGGCCTCCCCAAGCCGAAACGAGCGCAGCACGACCGCCTCGGTGGTGTAGGAACGGCCGGCCATGCCTGGACAAGTGTAGAGCCGAGACAGGCCGGGAATCGGCGTCCTGGAGCGCTCCTACGATGGCGACGATTCAGATGTACACGACCCGCTGGTGCGCGTACTGCATCCGCGCGAAGACGTTGCTCGAGTCGCGCGGGCTCGAGTTCGAGGAGATCTCGCTCGACGACGACCCCTCCTTCCGCCGCCGCCTGCTTGACCTGACAGGGGGCTGGACAGTGCCGCAGATCGTCATCGACGGCCGGCCCATCGGCGGCTACACGGAGCTCTGGCAGCTCGATCGCAGCGGGGAGCTCGAGCGCCTGGCCGCCTAGGAGGCCTGGAGAGAGCGGAGCGCGCCGCTCCGCTCTCTCAGGATCGACCCCAACGTCCTCGACGCCTAGAGCTATCGCCGCTCTCTTGCGATCTCAAACGTCTACGAGTACGACTTGCGAATCACACGGCTAGTGCTGGCAGCAGGGGCAGTACCACGTGCCCCGGCCGGCGGCCCGGGTCTTCTCGATCGGGTGCCCGCACCGCTCGCACGGCTCGCCTTCCCGGCCGTAGACCTTGAACTCGTGCTGCATCCTGCCCGAGTCGCCGTCGGGAGTCCGATAGTCACGCAATGTCGCTCCCTGGCGGGCTATTCCGGCCTTTAGCGCGGCGCGGATGCCGCGGTGCAGGGCGCGGAGCTCGGCGTCGCCGAGCTCGCCGGCCGGTCGCCGCGGATCGATCCGCGCGCGCCAGAGCGCCTCGTCGGCGTAGATGTTCCCGATGCCTGCGAGCATGCGCTGGTCGAGGATCGCGGCCTTGACCGGGGCCCGCCGCCCGTGGAGGGCGTTGGCCAGTCGCTTCGAGGTAAACGCTCGGGCGAGCGGCTCTCCCCCGAGGCGGGCAGTCAGGTAAGGCTCGGCCTCTCCGGGCTCGGCCAGCAGCCAGGTGCCAAACCGGCGCACATCGCGGTACACGACGTCCGATCCGTCGTCTAACCTGACAACGGCACGCAGATGTGGATCGGCCTCGGGAAGCCGGCCGCGGCTGACGTGCAAGAGGCTCCCAGTCATTCGGAGGTGGATCAGGAGAGAGCGACCGGATTCGAATCGGACAACCAAATACTTGCCGCGACGATCGACGGCCTGAACGCGCTCGTCCTCCAGCTCGGCAGCCACCTCGGTAGGGTCGAGCGGGCGCGTCAAGCGCGAGTCGAAGATCTCGACGCGCTCGAAGCGGCGGGTGCGGAGCGCGGGCTCGAGTCGGCGGCGGACGGTCTCGACCTCGGGCAGCTCGGGCACTCGTCCAGCCTAGTCGGACGTAGGCGCGTACCGGTGGGCCGGGGTCGCGGCTGCGCTTACGCGAGGACGTCGAGGACCACGGGCCGTTGCGGCGGCGGCTCGTCCGCGATCACGTAGGCGGCGTCGAGCTCGCGTGCCGCCTCGTCGGCGGCGGCCTCGTCGGCGGCGTGGATCTCTGCCAGCGGCTCGCTGGCGGCGACCCGGTCGCCGCGCTTGCGAAGACACACCACGCCGACCGCGTGGTGGATTGCGTCGTCCTTCGTTTGGCGGCCTGCGCCGAGGTGCAGCGCCGCCTGCCCGACTGCCACGGCGCCGAGCTCGCTCACGTAGCCGTCGCGGCCGGACGGCAACTCGCGGACCACGGCGGCCTCGGGCAGCGCGCCCTCGTCGGGGTCGCCGCCCTGGGCGCGGATCCACCGCTCGTAGGCTTCGAACGCCGAACCGTCCGCGATCGCTTGCGCGGCGCGTACGCGACCCTCCTGCTCGTCGATGCCCAGATCCGAGACGGCGAGCAGGCGCGAGCAGGCCGCCAGGACGAGCTCGACGAAGTCGGCAGGGCCTTCGCCCCTGACCGTAGCGGCCGCCTCGCGAATCTCCAGCGCGTTGCCGACTGCGTGCCCCACCGGCTGGTCCATGTCGGTCAGCAGGCAGACGACCTCGCGCCGGGCCCGGCCGCCCAGGTCGAGCATTGCCTCCGCGAGCGCGTGCGCGTCCTCGAGCGACTTCATGAAGGCGCCGTCGCCGACCTTCACGTCCATGACGATGGCGTCGGCTCCGCCGGCGATCTTCTTCGACATGATGCTCGCCGCTATCAGGGAGTAGTTGTCGACGGTCGCTGTGACATCGCGGAGGGCGTAGAGCTTCTTGTCGGCTGGAACCAGGTTCGCGCTCGCGCCGATGATGGCCATACCCGCCTCGCGCACCTGTGCGACGAACTCGTTGGTCGAGAGCTCGACGCGGAAGCCCGGGATCGACTCGAGCTTGTCGAGCGTGCCGCCGGTGTGCCCAAGACCGCGGCCGCTCATCTTCGCGAACGGAACACCACAGGCGGCAACGATCGGCCCGACTGCGATCGAGGTCTTGTCCCCCACACCGCCGGTCGAGTGCTTGTCGACCACCTTCCGGCCGAGCGCGGAATGCAGGTCGACCGTCTCCCCGGTCGCGATCATCGCCTGGGTCAGCGCGTACGTCTCGGCGCTGGTCAGCCCGCGGAAGTAGATCGCCATGGAGAGCGCGGCCAGCTGGTAGTCGGGAACCTCGCCGCGCGCGTACCCGAGCATCAGCTCGTTCAGCTCCGCCGGCGAGAGCTCGCCGCCGTCACGCTTGCGCTCGATCAGCTCGGCCGGCCTGATCACGCGCGCGCCACGAAGACGGTCGTGCGCGTGCGTGAGCGAAACGCGCCCTCGACGGACGGCAGCGGTCGCGGCACGGCGTGCGCGAATACGGTGGAGTCCACGTAGCGGTGCACCGCGGCCTCGTCCGGGAACACCAACGTCGCATCCACGTCTCGGCGCTCGACGTGAGAAAAGTGAGGACGGAGCAACTCCTCGCCGGTCTCCCGCGAGAACTCGCGCACCGGGACGCGGAACCCCACGAGCCGCCAAACGTCCGCCATGTGCTGGTCGCCGATCGTGGTCGCGACGAGCGTCCCTCCCGGTGCCAACACGCGCCGGAGCTCGCCGAGAGCTTGGTCGAGATCAGGCACGTGGTAGAGCATCCAGTTCGCAACGGCGCAGTCGAACTCGCCGTCCTCGAAGGGGAGCGCCTGGACGTCGGCGACCCGAGTGTCGATCCCTCTTCCGCGCGTCAGCTCGACCATCCGGGGCGAGAGATCGGTGGCGGCGACCGCGATACCGAGCTCTCGCGCCACCCGCTCCGCGAACTCGCCCATCCCGCAGCCGACCTCGAGCACGCGATCGGGACTCGCTCGCTTCACGGCCTCGAGCGCGACGTCGAACGCATTCATTCCCTCGAGGTAGCGAAGCTGCGAGTCACGGCGGACCGCGAGCCCGGCCTCCGTCGCGTACTGCCGCTGGACGAGCTCCGGGTCGTTCAGGCGCATCACCTGGGCTGGAAGAGCTCGATCGGGTTGCCCCACGGATCGTCCACGAGCTGCCAGCTCCCGACAGGCCCGTCCACGCGCTCGCCCCGGCGCGTCAGGCGAGCGCCGGCCATGTCGAGGTCGGGAACCTCGAGCACGATGCGATTCCAACCCCCCGGCGCAGCTCCCGCCTGATCGCGCCCGGAGCTTCCGGGCCCGCTCAGCCACAACTCGAGATCGCCCTTATGGACGAGCGCAACCGGGCCGAACGTCCTCCCGGCCCGAAAGCCCAGCTCATCCGTGTAGTACCGCACCGCGGCGTCGAGGTCCTCGACGAGGTATCGAGCGATCGCCACTACGGCTCGACGATCGGCTCGCCGGGAATTCCTCGCCTGGGGGTCTTTCCTCCCAGCCAGGCGTTGACCGTCGCGCCGACGTCGGCGAACTCGCCTTCCTCGTGGATCCGTCCCGCAGCGTTGCGCCCGTGCACGTAGGCGAGCAGGAGCGCGTACTCGCGCGAGTGATCGGTCGACGGCGTCGTGGGATCGCAGCCGTGGTCGGAGGTCAGGATCAGGAGATCCTGGTCGCGGAGCGCGTCGAGCAGATCGGGGAGCCGGCGGTCGAAATCCTGGAGGCAGCGATGAAAGTTGAGGGGGTCGTTGCGATGGCCCCAGAGCATGTCGGTCTCGACGAGGTTCGTGAAGATCAGCCCGTCGTCGAGCTCGCGCAGCAGAGTCTCGGTCTGCTGGATCCCTTCGACGTTCGACTTCGTCGGCCGGGACTCGTCGATGTCGGAGCCGGCGAAGATGTCGCTGATCTTTCCGACGGCGTGCACCGTCTTCCCTGCCTCGCGCACGAGCGTCAGGTAGTTCGGGCGCCGAGGCTCGAGGGAGAAGTCGTGCCGGTTCGCCGTCCGCTCGTAGTTGCCGGGCTCGCCGATGAACGGCCGCGCGATCACACGCCCGACGGCGTGCTTCCCCGTCAGGATCTCCCGCGCGATCCGGCAGCCTTCGTAGAGCTCCTCGAGCGGGATCGTCTCCTCGTGCGCGGCCACCTGGAAGACCGAGTCGGCCGACGTGTACACGATCCACTTCCCGGTGCGCTGGTGCTCCTCGCCGAGCTCCTGGATGATTTCCGTGCCCGACGCCGGCTTGTTGCCGAGCACGCCGCGCCCTGTCCGGTGCATGAACGGGTCGATCACGTCATGGGGGAAGCCCTGC
>JBKPHO010000257.1:0-4869 GCA_046729915.1 Actinomycetota bacterium | reverse complement strand
TCGAAGACGCCCTCGCCGAGCTCGAGCACGGACACGTCGAACGTGCCGCCGCCGAGATCGAAGACGAGGATCGTGTGGTCGGATGCCTCCTTGTCGAGCCCGTACGCGAGCGCCGCGGCGGTCGGCTCGTTGATGATCCGCTGGACGTTGAGCCCGGCGATCTTGCCGGCGTCCTTGGTCGCCTCGCGCTGCGCGTTGTTGAAGTAGGCCGGGACGGTGATCACCGCGTCGGTGACCGTCTCGCCGAGGTACGCCTCGGCGTCGGCCTTCAGCTTCTGGAGGATCATCGCGCTGATCTCCGGCGGCGCGTACTCCTTGCCGCCGGCCTTGACGCGGACGTCCCCGTTCGGGCCCTCGACCACCTCGTACGGGACGATCTTCATCTCCTCCGAAACCTCGCCGAACTTGCGGCCCATGAAGCGCTTGATCGAGAAGATCGTGTTCAGCGGGTTCGTCACCTGCTGGCGCTTCGCGGGCGCGCCGACGAGCCGCTGGCCGTCGTTCGTGAACGCGACGACGGACGGCGTGGTGCGCCCGCCTTCGGCGTTCGGAATGACCGCCGGCTCGCCGCCCTCGATCACGCCGACACAGGAGTTCGTCGTGCCGAGGTCGATGCCGATTGTCTTTGCCATGCGTTGGTTCCTCCTCTGGCTGAGAAATCTTCTGGCTGAGAAAATCTCAGTCCGATAGTAGCAAGGTTCTCCAGCCGACGAGCCGGCGCAGGGCCCGCGCGGCTGACGGCTCGGCGAGAACGATCCCGGCCAGGATCGCCGCGCAGCCGCCCCAGCCGAGCCAGCCGAGCCGGTCGCCTGCGATCGCAAAGCCGAAGAGGCCCGCGAAGACCGTCTCGAGGGCGAAGACCAGCGCGATGCGCGCCGCGCTCAGGCGCCGCTGCGCCCAGATCTGGATCAGGTAAGCGAGTGCGCTCGCGAACACGCCCGTCACCAGGAGCGCACCCCAGACCGTCCAGCCGCGCGGCAGCGAGAGCTCTCCGCGCGCGAGCGTGATCGCGAGGAAGCCGACAAGGCAGGCGGCCATCTCGACGAGCGTGAGCGCGATCGCGTCGTAGCGGTTGGCGTAGCGCTCGACCATCAGGATCTGCAGCGCCTGCGCGACGGCCGAGGCGAGCACGAGCAGGTCGCCGGCGGTCGAGCCGACGTGGACGCCGCTCAGCATCGCGAGGCCGACGACCGCGAGCACCACGCCGAGCCAGACCTCGAGCCCCACTCGCGTGCGGAAGAGCGCCAGCCCGAGGAGCGGCGTGAACACGACGTAGAGACCGGTGATGAAGCCCGTGCTCGAGACCGTCGTGCGCTCGAGGCCCGCGGTCTGGAGCCCGATCCCGAGCCCGAGCAGCGCTCCCAGGACGCCGCCGGCCGCGAGGCCGCTGGGGCCGAGGCTGCGCAGCCGCCCGGCACCGGCGATCGCGAGCGCGCCGGTCGCGATCGCGTATCGCACCGCGAGGAACGCGAACAGCGGATAGATCTCGACGGCGTCCTTGACTTGGACGAACGTGACGCCCCAGACCGCAGTGACCGCGATGAGCGCAACGAGCGCCACCGCGCGAGTCTAGGAGTGCTACCGGCGCGCTGGCTTCTTGCCCCGGCTGACGACCAGGTTCACCTTCGTGCCGCGCTTCAGCGTCCTTCGGGCCTTCGGCCTCTGCGAGACGACACGGCCCTTCCGGATCCGCGTCGAGTACGCGCGCGTGATCCTGCCCACGCGGCAATGGCGCCGCCTGAGCGCGAGCTTTGCCTTCGCGAGAGGTTTTCCGACGACCTTGGGCACGAGGCATTTCACGACAGGTGGAGGCGGAGGTGGAGGCGGAGGGGGAGGCGGAGGCGGCGCGGCGATCGGCGAGATCACCAGGCTCCGAGTCGTCGTGCTGGTATTCCCGACGGCGTCCGCCTGGGTGAGAATCACCTGGTACGAGCCGGCTCTGGAGTAGGCGTGCGTGACAGCGGTCCCGGCAGCGGTGCCGCCGTCGCCGAACGACCAGATCGGGCCGGGCCCGAGAGCCGACCACACGTCAAATGGCGAGGCGGAGAACGAGAGCGAAGCCCGACCCCGGCGCTCGAGGGGACCCTCAGGTTGTCGAAGCGCGGGCCGACCCCGTCGAAGCCGGACGCCCGGATGTAGCTGCTCATACCGTCGCTCCCGGACCACACGGCGACGGCGTTGCCACTCGCGTCGGCCGCGACGTCGGGCCAGGATGCGCTCAGGTCGGTCGTCGAGATCGTCTGTGGCGAGCCCCATGCTCCTGCGGCGGTGCGAGCAGCCGCCTGGGCGACCGATCCGCGCTGCCACGTTGCGATCGCGACCCCGGCCCGCGCAACCGCGACATCGGGGACGGTGGCGTTCCCGCCCGGCGCAAAGAGGCCTTGCGCCGCGGGTTGCGGCCGGCCCTCTTCGTCGATCAGCTCCTCGCCGCTCTCCGGCTCCTGAAAGAAGTCGCTCATCTGCTCACCTCCTCCCTTCGCGCCGCAGCCTTGCGCGCGTTCGGCCGCACGAAACGTCGGCTAGGCTCCAAGCGTGGAGCCGCTCGTCGATTCCTGGGGCCGGGAGATCAAGAGCCTGCGCGTCTCCGTCACCGACCGCTGCAACTTCCGTTGCCGCTATTGCATGCCGGCGGAGGGGCTCGAGTGGCTCGAGCGCGACGAGCTGCTGAGCTTCGAGGAGATCGCCCGGTTCGTCCGCGTGCTTGCGGCGATGGGCGTCGACGAGGTGCGCCTGACCGGCGGCGAGCCGCTCGTCCGCCGCGACCTCCCCGTTCTCGTGCGTCTGCTGGCCGACACGCCGGGCGTGAGCGATCTCTCGCTGACGACGAACGGCGTTCTGCTCGACCGGCTGGCCGGGCCGCTCGTCGAGGCGGGCCTGAGGAGGCTGAACGTCTCGCTCGACTCCCTCTCGCACGTGCGGTTCGCCGAGATCACTCGCCGTGACGCGCTCGATCGCGTGCTCGCGGGCCTCGAGGAGGCGGAGCGCCATCCGCAGCTGCGGCCGATCAAAGTCAACTGCGTGGCGATGCGCGGGTTCACCGAGGTCGAGGTCCCGGCGCTGGCGGAGCTCGCGCGCCGCAAGCCCTACGTCGTGCGCTTCATCGAGTTCATGCCGCTCGATGCGGACGAGTCGTGGCGCGAAGACGACGTGCTCACCGGCGCCGAGATCCGCTCCCTGATCGAGGAGCGCTGGCCGCTCGAGGAGATCCCGGCGAAGGCATCGTCGACCGCGCGGCGCTTCCGCTTCGCCGACGGCGTCGGCGAGATCGGCTTCGTCAATCCCGTCTCCGAGCCGTTCTGCTCGAGCTGCGACCGCATCCGCCTGACCGCGGATGGGCAGCTCCGCACCTGCCTCTTCTCGCGGCGGGAGTGGGACCTGAAGACGCCGCTCCGCGACGGCGCCTCCGACGAGGAGCTCGCGCGGCTGCTCCGCTTCGCCGTCCGCCACAAGGAGCTCAAGCACAAGATCAACGACCCGGGATTTGTGCGTGCATCCCGCTCGATGTCGCAGATCGGCGGCTGATCGCGCCCGCCGAAGGTGTGTTGGACGAAGCGCCGGGCAAAGCCCGGCGCTTCTCTAATCGGCGCCGACAAGCGGCGCCTCAGCGCTTCATGAGCCAGATCGGGGGGTACCCCGAGCTACCTCGGAAGAGGACGGCAGGGCAGGACGTTAAAATTCTGTGATTCCCGTGAGCGTCCTCGTCTCAGCCGGCCGTCGCGTGCTGCCCCGAGGTTGGGGGGACTTCGCGCGCCAGCTCGTCATCTGGTTCGGATTCCTCGGCGCCTACCAGGTCGCGCGGGGGATCGCCGACCGGAACCCGCCTCGCGCGTTCGATAACGGCCTGCACGTGATAGGCATCGAGCGGCACGCGAACGCGCTGTTCGAGCTGACGCTGCAACGGCTCGTGGACGGCTCCGAGGTGCTGGCGACCGCTGCCTCGTGGACGTACTGGAACTCCGAGTTCACAGTCCTCGGGTTGGCGCTGCTCTGGGTCTACCTCCGGCGTAACGAGGCTTTCACGCGCTTCCGCAACACGATCCTGGTCGCGAACGGGATCGGGCTAGTGGGCTACGTGCTGCTGCCGACCGCGCCGCCGCGAATGTTCCCGGACTTCGGCTTCAATGACACGCTCTCGAGCTTCGGCGAGCTCAACCACGGGAGCGGGATCATCGAGTTCGCCGCGAACCCCTACGCCGCGATGCCGAGCCTGCACGCCGCCGACGCGCTGATCGTCGGCATAGTCCTCTTCTCGGTCTGCCGCACCTGGATCCCAAAGGTGCTCTGGCTGCTCTGGCCGGCCTGGGTCTGGTTCAGCGTGATGGCGACCGGCAACCACTTCTGGCTCGACGTCGTCGCCGGCGTCGTCGTCGCCTCCGTCGCGGGGGTGCTCGTCTACCGGAATCCCTTCGGGCGCTTCCGCTTCGGCCGCCTCCGCCGCGCCACGGCGTGACGCGCACCGAGACCCTCGCCTGGGTCAAGCGCGGTTACACCGACGGCACGCGGCGGCTAGCGGCGCACTGGATCGGCGGCCTCGCGCGCACGCGCGTGACACCGAACGCGCTCACGGCCGCGGGAATCACCCTCTGTGCGGCGGCGGCGGTCGTCGTGTTCTTCGCCCACGAGCGGCCGTGGCTGCTCTACTGGCTCGCCGCGGTGCTGTTCGTGGTCGGCTCGGTGCTCGACATCCTCGACGGCGCGCTCGCACGACACGGCGGCAAGGCCACGCCCTTCGGCGCCTTCGTCGACTCGATCTCAGATCGCGTGAGCGAGGGCTTCGTGCTGACCGCGATCGCGCTCGTGTTCGCCCGGGACGGGAACGACGTCGCGGTCGGCTTCACGATCGCGGCGATGGCGGGGTCGTTCCTCGTC
>JBKPHO010000256.1:0-4612 GCA_046729915.1 Actinomycetota bacterium | reverse complement strand
GTAGGACAGGTTGCCGAGGGCGTGCGCCTTGCGAGCGTGCTCGATGATCAGCTCGAGCCGAGAGCGGGCGCGCACGTAGTCCTCGAGGAAGATGAAGCGCGCCGCGAAGTCGATCGCGAGGACGGTGCCGACGTCTGCCCGATCGTCGCACTCCCGCACGAGCTCGAGCGCCTCCTTCGTCTGCCCGGACAGCTCCCAGGTCCACGCGAGCATGTGGCAGAGGTCGAGGTCTTGACGCACCCCCGCGCCGGCCAGCTCGGCGGCGCGCTCGGCCGTTGCGCGTGCAGCCGGAATGTCGAGCCGATGCACTAGAGCGTGGACAGCGCCACCGGCGGTGAGGACGCGGGCGGCAGTCGATCCCGCGGTTCGCTCTGCCTCGGCAGTCGCCAGCTCGATCGCCCGCTCGAACTCGCCGCGGTCGAAGAGCAGGTAGGAGCGGCGCGCGACGGCGTCCGCGTGCAACTCCGCATCGGTCGCGAGCTCCGCCGCTTCGGCGAGAAGTTGCTCGGCCCGCTCGAGCCGGCCTGCGGCCTCGGCCTCGAGGCCCGCCGCGAACAGACGTCGCGCCCTCGTCTGCTCGTCGGCCGTCAATCGCGCGGCGCGCTCCAGCGCCTCGGCCGCGGCCGAGGCGCCTGCGCGTTTGCGTGCCTCTGCAGCCAGCTGCTCGAGCGCCGACGCCACTTGCTCGTCGGGCCCCAGCGCGGCCGCCGCGAGGTGCCACGTCCGCCGTTCCGCGGCATTCGTCGTCTCGGCAAGGATGAGGTGGGCAGCGCGCCGCTCGGCAGGAGTCGCCGAGTGGTAGATCGCCGACCGCGCCAGCGGGTGCGTGAAGCGCAGCCGCCTGCCGCGGACGACCAGGCCGGCCCGCTCCGCCTCGGCCAGCGGATCGCCCGATACCTGCTCTGACTCGAGTGCAGCCCACAGCCCTTGCGGGTCGCCGGGGTCGCCGGCCGCAGCGAGGAGCAGCGCGCGCCGTGCGGGCGCGGACAGCCGCGACGCACGCACCAGAAAGGCCCGTTCGACCGCCTCGCTGACCGGCAGCGGTTGCCCGCCCTCCTCGGTCTGCGTCGCGCTCGCCGCAAACTCCAGCAACGCGAGCGGGTTGCCTCCCGCAGTTTCCAGGAGCCGGTCGACCACGGCCGGCAGGAGCGAGGACGCGCTGGCTGCGAGGAGTGCCTTCGCCGCTGCGAGTGTCAGGCCCTCGAGCCGGAGCTCGCTCAGCCCCGGTGCCCCGAAGGCCGCCTCTGCGGGATCTCGAACCGCGAATAGCATCGCGATCGGATCGTGGGCGATCCGCCGCGCCGCGAAGACGAGTGCCTCCGCTGAGGCCTGATCGAGCCAGTGCGCGTCGTCCAGCACGCAGAGGACCGGCCGGTCGGCTGCCGCCGCCGCGAGGAGTCCCAGCGTCGCCGCATAGACGGAGAAACGATCGAGGCTCTCGGTCTCCTCGAGCGCAAGCGCCGCCTGTAGGGCCTTCGACTGCGGCTCCGGCAGCCCCTGGATCAGGCCGACGACCGGACCGACGAGCTCGTGCAAGCCCGCGAACGGAAGCTCGGCTTCGGCCTCGGCGCCGACGGCGCGAACGACGCGAAACCCCTCGGCAGCCTCCACCGCCTGCTCAAGGAGCGCGGTCTTGCCCACGCCCGCCTCTCCACGCACGACGAGGGCGCCGCCCCTACCCCCGGCGGCATCGTCAAGAAGACGCTCGATCTGAGCTTGCTCCGCCTCTCGACCAACGAACATGTCTCAGAAGGTACGAGTCCCCGCCCTCCGACACAACGCAGGGGAACCTCTAAGTGGGCCGCCATTCGCGGTCGGAAGGTCCAGGGAACTCCCCGAAGCGACCAGCGATCGCGCCTCGTACGTTCTGCCCAGGACCTGGGCGGCCCGGCCGCCTGCGAACGACCTAGGAGGTGGGACTAGAAATGAGAGCACCGATTCCAAAAGGCGCAGGGATGCGCAAGCTGATCATGCTCGCGCTCATGGCCGGATCGGCCGCGCTCCTGGCACTTTACGTGTCGCCTGCGACGGCGAACCCGACCAGCCCGAACGGTCAGATCGTCTTCGGTCGCTACGACCCGTCGCTCGACGACACCCTGTTGTACACGATCAACCCGGACGGCAGCCACGAGCGGCAGGTCGTTCCCTTCGCCGTCGAGTGTCCGCATTGGTCACCGGACGGCAGCCGGATCGCGACCTGCTTTGGTCCGAACGACAGCACGTCGGCGATCATCGACCCGGACACCGGGCAGTATCGAACGCTGCCGCAGCCGGACCCCGACCTGGACAGCGGCTGTTTCGTGTGGGCGCCGGATGCGAAGCGCCTGGCCTGCGAGAGCTTCGGCGACAGCGACCCGAGCCGCAACGGCATCTACACGATCCGCACCTCTGACGGACAGGGCCTCACCCGGATGACGTCGAACCCCTACGGCGACGACGTGCCGATGGCCTACTCGCCGAACGGCAAGCGGCTCGCCTTCATCCGCAGCGACGCGGACGGCAACTCGCAGGGCCTGTTCGTCGTCAAGACCGATGGCAGCGGGCTCCGGCAGATCGCGCCCGCCGGAGTGACCTGCTGCAACGGAGGCTGGTCCCCGCAGGGCAACGACATCGTCTTCTCTCGTCACCTGACGCCGGACGTGCACAGCTCGATGTGGATCGTGCACTTCGACGGCACCGGGTTGCGAGAGGTCCCGGCGCACCCGGCCTACGGCTGCGGCGGGCCGAACTCAGACCCGAACGCGGGGGGCTGCTTCGACCCGCGCTGGTCGCCGGACGGCCAGCAGATCGTCTTCGGCAATGGCGACGACGTCCTCGGTCGGAACGTCTACACCGTAAAGCCGGACGGTACCGGGCTCCACCAGGTGACCCATGGCGACGCGAGCCAATCCAACGAGCACCCGGATTGGGGGCCGCATCCTCTGAGCTAAGGGGCACGAATCCGAGCCACGAGACGGCTCCCGCGGCCGGCTGGGCTGGTGACCGCGAGCGCGGCCACCGAGCATGTCTAGCCGGTCGCGGAGCGTCTTGCGATTTTGGGAATCCGCAGGAGACGGCCTCGGCAGTCTGGTATCGCGTTCGCTCGCGTTACTTCGAGCTGTCTCGGTTGGAGTCGGTGCAGGTCAACAGCTGGATGTCGGCCGAGAGGCCTGGTACGGCAGGAGCACTCCGCTCGGAGCTGCCCGTTTGCAGGCACTTCGTGATGGGCCGGGCAGGGATCGAACCTGCGACCTTGGGATTAAAAGTCCCCTGCTCTACCAGCTGAGCTACCGGCCCGAATGCCGATGGTTGAGCCGAAATCGGCTCGGTCCAGAATCATGCTACCTCGGGAGCAGGGCCCGATCGAAGAACCCACCGCTGTGCGAGAGCTCGGGAATCCAGGTCAGGACCGGGCTCGCATCCACGAGAGGATCAGGGCGCGATTCTTCGGGCCCATCGGCGTGTCTCCCACGAGCTGCCAGCCGTGGAGCGCTCCGGCGTAGAAGACGCTGCGCTTGTCCCGAGAGCCGGCCGCGCGAACGACGGCGCGAGCTTCCGCCAGAGGGGCGGCCGAATCTTCGCGACCGCCGATGTAGAGCAGCGGCGCGCTGAGGGCGCGAGCACTGGGCTTGTTGATCCCGAAGCCGGGCCAGAGGCGAGTGCCGGAGAGGCTGACGATCCCTGCAACGGGCAATCCGGCGCTGTTCTGGACGATGGCAGCGCCACCCATCGAGGCACCGATCAGGAAGATGTCCTCGGCTCCTTCGTCGTGCGCGCGGGCGACCGCGGCGCCGAGGTCGCGTCCGAGCGCGAGGGCGTGTCGTCGCGGGCTCTGCGAAAGCCCGTTTCCGCGGAAGTCGAAGGCGATGACTCGCACTCCGCTGGCCAGCAGCCTCCTCGCATAGTCGAGCGTGTCGCAGAGGCTGGATCGTCCCTGGTGGGCGAGCACCGCGGTCGTTGGGCCGTCCCCGGCCTCGAAGGCATGAAGCCGGACTCCGTCTGCTGTCTCGAGCCAGAACGGCCGGTTCTCGAAGCGGGGATAGAACGGGCCGCACTCGGAGACGAGCGACGGAGCCTTGGGCGCTGCAGGACTGGTGGCGTGACCGGAAGCGCACGAGATACCGGACGCAGATACGGCTAGGACGCCAACCGCAAGCGCGAGAATGCGCACGAACTCGCTCCTTCCCTCGAGTCTGGGCGATAGTATCAGCGATAATAGTCTCGTGGAGACCACGCTGTCCACACTGTCGACTACCGAGGAAGCCGTCCTCGGACTGGTCGCGTTCGGAGAGCGCTCCGGGTACGACCTCGCGGTGCTCGCCGAGGACACCGTTCAGCACCTCTGGACCCCCTCGCGGAGCCAGATTTACAAGACACTCCCCACCCTGGTCGCGAAGGGGCTGGCCCGCAGGCGGGACGTGGAGCAGGAGGGCAGGCCGGACAAGACGCTCTATCGGATCACGCCCACAGGACGCGATGCGCTCCGGCGCTGGCTCGACGACGTCGAGGACGAGCCGGCCGGGGGCAGGATCGTCTTTCCCCTCAAGCTCTTCTTCTGCGAGTTCGCTTCGCCGGGCACGGCGCAGGCGCAGCTCGCTGCCTACCGGCGCCTTCTCGCCGACCGGCTCGAGCG
>JBKPHO010000255.1:0-3391 GCA_046729915.1 Actinomycetota bacterium | reverse complement strand
TCGATCGTCGACTACATCTTCAGGTGGATGGGCAAGCGCTTCCTCTCGGTCGAGCACCAGGAGGAGGTCGGCATCCTGTCGCCGGAGGTTCGCGCGCGGCTAGCGCAGTCGTACGCGGCGCTGGAGGGCAAGCCAGCCGCGGAGGTTCCCGCCGAGGCCGCGCCTCCAGGCCAGACCGCCCTGTTCAACAACTGGGAGGATGCGGTCGAGTGCGCCAAGTGCGGCGGCCGGATGATCCGAACGGGCAGCTGCTACACGTGCCGCGACTGCGGCACGAACACGGGTTGTAGCTAGTTAGCGTCTGCGCCGCGAAGGCGCCCGCGGGTCGCCACGGCGACCGCAGCAGGATCCATCCGCCTGAAGCGGAACCTCTGAGAGCTGGTTGACACGAGTGCGCGCGCCCTTCACACCGGTTGGGCGCGCAATTGTCGGGAGGTTCAGGCAGTGACGGCGAATGCTGGGATGGGCAAGACTTCTTCAGGCGGGGCAGCTGACGATCCGTGGCAGGACATCGCGAAGGTGTACGAGAAGAGTTACGACGAAGTCCTATCGGCGCTCAAGCACCAAGACGACAAGCTGAATCGGACACGCAATACCGAGCTCAGGGCGAGTCATCTTTCCCGGCACGCCGGCTGTAGAGCACCGGTTCGCGGTCGAGGAGGGCCTAGAGGCGCTCCGTCACTTGATCAGTACTCTGGACACAAGTCGAGAGGGCGTCGTGCTGGTTGGCAAAGTCGGCCTCACCAGCCATTTTGGCGACGTCCTCCGGGGCAGTAGGATCCCGGCCCGAATCGAAGACCCATAGCCGGGTCTCAGGCGCCGACTTCGGTCCGCGCAGGCGGCTCATTCTCCAGGGCATCCAGCCGCACCTGGTAGGTATCCACCGGACAGAGCAGATCCACCGCCAGCCGTCAGCGGGGCTGGAAGGGCTCGGCTCGCAGCTTACGGCTGAGCTCACACCGCACGAGCAGGACGTGAGGTGCTGGGGCTCACGGTCTCAGACACCATTTACGGAGGCGTCGGTCGCGATGAGCCTGTACGACTCCTTAAGGGCCTTGCGAAGGCACGATGTCGGTCGCCGTGCCCCGCGAGGCTTCTGTCAGGCCGAGACCAATGTGTGCGCCGAATAGACCTCCGGCTGCCCTTCACGCCGAGCTCTTGGAGGATCGGCATCAGCGTTTCCCCGAATCGGTTGAACGCTTCCTCGGACTCCCACACGTCGACAACTCGGAAGCCGAAGCCGTTAGGACCCTGGCCTGCGATGTGAGCCAACAGACCCTCGACCGGCCACTCGGAGGGGGAGTCCACACGGCTCTTGCCGCCCGTTACTCCGACGACCGACTTCTCGTACCCCTCCTGTGTAAATCCCGGCGACTGAAAGACCGCTACGACTGGCACCGCTACCTCCTCGCCTCGCGAACGGCCGGAGCGTACGGCTGGCTCGAGCGCGAGGTCTAGCTCGCGCTCGCCGGCTCAACGGTGTCAAACACAGGTCGCCCGGGTTGTCGGCGGTGGGGCCTCCGCGGACCAGAATAGGAGATGTGGCGAAGCATCCGCGGAAGCCCAAGCCCAGCGTAAAGCTGTCGGCGACCTCGTTCTGACCGGGCCGCGGGCGATGCTTGCGCTAGCTGCTCCGGCTCGGCTTCGGATCTTCGACACGCTTCGGCGCGAGGGGCCGCTCTCGCCGGCTGCGCTGTCGGCGGCACTAGACGAGGACGCGACTGCGGTCGAGGCCGCGCTCGAGGAGTTCGAGGCCTGCGGGCTCGCCGTCGCCGAAGACGGGGAGTGGCGCACAGCGGGACGCGGCTTCGTCTTCGAGATGCCCGACGACCCGGAAGGGCAGGCGGCCGCGCAGCAGCTCGCGAACGCCGTACTGCTTCAGTACGTCGACCTGCCGCGCCGCTGGTTGCAGGACGACGACCCGCGGCTTCCGGTCGACTGGCTTCGGGCCTCGGGGGCCTTCAACGCTCGTATGTCGCTGACGCCGGACGAGCTTCGCGAGCTCCAGGCCGGGCTCGAGGTGCTGATCGAGCCCTATGCGACCCGCGAACAGGCCGACACTCCCGACGGCGCAGCCTCCGTTCGCATTCTGGCCTACTTCATGCCGGAGGCGTCGGAGTAGCCGAGCCGTAGCCGCCGTTCAGCGGACCCAGAGCGGATCCAGGAGCACGTTCCAGAACGGGTGGTACTTGTAGTTGCCCCACGCGTGGGCCCAGCGCCGTCACGGTGCGCGGGTTGTAAAGCGGCACCCACGGCGCGCGGTCGACGAGCTCGTGGTCTATCCGGCTCCAGAGCTCGCCGGCGGCTGCCGGGTCCGCTGCTGCAGCGCGACGTCGCTCACACCATCAGCCGCTACGCGCTGATGACGATCCGGCCCCACGGGCCGCACCGGCGTACGATCCTCCCGCTCTCCAGCTTCAGACCGGTACATCGACTGGGGCCCTGCGGCCGAAACGACATGGAAGGAGCGCAGCATGCGGATGCTCGGTCTCTCATTGATCGTGGGAGCGGCGCTGTCGGTGGGGGTGGGTTCGGCGTCGGGCCATGCGAGCGGCCCGCAGCCGAGCTGCGGCGACACGATCACCGTGGACACGAGGCTCGTGAAGGACCTCGTCAACTGCCCGAACAACGGCATCGTGATCGGCGCCGACAACATCACGCTCGACCTGGACGGCCATGTCATCGACGGCGACGGTGCCGAGTTCGCCGACTGTCCCCCCGACGAGGCGTGCGACATCGGCGTCCTCGATTTCGATCACCACGGGGTGACGATCAAGGATGGAAAGGTTGGTGAGTTCACCTTCGGCGTGCTCGTCGTAGGCGGGAGTGACAGCCACGTCACCCGTCTCGTTCTCAAGGACCACTTCTTCTCCGGTCTGCTCGTCGCCGAGTCCTCAGACAGTGAGATCGACAGGCTCAGCGTTTCGGGGAACGGGCTGACCACGGACCAGGCGGGCGTCGACGTCTTCGACTCCCACCACCTCACGCTCGCCAGGAACGCCGTCTTCGCGAACGGCGACATCGGCTTCTTCGTCAGCGGCTTGGACGACAGCCGTTTCGAGGAGAAGTCGATCGCGGACCACCCCGAGACGGGGATCCTCCTCGACCATGGAAACGGCAACGAGTTCAGCCACAACCGCTTCTCGAACGACGTCGACGGCATCGTCGACTCGGGAGACGGGAACACCGTCGTCGGAAACTGGCTCTCCGGCCCCAGTGAGTGCCCGGAAGAGTGCGGCTTCGGCATCTCGCTCGAGGGCGGGACCGGCAACGTGATAGAGCGCAACACCGTGCTGCGCTTCCATCAGGCCGGCATCCGCGCCGCCTCCTTCGAGGAGTTCGGGGGCCCGCCGACGGTCGGGAACACCATCCGCAGGAACCTGCTCCGTGG
>JBKPHO010000254.1:0-25803 GCA_046729915.1 Actinomycetota bacterium | reverse complement strand
GTTGCAGTGGGGCCCGAACGTCCTCCTCTACCGCACCGACAAGATCAAGACGCCGATCGACAACTGGGGCGCGCTCTACGACCCGAAGCACAAGGGCCAGATCACGATCCCGAACAACCCGATCCAGATCGCCGACGCGGCGTTCTACCTGATGCACTCGAAGGCCGACCTCGGCATCAAGGACCCGTACGAGCTCAACAAGAAGCAGTTCGACGCGACCGTTGCGCTGCTGAAGCAGCAGCGGCCGCTCGTCAAGCTCTACTGGAACTACGACACCGACGGCCGGGCTGCGTTCGCCAACGGCGACGTCTCGCTCGGCGCGATCTGGCCGGTCGACACGCTCGCGCTGCAGGCGAAGAACGTGCCGGTCAAGGAGGTCATCCCGGCGGACGGAGCGACGGGCTGGGCGGACACGTGGATGCTCGCCAAGAAGGCGCCGCACCCGAATTGCGCCTACAAGTGGATGAAGTACGTCAGCACCCCGCAGGTGCAGGCCAAGCAGGCGCTTGTCTTCGGCGAGACCCCGGTCAACCCCAAGGCCTGTCCGTTCATGAACAAGATCCAGGCCGGCTCCTGTGCGAAGTACCACCTCAACGAGCCGCTCGACTACTACGACACGATCAAGTTCTGGAAGACCCCGACCTCTCAGTGCAACGACGGCAAGAACGACTGCATGGACTACAACGCCTGGCAGAAGGCGTGGACCGAGATCACCGGGTAGGGCATGGCTGAGCTGGTTGAGGCGGGCGTTCCATTTCGGAGCGTCCGCCTCCGGCTCTCCGCCGCGCTCTGGCGGCGGCCCTGGCTGAAGGTCGCGCTGCTGCTGGCGCTGCCGGTGCTGGCCTTCCTCGTGGTCTACCTCGGCTCGCTGGCGGCGCTCTTCGTCTCGGCCTTCTGGCAGGTCGACTCCTTCACCGGCAAGGTCGTCCACAACTGGACACTCGACAACTTCCGCTCGCTCGTCGAGGACAAGATCTACCGCGAGATCGCTTTTCGGACGATCTGGATGGCGGCCGCCGTCACCGTCACCGACGCCGTGCTCGCCTTTCCACTGGCGTACTTCATGGCGCGGCTGGCGCCGCCGCGGCTGCGGACCGTGCTGTTCGTGCTCGTCCTCCTGCCGCTCTGGTCGAGCTACCTCGTCCGCATCTACTCGTGGCGCCTGATCCTCGCCAAGCAGGGCGCGCTCAACTGGGCCCTCAACAGCATCGGGCTCCCCGACGCGGGCCTGGCCTACACGAACACGGCGATGTGGATCGTCTTCTCGTACGTGTGGCTGCCCTTCATGATCCTGCCGGTCTACGCCGCCCTCGAGCGGATCCCGGACAGCTACCTGGAGGCCTCGCAGGACCTCGGCGCGCGGGGGTGGCGGACGCTGCGCAGCGTGATCCTGCCGCTCGCGCTGCCCGGGATCGTCGCCGGCTCGATCTTCACCTTCTCGCTCACGCTCGGCGACTTCATCACCCCTGCGCTCGTCGGCGGGGCTGGGTCGAGCTTCATCGGCAACGTCGTCGAGAACTACATCGGCGTCAACGGAAACGTGCCGTTCGCGGCGGCCTTCGCCACCGTGCCGGTCATCCTGATGGCGATCTACCTGGTGATCGCGAGGCGGCTGGGAGCGTTCGAGGCGCTGTGAGGACCGGCGGCCGCATCGCGCTCGGAGCGTGGACCGCGCTCGTAATCGCCTTCCTCTGGATCCCGATTCTGATCATCCTCGTGTACGCGTTCAACGGCTCGGTCCTGCAGACGTGGCCGATCAAGTCCTGGACGTTCCACTGGTTCAGCGTGGCCTGGAACGACCACGAGGTCCGCGACTCGCTCTGGCTCTCCGCGCGGGTCGGCTTGATCGCGACCGTCGTCGCGCTCGTGCTCGGGACAGCCGCTTCGTTCGCGATCCACCGCTTCCACTTCTTCGGACGGGAGTCGATCTCGTTCCTGCTGCTGCTGCCCCTCGCCCTCCCGGGGATCATCACCGGGATGGCGCTCAACTCCTTCTACAACTTCTCCGGCGTGCAGTTCTCGATCTGGACGATCGTGATCGGACACGCGACCTTCTGCGTCGTGATCGTCTACAACAACGTGCTCGCCCGGCTGCGGCGGACCTCGCCGTCGCTCGTCGAGGCGTCGATGGATCTCGGCGCGGACGGCTGGCAGACGTTCCGCTTCGTGATCTGGCCGGTGCTCTCGACCGCGCTCGTCGCCGGCGGGCTGCTCGCGTTCGCGCTCTCCTTCGACGAGGTGATCGTCACGACGTTTACCGCTGGTGCGCAAACCACCCTGCCGATCTTCATCCTCGACAACATCCAGCGGGGGCAGCAGCTCCCGTTGGTCAACGCGGTCGTGTTCGTCGTGATCGTGCTGACGGTGATCCCGGTGATCGTCGCGCAGCGTCTGACGCAGGAGTCCGGGCTGCTCAGAAGGCGCTAGGCTCCCTCCAGATTCGACCCGGGAGGCCTGGCATGAGCGTGACCGTTTCTCAACGCAAGAACTTCGTCGGCGGCGAGTGGGTGGACGCCGTCCAGGGCGGCACGATGGAGGTGCTGAACCCGTCGACGGGCGAGGTGATCGCCGAGGTCCCGCGCGGCACGGAAGCCGACGTCGACCGGGCCGTGGAGGCAGCAAAGAAGGCGCTGCCCGAGTGGCTCGAGACGACGCCCGGCGAGCGTGCCGAGGCGCTGCTGAAGCTGGCCGACGCGATCGACGACCACGCCGACGAGCTTGCCGAGCTCGAGTCGCAGAACGTCGGCAAGCCGCTTCCGGTGGCGAAGGACGAGATGCCTGTCTCCTCGGACAACATCCGCTTCTTCGCCGGCGCCGCGAGGGTCCTCGAGGGCAAGTCGGCCGGCGAGTACATGCGCGGCTACACCTCGTTCGTGCGGCGAGAGCCGCTCGGGATCGTCGGCGGGATCGCGCCCTGGAACTACCCGTTGATGATGGCGGTCTGGAAGTTCGCGCCCGCTCTCGCGGCGGGGAACGTCCAAGTATTGAAGCCGTCCGAGCAGACGCCGCTCTCGACGTTGCGGTTCGCCGAGCTCGCGGCCGACATCCTGCCGCCTGGAGTGCTGAACGTGATCACCGGCGACGGCGAGCCCGTCGGCGCCGGGATCGTGCGGCACCCGGACGTGCGCCTGGTCTCGCTGACCGGTGACGTCGCGACCGGCAAGGAGGTCGCGCGGGCTGCCTCGGAGACGCTCAAGCGCGTGCACCTGGAGCTCGGCGGCAAGGCTCCGGTGATCGTATTCGACGACGCCGACCCGGCCGCGGTCGCCGAGGGGATCAAGATCGCCGGCTACTGGAACTCAGGGCAGGACTGCACCGCCGCGTCGCGCGTGGTCGCGGGCGCGGGCGTGTACGACAAGCTCCTCGACGAGCTCGTGCCCGCGGTCGAGTCGCTACACGTGGGCGATCCCGCCGAGGGCGACGACGTGGAGATGGGGCCGGTCATCTCCAAGGCGCAGCAGGACCGGGTGCTCGGCTTCCTCGACCGGGCGAAGGGCGCGAAGGTGCTCACGGGCGGCGGGACGAACGGCGACCGCGGCTTCTTCGTCAAGCCGACCGTGGTCGCCGAGGTGGGCCAGGAGGACGAGATCGTTCAGCGCGAGGTCTTCGGGCCGGTCGTGACGGTGCAGCGGTTCGCGGACGACGACCAGGCGATCGCATGGGCGAACGACGTCGACTACGGCCTTGCCGCTTCGGTGTGGACCCGCGACATCGGCCGAGCGCTGAACGCAGCGCGGAAGCTCCAGTTCGGGACGGTCTGGATCAACGACCACATCCCGCTGGTCTCGGAGATGCCGCACGGCGGCTACAAGAAGTCCGGCTACGGCAAGGACCTCTCGACGTACTCGCTCGAGGACTACACGCAGATCAAGCACGTGATGGCGAAAATCGACTAGGAGCGCGGGGGAGCCGTTGGTTCCCCGCGAGCCCTCATTGCGGGTTTCGGCGCTCGGCCGTCCGCACACCCCAGGGTCACGTTCAACCCGGGGTCAGGTCTTGCATTGACACACGCGCTTGGAGGGTGGCCGAGCAGCGTGTATCGATTCCGCGCCAGATACTCCGCCCGACTAGACCTGGGGATTGTTCGTCACGGACTCGGTGCACCGATGTGGCAGTGCAAGACCTGACCCCAGGTGCAGAAGGTACCCGCTTGCTGCAGGCCTACCTGGTGTCAGCCGCGGTTGGCCGGAGAAAGGGCCATGAATTCGTCGACGTTGACGAGTCCGAGGATCCACCTGGCAGGTGCCGGCACGAGGCGCCGCGTCGGGTCTGTGAACAGCTGCGGATCGCAGAGCTCGACCACCTGCCTGCGCGTCTTGATCTTGCAGCCCCCTGCTGCCAGGACGTTGCGGACCCAATCGCTCTCAGGTCCGTAGGTGAGCGCAAAGACGTAGCGATCGCGGTCGCGAAAGACATTCACCGGCGTGTTGTAGATACGACCGGAGCGACGGCCGACGTGGATGACGATCGCGAATCCTGGCATCCATCCCGCCAGGTGGCGGGTCACGCGGTTCGTCACCCGGCGGTTGAAGTGAGCGATTCGCCTTGGTATGGGCATGGCGTGGAACCCCGGGTCAGATCTTGCATTGACACACACCGCTCAGAACCCTCGAAAGGCGGTGTGTCGATTCCGTGCTGATTCTTGCCAGTGGGCGCTGGGGACAAGTTCTCGCAGGATCAGCGCAGAAATGTGGCAGTGCAAGATCTGACCCTGGTTGGTTCGCGGACGGAGCCGGAACGGTTCTCGATTGACGCGATGCGCGGCTCGGTGATAGGAAGGCCTCGCATTGCGCAGACCTGAGCGACGCGAGCGGCGGCGGGGCGCGGTCAGCGCTGCGCCCAACCTCGACGGGATCGACCAGCGGCTGATCGAGGCGCTGCAACAGAACGGCCGTGAGCCGTTCCGTCGCATCGCCGCCGAGGTCGGCGTCTCCGAGGCCACGATCCGCGCCCGCTACCAGCGGCTCTGCCAGGACAACATCCTCCAGGTCACCGGCGTCACGAACCCGCTCGGGCTCGGCTTCGACGCGATCGCGATGGTCGGAATCCGCACCCACGGCCCGCCGGAACCGGTGGCGGACGCGATTTCCCAGTGGGACGAGGCCGGGTACGTCGTGATCACCGCCGGACAGTTCGATCTGCTCGTCGAGCTCGTGTGCGCCGACCGCCGCCAGCTGCTCGACGTCACGAACCGGATCCGGTCGCTCGAGGGCGTCGTCTCGACCGAGAGCTTCCTCTACCTCGAGCTGTGGAAGCAGCTCTATGACTGGGGAGCACGCGTCCAGAACGGAGGACGGGTGGCGGCAAGCTAGTGCCCCTCCCAGCAATCGACACCCGTCCCTCGCCCGCTATCACGCTGCGCCTGAGCCCTCCCTCGACCTTGCGCAGGCTGCCAGCCTGCGCCGCGGTCGAGTGGGGACTATGGCTTGGTGCTAGCGACCGAGGGCCTGGCCGCCATCACTGGAAGGCGCCCTAGTGGCCGTCGAGAGCGGCGTCGAGACCCCTGCGGCCGAGCCGGCGACGCGCACGGCGAACGTCGACGTGCGGCTGGAAGGCGTGACGAAGCGCTTCGACGACGTCACGGCCGTGGACGAGATCTCGCTGGAGATCGAGCGCGGCAGCTTCTTCGCCCTGCTCGGTCCGTCCGGCTGCGGCAAGACGACGACGCTGCGCATGATCGGCGGCTTCGAGGAGCCGAGCGAGGGCACGATCTACCTCGGTGACGAGCCGGTCAGCGGCAAGCCGCCGTACAAGCGCGACGTCAACACGGTCTTCCAGTCCTACGCCCTCTTCCCGCACCTGAGCATCTTCGAGAACGTCGCCTTTGGCCTGCGGCGGCGCGGCATCCGCGGGAACGACGTGCGCGGGCGCGTGACGGAGATCCTCCGCCTCGTCGGCCTTTCCGGCCTCGAGAAGCGCAAACCGCGGCAGCTCTCCGGCGGCCAGCAGCAGCGGGTCGCGCTCGCCCGCGCGCTCGTGAACAAGCCGCGGGTGCTGCTGCTCGACGAGCCGCTCGGCGCGCTCGACCTGAAGCTGCGAAAGCAGATGCAGCTCGAGCTGAAGGCGATCCAGCACGACGTCGGCATCACCTTCATCCACGTCACGCACGATCAGGAGGAGGCGATGACGATGGCGGACGGGATCGCGATCATGAACGATGGCCGGATCGAGCAGCTCGGCAACCCGTCCGAGCTCTACGAGCGCCCGCAGACCGCGTTCGTGGCGAGCTTCCTCGGCATCTCGAACCTCTTGCCGGGCACGATCACGGGCCCGGACAGCGTGCGCCTCGACGACGGCACCGACGTGCGCGTGCCGCGCGAGGCGCTGAACGGGCGCAACGGCCGGGTGGCCGTCGGTGTGCGCCCCGAGAAAATCCGCCTCGGCCACGGCGAGGAGAACCGCCTCACCGGGCGCCTGCTCGAGACCGCGTACGTCGGCGTCGCGACGCAGTACGTGCTCGAGACCAGGGCCGGCAACGTCAGCGTGTACGTCCAGAACAGCGAGCCCGGCGCCGCAGAGCAGGCGCCGAGCGAGATCTCGTGGAGCCCAGACTCCACCTTCGTCGTCGACTCAACGGAGGGAGCCGAATGACCGACCAGCTCACCAGGCGGCAGCTGCTCGAACGCGCAGCGCTCGGAGGGGCCGCGATCACCGTTCCCGGAATCCTCGCCGCCTGCGGCAGCAGCGGCACGAAGGCTGGAGGTACGACCACCACTGTCGAGCACAAGCTCGCGAAGACGCTCCGCTTCTCGAACTGGACGCTCTACATCGACGTGAAGGGCCAGAAGCACCCGACGCTCGACCAGTTCGAGAAGAAGACGGGCGTCCACGTCAAGTACACCGAGGACATCAACGGCAACGCCGAGTTCTTCGGCAAGATCCAGGGCCCGCTCTCGCGCGGCCAGTCGGTCGATCGCGACATCATCGTGATGACCGACAATTCGCGCTACCCCTCGTTGCTGATCAAGAAGGGCTGGGTCGAGAAGCTCGACAAGAGCGCGATCCCGAACATGAAGAACCTGATCGCGCAGCAGCGCCACCCGGCCTGGGACCCCAACCGCGACTACAGCCTGCCCTGGCAGTCCGGCATGACCGGGATCGGCTTCAACGACAAGCTCACCGACCCGGTGCTGTCGGTCGACGACCTGCTCACGAACCCGAAGCTCAAGGGCAAGGTCGGCGTCCTGGACGACTACTCCGGCACGCTCACCCTCGTGATGCTCGCGAACGGCGACGACCCCCAGAAGGTCACGAACGCGACCTTCGACCGCGCGATCAACAAGCTCCAGAAGGCGTCCGACTCGGGCCAGATCCGCCGCTTCTACGGCAACGACTACAGCGACGCATTCGCGAAGGGGGATCTCGCGGCCACCATGTCGTGGTCAGGCGACGTCGTCCAGCTCGCGCTTGCCAACAAGCACCTCCACTGGAACCTGCCGACCGACGGCGGCGAGATCTGGACGGACAACATGCTGATCCCGAAGGGCGGCGACGTCTACACCGCCTCGGTCTACATGAACTACGTCTACGACCCGAAGATCGCGGCCCAGATCGAGGACTATGTGAACTACATCTGCCCTGTGGAGGGAGCGAAGGCCGTGCTGCTCAAGGAGGACCCCGCGATCGCGAACAACAAGCTGATCTTCCCGACGAAGAAGATGCTCGACAACGTCACCTCGATTGATACGGCGGCGCTGAACAACGAGAAGTACCTGACCACCTGGAACAACCTCATCTCGGCTTAGGCGGTGCCTTAGTGGGCTTCCTCCACCGTCACCGCGGTCTGACGCCGTACCTGCTGCTCGCGCCCGGGATAGCGTGGCTGGCGGTCTTCTTCCTCCTGCCGCTCGGCTTCCTCGCCTACCAGTCCCTCGAGTCCGGGTCGATCGACTTCGGCTACGCGTTCACCTGGGCCTGGGGCAACTACTGGGACGCGATCCGCAACTATCGTGGCCACTTCATCCGCTCGTTCGAGTACGCCGGGATCGCGACTGCGCTCGCGCTCGTCGTGAGCTATCCCGTCGCGTACTGGATCGCGTTCCGCGGCGGCCGGTGGAAGAACCTCCTGCTTCTCTGCATCGTCGCGCCGTTCTTCGTCACGTACCTGATCAGGACCCTCGCCTGGGGGACGATCCTCTCCGACAACGGCCTCGTCGTCCGCATCCTCCGCGACCTCCATCTCCTCGGGGCAGACGGGCGCCTCCTGGCGACGTCGACTGCCGTGGTCGCCGGGATCACCTACAACTTCCTGCCCTTCATGGCGCTGCCGCTGTACGTCTCGCTCGAGCAGATCGACCACACCTTGATCGAGGCCGCGGAGGACCTCTACGCGAGCCGCTGGAAGGCGTTCCTGCGCGTAACGCTGCCGCTTTCGCTGCCCGGGGTGGTCGCCGGCACGTTGCTCACCTTCATCCCCGCCGCGGGCGACTTCATCAACGCGCAGCTGCTCGGCGGGACGAACCAGCACATGATCGGCAACGTGATCCAGACGAAGTTCCTCGGCCTGATCGACTACCCGGCTGCGGCCTCGATGTCGTTCGTCCTGATGGCGGCGATCCTGGTGATGGTGCTGATCTACGCGCGCGCGGTCGGCACGGAGCAGCTCACCGGATGAGTACCGTCGCGGTTCCTGTGCGCGAGCGCGGTCGTACGGCCCGGAGAGCCTGGGCGTTCGTGCGGCGGCACGTCCTGACGGTCTACTCCATCCTGTTCTTCGTCTACCTCCTGCTCCCGATCGCCGTCGTGATCGTGTTCTCGTTCAACCAGCCGGTCGGCCGCTTCAACTACACGTGGCAGTCCTTCACCTGGGACAACTGGCTCCACTGGGATGCGGTTCCCGGGATCCGCAGTGCGATCGTCCTCTCGCTCGAGATCGCCGTGATCGCCAGCGTCGTCTCGACCGCGCTCGGGATGATGATCGCGCTGGCGCTCGTGCGTTACGGCTTCCGCGGCCGGGCCGCGACGAACCTGCTCGTCTTCCTGCCGCTCTCGACCCCGGAGATCGTGCTCGGCGCCTCGCTGCTGACGCTGTTCCTGAACCTGAACGTCGTCTTCGGGTTCTGGACGATCCTGATCGCCCACGTGATGTTCTGCATCAGCTTCGCGGTGGTGACGATCAAGGCGCGTCTCGTCGGCTTCGACCGGCACCTCGAGGAGGCGGCCATGGACCTCGGTGCGAACGAATGGACGACCTTCCGCAAGGTGACGTTCCCGCTCACCGCGCCGGCGATCCTCGCGTCGCTGCTGCTGTGCTTCGCGATCTCGATCGACGACTTCGTCGTGACCTACTTCAACGCGGGCTCGGAGGTGACGTTCCCGCTCTTCGTCTGGGGCGCGGCGCGCATCGGCGCCCCGCCGCAGGTCAACGTGATCGGGACGGCGATCTTCGTGATCGCGATCGGAGCGACCCTGGCCAACGTGCTGATCACGACGCGCCGCTCGAAGACAGCCGCATGACGACGGTCTCGCCCGGCCTGTCGCCCGCCGAGCTTCAGCAGGCCGCCCGCGACCACCTCTGGCTCCACTTCACGCGCATGGGCGGTTACCGCGACACCGAGGTACCCGTAATCGTGCGCGGCGAGGGCTGCTACCTCGAGGACGCGAACGGCAAGCGCTACCTCGACGCTCTGGCGGGGCTCTTCGCCGTGCAGATCGGCTACTCGTACGGGGAGGAGGTCGGCGAGGCGGCGGCGGCGCAGATGCGCGAGCTGCCGTACTACACCAACTGGTCGTACGCGCACCCGCGCGCGATCGAGCTCGCGGCTGAGGTGGCGAGGCTCGCTCCGGGCGACCTGAACCGCGTCTTCTTCGTCTCCGGCGGCTCGGAGGCGATCGAGTCGGCCTGGAAGCTCGCGCGGCAGTTCCACCAGGCGCGCGGCGAGCGGCGCTGGAAGGCGATCTCCCGCCGCACCGCCTACCACGGGACGACGATGGGGGCCCTCTCGATCAACGGGATCGCCTCGCTGCGCGCCCCGTTTGAGCCTCTGGTGCCGGACGTCATCCACGTTCGCAACACGAACCGCTACCACCGTGCCGCCGGTGAGACCGAGGAGGAGTTCACGGCCTTCCTGCTCGACGACCTCGAGTCGGCGATCGTCGCGGCCGGGCCGGAGACCGTCGCGCTGGTGGTGATGGAGCCCGTGCAGAACGCGGGCGGTGCGCTGACGCCTCCGGCCGGTTACTGGAAGGGCGTGCGCGAAATCTGCGATCGGTACCAGATCCTGCTCTGCGCGGACGAGGTGATCACCGGGTTCGGGCGGCTCGGCGGGTGGTTCGGCTCGGAGCTCTACGACATCCGGCCGGATCTCGTCACCTGCGCGAAGGGGCTCTCGTCCGCGTACGCGGCGATCGGCGCGGTCGTCGCGGCCGACCACGTCATCGAGCCGTTCCTCGGCGAGAAGCAGATGTACGCGCACGGGATCACCTTCGGCGGCCACCCGGTGCAGGCCGCGATCGCGCTGAAGAACCTGGAGATCATGGAGCGCGAGAGGATCGTCGAGCGCGTGCGCGATAACGAGGACGCGTTCCGCTCGACGCTCGAGCAGCTGCTCGAGCTGCCGATCGCGGGCGACCTGCGCGGGCAGGGCTACTTCTGGGCGCTCGAGCTCGTGCGCGACAAGGAGACGAAGACCGGGTTCTTGGAGGAGGAGTCGGAGACGCTGCTCCGGGGCTTCCTCTCGCCGCGGTTCTTCGAGAAGGGCCTGATCTGCCGCGCCGACGACCGGGGCGATGCGGTCGTGCAGATCTCGCCGCCGCTCTTCGCGGGGCAGGCCGAGTTCGACGAGATCGCCGGGATTCTCGGCGACGTGCTGGCGGAGGCCTGGCAGCGCATCTAACTGCGCCTTGGTGGCTCGAGGAGGCGCTCGCCGCTGGGCTCGGCGGCGAGCCCGCGCCGGCGCTGGAGGGTGACACGGAGGCGGACGTCGCGGTTGTGGGCGGCGGCTACACGGGGCTCTGGACGGCGCTCGCGCTGGCCGAGCGCGAGCCGGGGCTCGACGTCGTCGTGCTCGAGGCCGACCAGTGCGGCCGCGGCCCGAGCGGGCGCAACGGCGGCTTTCTGCACGGCTACTGGAGCCACCTGCCTCGGCTGCGCGAGCGCTTCGGGGACGCGGGGGCGCTGGCCGTCGCGCGCGCCGCGGACTCGATCGTCCCTGGGGTGCGCGCGTTCTGGGAGGCTCGGGGAGCCGACGTCTGGTTCCGTGAGGGCGGCCTGCTGCGGGTCTCCGTGGCGCCGGCTCAGGATCGTTCGGTGGAGCGCCAGGTCGCGGCGGCGCGCGAGCTCGGGGTGCCGGAGGAGGCGGTCGAGCTCTCCGGAGAGGAGCTGGCTGAGCGGATCCGGTCGCCACGGTTCCGGAAGGGCGTCTTCGTCCGCGACTGCGCCACGGTGCAGCCGGCGCGACTGGTGCTGGCTCTCCGGCGGGCAGCGGCCGAGTCGGTCCGTCTGCACGAGCGCACGCGCGTGACGCGGGTCAGCGAAGGCCTCGTCGAGACGGAGCGGGGCCGCGTACGGGCGAAGGAGATCGTGGTCGCCGTGAACGCGGTGGCGGCGGGATGGAAGCCGCTGCGCGGCCGCCTGACGGTCTTCGGCAGCTATGTCGTGCTCACCGAGCCGGCGCCGGAGCTGGTGGAGCAGATCGGCTGGACTGGGGGCGAGGCGATGATCGACGGGCGAATGTTCCTGCACTACTTCCGCGCGACACAGGACGGGCGCGTGCTGATGGGCAGCGGGTCGGGCCCGATCGGCTTCGGCGGCAGGATCGACGGCCGCTTCACCGAGGACGAGGCGACCGCGGCCCGCGCCGAACGGGGCCTGCGCCGGCTCCTGCCGGGCCTCGCCGACGCGAAGATCACGCACGCGTGGGGAGGGCCGATCGACGTCTCCTCCGACCACCTGCCGTTCTTCGGCACGGTGCCGGGGACGCGGATCCACCACGGGGCCGGCTACTCCGGCCACGGCGTCGGGCCGAGCTGGCTCGGCGGGCAGATCCTCGCGCGGCTTGCGCTCGGCGTCGACGACGAGCTGACGCGCCTGCCGTTGGTGACGCGCCGCGTGCCGAGGCTCCCGCCCGAGCCGATCCGCCGCCTCGGCGGAGGCCTCGTCCGCGCCGCGATCATGGCGTGCGAGGAGGCCGAGGAGGATGGCCGCCGCGGCCCGCTCCCAGCCCGCGTCGGTGCGGCCCTCCCGCGCCTCCTGGGCATGTCGGTCGGCACGCGCTAACCCGGGGTCAGATCTTGCACTGCCACAAGAGCGTCAAGACTCCGTGACAATCGTTCCCGAGCGAAGCTCCTGCTCTTCGCGCGCCAGCCGCCTGCTGACCGTCGAGTAATGGCACCCGAGGTGGGCCGCGATCTCCGCGAGCGAGTAGCCATGTGAGCGGTACGCCCACGCGACGGCGAATCGCTCCTCCGCGAAGATCTCCGCAAGCTGCCGGCGTTCCGGCTCGATCTGGACCCGCGGAATCTCGGCGAGGGGCGGGTCGATCCCGAACCGTTGCCGGAAAAAGCCGTCGCTCCCCAGCCGCTCACCGCGCACCCGCTCGGCCAGCGCCTCGTCGATCCCCGCTGCGACGAACTCGCGGTACGCCGCCTGTGCGGCCGGATACGTGTCGCCGCCGACCTCGGCGAGGATCGTCTCCGTCGTGAGGAACCGCGGCGTGGGCTCGAGGCCGGCCGTCGCCCGGTAGCTCGACCAGGGCCAGTCTTCCGGCCGGTCGCAGATCCCAGCGCGGATCGGGTTCAGCACGATGTAGCGGCAGACCGCGAGCAGATAGCGGGCGTCCTCGATCAGAATCGAGCGGTAGCGGGAGCCGAAGACGTGCCCGGTGCGCCCGTGTCGCTCGTTGAACCGGCTTGCGTGCCCGCCGTTCAGGCGCTGCATGCCGACGGGCAGGTTCGCGAGCGGCGTTTCGAGCACGAGGTGGTAGTGCGTCGTCATCAGGCAGTACGCGTGGCAAAGCCAGCTGTATCGCTCGACGACGCGACTGAACTCACCGAGGAAGAACTCGCAGTCGAGGTCATCGACGTAGATGGCGCCGTCGGAGTTGCCGCGCGCGATCACGTGGTAGCGGGCGTCCGGGAAGCAGAGACGGAGAGGGCGTGCCATGCCGTGAAGCTAGGCGAGGACGCGCTCTGGCAACGGTGTTGGGGAGGAGTTGTTGCGCTTTCGGCGCACCCGCCATGGCGACTGGGGACGGAGACGTGGCAATGCAAGATCTGACCCCGGGGTGGGAGCGCGATAATCGCGGGCGGTGGAGATTCTCCTCGGCACGCAGGCGCTCGCGCCTCGTTCGTACCTCGTCACCGTCTCCGAGCACCTCGAGCGGCTCGGGCACGAGGTGTTCGTGTTCGCCGCCGAAGGGGCCGGCGCGGCTGAGGACCTAAGGGTCGTCAGCGTCGAGCGCGGGCTGCCGCTCGCGCCGGAGGTCATCTACTCGCAGGACGCCTACGCGGCGCTCCTGCTCGCCGACCTCTACCCGCTCACGACCCAGGTCTTCGCGGCCCACGGCGACGACCAGGAGCTCTGGTTGCCGCCGCAGCTGGCGGGCGTGGTCGCGCGGGTCGTGGTCTTCGACGACCGGACCGCTACACGCCTCCGAGCCGCGGCGCTGCCACACGAGGTCGTCCGCCTGCGCCGCCCAATCGACACAGACCGGATCACGCCCCGCGGGCAGCTCCCGGACAGGCCGCGGCGCGTGCTGCTTCACCTGGAAGGTCTCTCCGACTACCGGCGCGGGCTGCTGCAGCGGGCGCTCGCCGATGCCCGGATCGAGCCCGGCCGGGACGCCGACCTTGTGATCGGCCGCGGCGAGGCGGTCCTCGAGGCTATGGCCGCGGGCAGCCCGGCCTACGTCTACGGCGACGCCGGCGGCGACGGCTGGGTCACCCCGGAACGCTACGAGCTCCTCGAGGCCGACGGCTTCTCCGGCAAGGCCGAGCCGACCGCCACCACATTCGAGCGCCTGCGCAACGACCTCGACGGCTACGACCCGGCGATGGGCCCTGCCAACCGAGAGCTCGCGCTCGCGCACGACGCGCGCAGGCATGCCCACGCACTTGCCGGCACGTTCGCCGGCATCTCGCCTCGCCGCGACCCAGTGGACGCGCCGCTGCGCGAGCTCGCGCGCCTCGTGCGCGTCGAGGCAGCGACGGCCCGCCGAGCGCAGGAGGCTGCCGCCGATGCCGACGTCGCCCGCGCCCGCATGCACACCCTCGAACGAGAGCTCGCGGAAGCACGCGCCCGCGGCGAGGAGCTCGCGACCCGCTTCGCAGAGCTCGAGCGCCGCCTGCACGAAGCCGAGGCCCGCGCCGAGCACGCAGAGGCTCACAAGGGCCGCCGGGTCCGCGCCCTGCTCGGCCGCGAAGCGCAAAGTCACTCGTCAGAGGGATGACCGAATCGCGAGCAGTCCCGATGCTGCTCGCGAGACACACGGACGACCTCCGAGCTCAGCGGCCGAGCTCGTCTCACCGGACTCCATGGCCGCAGACCGCAGACTCCTCGCCGCCGCCTTCGCCGCCATCGCGTTCCTCACGGCGGGACCCGCCCGAGGCGCGGTAGGCCGCCCGACCCAGACCGCGCCCGGCGCCGGCGCCGTCGTCCAGTTCCTCCCGGCCTTCGCGTGGACGTCGGTGACGGGCGTCGACAAGTACGAGTTCCAGATCAGCGCCGACGCGGGGATGAACTCGCCGGTGCTGGGCGCAGGGAAGGACGACTTCTTCACCCGCAACACGCGCGCGACGCTGCTGAAGACGATCCCGAACGGCACCTACTGGTGGCGCGTGCGCGCGACCAACGCCGCCGGACAGAGCTCGGCGTGGACGCAGCCGCGCTCCTTCCGCAAGCTCTGGAACCTTCGGCCCACGCTGCAGAGGCCGGCCGCCGGGGCCGCGCTCAGCTTCCCGGCGAACCCCGTCGTGCTGACGTGGTCGGGGGTCGCCGGCGCGGCGCACTACCTTGTCTCGGCGGCGAGCGATCCGAGCCTCGGCTCGCTCGTCCTCCACTACGCGAACCAGGACGACCCGAAGGGCGCGCCGAACGTGGCCGCCACGTCGGCCGCGATCACGTCGGCGCTCGCCCCAGGGCCGTACTACTGGAGCGTGACGCCGGTCGACGCCGAGGGGAACCGCGGCGTCGGGACGCCCGTCTCGTCGTTCAACTGGCTCTGGCCGTCGACGACCGCGACCCACCTCGAGGACCTCAACCCCGCCCCGGAGGCCTACGACCCGCGCTTCTCCTGGAACCCGGTCCCCGGCGCCGCGCGCTACGAGGTCGAGATCAACTCGTCAGTCGACTTCGCGCCGGGCTCGAAGGTCTGCTGCACAGGCACCACGATCGCGACCTCCCTCTCGCCGACGGCGGTCTTGAAGGACAACGTCTACTACTGGCGCGTTCGGGCGCTCGACCCTGACGGCAACGCCGGCGTCTGGAACTACGGCAGCTCGTTCACGAAGACCTTCGACAAGGTCGCTCCCGCCGGGCCGGTGCCGGGCACGAGCATCAAGAACCTGCGGATGCGCAACAACCTCGCCGACCCCGGCACGGACGAGGACACCGGTACCGCCGGCTACCAGACGCACGTTCCCGTAGTCCGCTGGGACCCGGTGCCCGGTGCCACCAGCTACGAGGTGCAGGCGGCCGGCTGGAACGGCGTCTCCTGCTCGTGGGCCACCTCGACCTACGTCAGAAAGACCTCCGTGCCGGAATGGACGCCGCTCGGCTCGACGATGTTCAACCCGGTCATCTGGCAGGGAACGCTCGCCGAGGACGTGTTCGGCCCCGGCACCTATTGCTTACGCGTCCGCGCGCGCAGCGACCGCGCGACGGGCAACCAGGAGGTTTGGGGCGACCACACGTACCTCCAGAACGGGAACGTCGACTCGACCGCTCCCGTCGGCCCGGCGTTCACATGGACCGACTACCCCGACCCCGCCGACCCCGGCAACTCCACGCCCTGCGCCTTCGGCTACCCGTGCGCGGGCGACTACCTCGCGCCCGTGACGGGGACGACCTCGGTGCGCACGCCGCTTTTCACCTGGAGGCCGCTGGCGGGGGCGAGCAGCTACTTCGTCGTGATCGCCAAGGACGCGAACTTCAGCAACATCATCGACGAGGCCTTCACGCGGGTGCCGGCGTACGCGCCCCGGAACGTGATCCGGCCGACGACGTACGCAGACGAGACGACGACCTTCTACTGGGCCGTTCTCCCGGCGTCCGCGGCGGACGGCAACGACGCGCTGCCGCTCGACCTGCCGAACTCGGCCAAGGGGTCCTTCCAGAAGCAGTCGATCCCGCCGACGCTCCTCTCGCCGCTGAGCGTGCAGACCTTCCTCAACCAGCCGACCTTCCGCTGGACACCGACCCTCGGCGCCCGGCGCTACCGCATCCAGGTCGCGGCCGACCCGACCTTCGGCGACCCGCTCGACGACGTCGTCACCGACGCGACCTCGTACTCGAGCGACACGACTTACCCGGCGGACACCGTTCTCTACTGGCGTGTCCGCGCCGACGACGAGAACCTGACCGGGCTGACCTGGTCGATTACGGGAACCTTCCAGAAGAAGCTCGCCGCTCCGGTTCCGAGCGCCGCCAACCCGGCCCGGGGGGACACGCTGCCCGTCTGGGCGTGGAGCGCGGTGCAGGGCGCGGCGTCGTACGACCTCTCCGTCGACCAGCCGGACGGCACGCACCGCGACTTCAGCGGCTTCCGCACGCCCGCGGCGTCGTTCATCAAGATGACCGGCACCGGCGTCTGGCACTGGCGCGTGCGGGCCGAGTTCCCGAAGGACTCCGGCGGGACGGTCCCGGGACCCTACTCGGCGACCCAGTCCTTCACGCGCACGATCGGCGAGCCCGCGAACGCGCAGACCGACAGTGCGAAGGATCACATCCTGCTCAGCTGGAACCCGCGGCCGGGGGTCAAGAACTACAAGGTGCAGATCGGTGAGTCGCCCGACTTCAGCCGCACGCTCGAGAGCGTCACGACCGACAACACGAGCTACGCGCCGACGATGACGCAGTACAGCTACGCCAGCGGCGGCCCGTTCTACTGGCGCGTCGCGGGTGTGGACGAGGACCGCAACCAGGGAGACTGGACGCAGATACAGCAGATCCGCCTGCAGCCGCGCCCTCGGGTCACCGTGACGGGCGCTGCGCGGCGCAGGCGAATGAGCACCGTGCGCGTCTCCGTGTTCGACGGCCGGGGCCACCGACTCGCAGGTGTCCGGGTGCGGCTCGCCGGCGCGGGCGTGAGGGCGGTTGCGAGGCGGACGAGGTCGACGGGCAAGGTCACCTTCAAGGTGCGCCCGAAGAGGCGGGGTAAGCTCCTCGTCAGCGCGACCAAGTCGGGCTTCCAGGCGGCCTACGGCACGCTGAAGGTGCGATGAAGCGCGAGGCCGCGGTCGAGCCGCTCGCCCGGAAGGGCGGATCGAGACCGAACGAGCCGCGGCGCCCCTGGCACGTCTTCGCGTACCGCCGCCCGGCGGTCCCGGCCAGGCCGCGTTTCACCACTTAGCTCGCCTGCGGCGCGGCCGGGCCGCTACCTACAGTCGGGCCATGACCCTGATCTGGTTCGTCGTCTGGGGGATCAGCGACTGGACCGGCGACCCCGAGCCGCTTCTCTTCGACCCGGTCAACTGGTGGGCCGGGCTCCTGCTGCTGGCCGGCGCGCTTGACCTCAGCCGCGGGCACTTCGGCCGCTAGCGGGCACCGGGCGTGTCAAGCCCTCCGTACCGCCACGCCGGGGTCACAACCCGGGGTCAGGTCTTGCAATGACACACCAGCTGTCGCGATCGCCATCGGGCGAGTGACGAAAGCGTCACAAGATTCCCACCTGTTGGCGAGTTGTTCCACTCTCACGACGGGAATGTGGCGGTGCAAGACCTGACCCCGGGTTTACGGCATCTGCGGAGCCAGCAGCTCGTCGAGGCGGCGGAGGATCTCGGCGCGGTCGACCGGTTCGGCGAGGGCGAAACGCTGCGCGACCTCAGTCTCCAGCTCCCCGAACAGCTCGCCCTTGGCGCCCAACGCACGAGCGACGTCGGCGGCTTCGTACCGGGCGAACGTCGGTCGCAGCGCCTTCACGATCGAGCCGCCCGCCCACCGCTCGAAGAACCGGTACCCGTGCCACGTCTCCCGGTCGCGTGCCGGCCACCGCGCGAGCTCGACCACCAGCCCCGTGAGGTAGCAGTCGCACGCCTGCCTGGCGAGCAGCACCTCTCCGCGGCGCAGCTTCTTTGCCGCCCACAGCAGGTGGTACCAGAAGTCGTTCGAGAGCTGATCGAGCGCGGCCTGGGTGGGAGGCGGCGGCGCCTCGGGGCCAACAGGATCGAGGTCGCCTAGGCCGAGCTCGTCGTACAAGACGGAGAAGCCGCGGGCGAGGACGGCCTCGGCGTCGGGTGGGATCGAGTCGATGACCCGGACAGGCAGGATCGAGAAGTCGGCCTCCAGCCCGTCGCGGAAGAGCACGCGCCGCTCTTCGAAGCCACCCACCGCCGTCGGCTCGACGAAGGTCAGCAGCGGCTCGCCGAACGAGCGCAGCCAGGCGCGGTCGCCGAGGTAGCGCTGCGGATCGTCGACGAAGAAGGCCAGGTCGACGTCGGAGAGCTCGTCCGCCGGCGTGTCAGCCCGCGCCTGCGAGCCGACCAGCAAGACGGCTCGAATGTCCCCTCGCGCCGCCGCCCACGCAGCGATCTCCCCGAGGAACGCGCCGACCCGGTCGTCCACCCGCGCGAGGCTACAGCTAGCGCGGCCCCGTGAGCCGCACCAGGCCGCGCGGCGTGCGGACGAAGACCTGCCGGCTGTAGAGGACGTAGAACGCGCGCCGATCGGTGCGGATCCGGCGCGCGTAGCGAAGCACCGCATCGACATAGAGCCACGACGGGTTGTAGTGGAAGAGCGCGCGACGGTAGTTGCGAGGCGCGCCGTTCGCGTGCAGGTAATTGGCCGCGCCCAGAATCGCGTCGTGAGGGTCGTGGACGTTGCCGCCAAGGCCGTAGGCGCGCCACGTCGACGGGATGAACTGCATCGGCCCCTGTGCACCGGCCGTGCTCGAGTTGCGGAGCTTGTTGAACGCAGACTCGATGTAGTTGACCGCGGCCAGCACCCGCCACCCGACCCGGAAGCGCCGCTGAGCCTCGAGGTAGTAGCCGCGAAGGGCGACTGCCGGCTCGGCCCGGCCGGTCCGGAAGGTCCGCAGCGGCCGCGGCCGCGAGAGCCGCCCCAGCTCCCGCTTGGCGAGCACCTCGCTGCGGAGCGGCCGTGCGTAGCTCACGGGCAGACGGCGCAAGACGGCGTTCCCGAGCCGCGGCCGTGCGGTGAGCACGATCGAGATGCGCTGCTCGTAGAGCGCGTACAGAGTCACCTCGAGCGGCGGCCGGGGCTCGACGGAGGCGCGCCAGCGGTCGACGGCCTCCGCGAGCCCTCGTTCCGTCGCGTCGATCCGGGCGGCGAGCGCGTCCGGCCGCCGTGGGATCGGCGCCCCGACCGGCGGAGCGCCGCCCCCGCTCCAGATCGCGAGGAAGCTCAGCAGCGCGACCATCCGAGGAACTATTCCCTCCGGCGGAGGCGCCGAACACACCGTCCGATTGCGACCTCGTTCGGCGGCCACGCTGCGGCCAGGACCACGGCCGGGAGCCAGAGCATCTCCAGGGCGTACCCGTTCCACGCCGCCACGCCGAAGGCCGCGCCGCCGAAGGCGAACGCCGCGACGGCACGCCTCACGACTCGGCCCTCGCAACCGCACGCACATGCTCGACACGCGGGAGCCAGCCGAGCCAGCCCGGCAGGTACCAGTTCCACCGCCCGAGCAGCTTCATCGAGGCCGGCAGGAGCACGCCGCGCACGACCGTCGCGTCGATCAGGATCGCGGCGGCCAGGCCGACACCCAGCTGCTTCAGGTCGATCTGCGAGAGCGTCGCGAAGATCGAGAAGACGCCCACCATCACCAGGGCGGCGTTCGTAACCACGCCGGCGGTCGTCCGGATCGCAAGAGAAACCGCCTCCTCGGTGTCGAGCCCCCGGTCGACCGCCTCGCGCACCCTCGTGAGGATGAAGACGTGGTAGTCCATCGAGAGGCCGAAGAGGACGACGAACAGGAACAGCGGCAGCCACGAGGTGATCCCGTGCGTCGACTCGAAGTCGAGCAACGACTCGCCCCAGCCCCACTGGAAGACCGCCACGAGCAGCCCGTAGGCCGCCCCGACCGAGAGCAGGTTGAGCACCACCGCCTTCGCTGCCACGACCACCGAACGGAAAGCCGCGGTGAGCAGCAGGAACGCGAGCCCGAGCACGAACGCGAACACGAGCGGGGCCCGGCTCTTCAGCAGGTCGTTGAAGTCCTTCGACTGCGCCGTGAGGCCGCCTACGGCCACCTCGACACCGCTGACCTTCCCGACCGTTCCGGGCACGAGCTCCTCTCGCAGCCGCGTAAGGGCATGCTCCGAGCGGCGGTCGGCGCCCGACCCCGCCAGAGCGATCGCCATCGCTGCGACGTGCCCGTCAGGGCTGATCCGGAGCGAGATCGGGTCGTGCAGCTCGCCCGACGCGAGCGCGCGACGGCGCAGGTCCGCGAACGCGCGGGCGAGCTCCGGCGACCGGACGTCTGCCGCTCTGACGACCACGTACGCGGGCTGGGGCTCGCCCGGGAAGGCCCGCTGCAGGCGCTCGTACGTCTTCGTGATCCCGAGCCCCTGCGGCAAAGCAGTCTCGTCGGCGTTGTTCGTGTGCAGCGAGAAGGCGGGCACCGCGAGCAGCACCAGCGCTCCCCCGGCCACGGTAAGCGCAAGGACCGGCCGGCGCATCACCCGGTCGACCACCGCGCCGAAGACGCGCGACTCGCGCGCCTGCCGGCGGAAGCCGAGGAACGGAATTCGGCCGCGGTCGATCCGGTCGCCGAGCGTCGACAGGAGTGCGGGGAGCACGGTCAGCGAGCCGAGCATCGCGGTCGCGACGACGAGCATCGTCCCGACCGCAACCGAGATCAGCTCCTTCTGTCCGGTGACGAACAGCCCTGAGATCGCGATCAGCACCGTGAGCCCGGAGACGATCACCGCTCGCCCCGAGGTCGCCGCCGCGGCTTCGAGCGCCGCATCCGGCCCCTTCCCGAGCGAACGTTCCTCCCGTTCCCGCCGGATGTAGAACAGCGAGTAGTCGACGCCCACGGCGAGGCCGATCAGCAGGATCACCGAGTTCGCAGCGTCGTCTGCCGGCCAGATCTGGCTCGGCCAGGCCAGCAGCCCGAAGGCGGCGAGCACCGCCGTCAGCGCCAGGAGCAACGGGATTCCGGCGGCGACCAGCGCGCCGAACCCGAACAGCAGGATGGCGAAGGTGAGCGGGATCGAAAGGAGCTCGGCGCGATGGAAGTCGCGCCCGGCCGTGTCGTCGATCGCCTTCGTCGCGCTCGCGTCGCCGTACTCCCCGATCGTGAGGCCCGGATGCTCGTCCGCGACGCGCTTCACCGCGGCGAGCACGGTCGAGACGTCCGCGCCGGGCCCGGCACGTGCGCCGATCCGGAACTGGATTACCGCCGAGTGGCCGTCCTTCGAGATCTGGTTCGCGTGGCGGTAGGGCGAGCGCAGGTCCGCGACGCCCCTCAGCCTCTCGAGCGCGTGCTCGAGGTCGTGCACCGCGGCGGAGAACTCGGGGTCGGAGGCCTCGAGCCTCGAGCTCTGCACGAGCACGCTCTCCGGATCGCCCCGGTCGAAGCCGGCGCCCGCGTAGATGTGAGCCGCGCGGCCCGACTCGCCGGGCTGCGCGTCCACGTCGCTGAGCTCCTTCGTCCCGACGACGCCGCCGAGGACGAACGCGACCGCTACGAAGGCGAGCCACCCGAAGATGGCGGCCTTTCGGTGGCGGGCGCTCCAGCGGCCCATCCGGGCCGCGAGGTTGTTGGGACCGCGCGCGGTCGCGCGACGGTTGCGCGGCATGGTTCCTCCTCTCTTCGCTTCTCGCGCCTTGGGCCTGGGCGGTCAACCGCCGGAGGCCGGTGCGCGATCTGCGGTCACCGTAGCCGCGAGCGCGCGCGAAGTGAAATACCGATCGCGGCGGCGATTTATCGCCGGCGGCTTTGAATGGAAATCGGTGCCTCCGCGGCTTCCCCGAGCACCTTGCGGGTCACCTCGACGAACGACGCGACCGCCGGATTCTGCGCCTCGCGATGCCAGGCGAGTGCGACGCCGGCAGGCTCGACCCCGAGCAGCGGCCGAAAGACGACATCGGGCCGGCCGTAGAAGCGCTCGACCGACTCGGGCACGCAGTACACGGCGAGCCCGCGGACGACGAAGTTCATGCACTCGTCGAGACTCTCCGCGAAGGGATCGATCGGCTTCCGAGCTCGGCGGAACGGAGCAAGCCAGCGCGCGACCGTCTCGGGCGAGTAGTGGTCCCAGGGTGCGACGAGGGGCTCGTCCACGAGCTCCTCCGCCTCGACCGCCCGTTGCCGGGCCAGCCTGTGCTCGGGGTGCATGGCGACGAGCTTCCGCTCGAAGGCGACCGGCTCGCTGTCGAGCTCGTCGTGGAGGATCGGCAGCCACACGAAGGCCGCATCCGTCTCCTGTCGGGCGACCGCGGCCTGGCTGCCCTCGAGCGTTCTCGCCTCGACGAGCTCGACCTCGATCCCCGGGTAATCGGCTCCGAAGCGGCGGTAGATCTCGGTGCTCATCTCGCCCGCGGCATGCGCGACGAAGCCGATCCGCAGGAGCCCCTGCTGCCCGCGGGCGGCGGCGACGAGCTTCGCGGCGGCCCGGTCGGCCCGCTCGACGAGCTCGCGCGCGTCCGGCAGCAGGAGTTGTCCGGCGGAGGTGAGCTCGACTTTGCGTGTCGTTCGGTGAAAGAGCTCGCAGCCGAGCTGGGTCTCGAGGGCCCGGATCTGAGCCGAGAGCGCCGGCTGGGCGATGTGGAGCCGTTCGGCGGCACGGCTGAAGTTCAGCTCCTCGGCGACAGCCAGGAAGTACCGGAGATGCCGGAGCTCGAGCTGCATGCTTCAGACCTCACTTACATTCTCCACTGCGAAGAGGTTCCAGTTGCCGGGCACGCCTCTGAGCTCGTGCGCGCCGCGTTCCGCGAACGTGACGTTCGAGCAACGAAATCGCCGGCTAGCTCGAGCCGGCCTGCGACACGACGTCCGCGGCCTGCTCGACCGAGAGGACGTCGGTGTTGATCACGAGGTCGTAGTGCGTCGGCGACTCCTCGTCGACGTCGTAGAAGCGCTTCAGGTAATCGCGGCGAGCAGCGTCCTCGTCCTTCACCTTCCGCGCCCCTTCGTCGCCGAGCCGCGCCGCGCGCGTGGACGGGGAGGCCGTGACGAGAACACGGAGCGCCTCCGGGCCGTGGGAGACGACGTGGGAGGCAGCGTGCGCGACGATCACCACGTTCCCGCGCGCCGCTGTCTGCTCGATCGCCTCGCGGATCAGCGCGCGGAGGTCGTCGCTACTGAGCTCCGGTCCGGCTCGAGGCGTGCCGACGCCGCCGAGCGCCCACGCCTCGCCGCCGCCCTGAGCCAGTGCGTCCAGCACGCGGGCGGCGACCGACTTCCGCCGCTCCTCGTCCGCGACATCGCCGGGGCCGATGCCACCCTTCGCGGCCGCGCGTGCCACGATCTCGTCGTCCACGTAGAGGTAGCCGAGCTGCTCGGCGACGAGCCTGCCGACCTCCTCGCCGCCCGCGCCCGTTGCGTGGGAGATGCACACGACCCTGCAGGCCACGGCATTCGACGCTAGAACCGGCCGCCCTCGGCGTCAAGCGCTTGGCATGCTTGAGAACCGCGATGTGGACGGCCGAGCACACCATTGAGACGAGCGCCGCTCCGGAGGCGATCTGGCGTGCGTGGGCAGACGTGCCGCGCTGGCCGGAGTGGAACGCCGATCTCGCGCTGGCCGAGCTCGCGGGCGAGTTCGCCGCCGGGAGCACGATTCGGATGACCTCCGTGGACGGCGACACGGTCGAGCTCCGGATCGCCGAGGCCGACGAGCCGCAGCTGTTCGTCGACGAGGCCGAGCTCGGCGGGGTCACGGTGCGAACGACGCACCGCGTCGAGGCCGGCGGCCCTGAGCGCCGGATCATCTACCGCATGGAGATCAGCGGCCCAGAAGCCGACACCCTCGGCCCGGAGCTCGGCCCTCAGATCAGCGGGGACTTCCCCGAGGTCCTCGCCGCGCTGGCCGATCGCGCGGAGCACGACCGCCGGCCGTAGCGGCGCTTGACCTGTCATCGGGCGAGTCGTATCGTCGCCGGGCGAAGCGGTTGCCAGCCGGCTGACGAGCCGAATCTCGCGGGCCCCGAGGGACGACCCGCCGACGCGCTGCTTCCGCAGGGTGACACGACCAGGGGGAGGACTCCCATGCACGAGTCACGCCTTGTCAACCGCTATCTCGGCACGCTCATCGGCCTCGTGGTGGCCGCGCTCGTGCTGGTGGCACCTGCGGCCGCTGCTCCGCCGGCGAACGACACGTTCGCCGGTGCCGTCACCATCTCGGCGCTGCCGTTCAGCGCGACGGTCGACACGACCGAGGCAACGACCGACGCGGACGACGCGAACGCGAACGCGAATTGCGGCGCGCCCGCGACGGAGGCCAGCGTCTGGTACGCGTTTACGCCGGCGGCCAGCACTGGCGTCAGCGTGGATGTATCGGCGTCGGACTACAGCGCCGGCGTCATCGTCGTGACCGGCAGCCCGGGCAGCTTCTCGCTCGTGACCTGCGGGCCCGTCAGCGTCGGCTTCTCGGCGTCGGCCGGCGTCACCTACTACATCCTGGCGTTCGACGACACGCCGGGCGCTCCGAACGGCGGCACGCTGCAGATCAGCGTCACGGAGGCGGCGTTGCCGGAGGCCGACGTGACCGTCGATCCGACGGGGCTCGTGAACCCGCACACGGGTGTCGTCACAGTTTCGGGCACCTTCACCTGTGCCAACGCGGACTTTGCGTTCGTCGACGTGACGGTGACCCAGCGCGTGGGACGCTTCACGATCACCGGGTTCGGTTCGTTCTTCACCGATACCTGCGACGGGGCATCGCATCCGTGGAGCGCAGACGTGACCGGCCAGAACGGGAGGTTCGCCGGCGGAAAGGCGAACGTCGATGCGTTCATGTTCGCCTGCGGTCCCGTCGAGTGCGCGACCGACGAAGCGATTCAGACCATTCGCCTGCGCCCGAGGTAGACGTCAATGCCCGCGGAGAGACCCGTCCACTCCAGGGGCGGGTCTCTCGGCCGGGCAGCGCCGGTACGGCAGCCAGTCGACGGTGTCGCCGCGAAGCACAATGCGCGTACCGCGGGCGTTGTCGTGCTCGTTCGACTCGAAGAGCCGGTTCTCGGGATCGGCGTAGGAGCGGAGGCAGTAGACGCGGTCGGGAATTCCCGTGACGTCGAGTTCCTGGCCGCTGGTCCTGGCGCCGTAGACGTCGCCCCACCCGATCGAGATGCCGCCGATCGAGTCGCCCCGGCAGCTGCGGTAGTACTTGCGGCGCGGGGAGCCGGGCGCCTTCGGCAGCCGCCGCCTCGCGTCGAGCACGCACGAGCTCACCTTCTTCCCGGCCACGAGCGCCGGGCCGGGCCCGCCCGTGCCGAGCGTGTACGCGGCGAGCGCCTCGAAGTGCCAGTGCTTGTGCGGAGGGTGGAACCGCGTGCAGCCCGCCCTCCTCGTGCGAAAACGGACGTCGACGCTGCGCATGAAGGCTCCGTCGCCGTTCAGGTCGCGGTAGATGCGCTGGTAGGAGGTCCGGTCGTTGTCGAGGTTGCCGTCGTGGTTGCAGTCGTCGGCGCGAGGGCGCAGCTCGAGAGGGCCGATCCCCACGTTGACCACCTCGTTCGAAAAG
>JBKPHO010000253.1:0-22311 GCA_046729915.1 Actinomycetota bacterium | reverse complement strand
GTCGTGCAGCAGGGCGACGATCACGGGCACGGCGAACTTGAAGTCGAACCGGATCGCGATGTAGAGGATGATCAGGAGCAGCGAGAAGAGGATCGCGATGATCGCCCCTCGAGCGATCTGTCTCCCGAAGCTCGACGAGACCGTCTGGATCTGGCTCGAGATCTCCTGCCCGAAGCCGAATTTTTGTTGGATGCCGTTGGAGAGCGCGTTCGTCTCGGCGCGGTCGAGCGTGCGCAGGCGCAGCTGGAAGCTCTTGTAGCTGTCAGCGCCGAAGGTCTTCCCGCGACCCTGGACGACCGGCTCCTTGCCGAACTTCGTCGTCTCCTCCCGCACAGCCGAGAGCGAGACCGGCTTCGGCGTTGTGAACGTGACCTGCGTGCCGCCCTTGAAGTCGATCCCGAGGTTCAGGCCCTTCACGGCGAGCGCGCCGATGCTGATCGCGACGACCGCGCCCGAGATCGCGAACCAGAGGTACCGCCGCTTCATGAAGTCGATCTGGAGCCACTTCGCTCCCTGCTGGCCCGCCGCGCCCATGAAACGCGGGTTCTCGAACCACTGGAACCCGGCGAGCAGCCCGAGGATCGCGCGCGTCGCCGCGACCGCGGTGATCAGCGAGATCACCGTTCCGATCATCAGCATCAGCGCGAACCCCTTCACGCCGGCGGTTGCCACCGCGAAGAGCACCAGCGCCGTGATCACGGTGACCACGTTGGCGTCGATGATCGTGTGGAAGCCCTTCGCGTAGCCGGCCGAGATCGCGGCGCGCACGGATTTCCCGGACCGCACCTCTTCCTTGATTCGTTCGAAGATGACGACATTTGCGTCGGCCGCGATTCCGATCGTCAGGATCAGGCCGGCGAAGCCCGGCAGCGTCAGGGTGACGCCGAAGATCAGGATCGCGGCGTAGAGGAAGGCGGCGTAGATGGCGAGCCCGATCACCGCGACGACGCCGAGGAAGCGGTAGAGGACGAGCAGGAAGGCGGCGACGACGAGCAGGCCGATGAGCGCCGCGGTCTTGGCTTCCCTGAGCGAGTCCTTCCCGAGTGTCGCGGAGACGTCGGTGCGCTCGATCTGCTGGAAGTCGACGGGCAGCGCACCGGTCTGCAGCACGAGCGCGAGGTCCTTCGCCTCGCCGAAGCTGTTGATGTTCGAGATCGACGCCCCGTTGATGCTCGGATCGATCCCGTCGGGGTTCTGCTTGTAGTCGATGTACGGCGTCGACTTCAGCTCGCCGTCGAGCACGATCGCGAAGTGCTGGGCGAACTGGAGAACCGTGTTCAGGTCGCTCCCGGTCTGGCCGGCGGCAGAAGCGTTGATCGCCCCTCGGTGCGCTTCCTCCCGGGTGATGTCGTGGAACTTCTTCGCGCCCTCACCCGTGAAGCCGAGTAGCACCTCGTTGCCCTGGCCTTGCGTGCTGATTTCGGCCCTGATCGCGGAGAGCTTCAGGTCCTTGCCCGTCGCCTCGGGAATCGCTGGCGGGTCGAACTTGAACAGGTAGTAGACCGTCGGCGAGGTCTCCCCCGGCTGCGCTCCAAGGCAGCCCGTGCTCGTCTCGCAGCTGATGACGGTCGTCTTGTCGGGGACGGCGAGAACGGTGAACCCCTTCGGCACCTTGCCCTTCAACCTGGGCGTGTCGAGCAGCTTTTTGACCGTGTCCTCGGGGCCTTGGACCGGCCGCTCCTTCGCGTTGAAGAGGTAGTAAGCGGTCGGCGTCCCCTTCTTCGCCTGGGCCTTCACGTCCGTGAGCAGCCGGAACAGGTTGCCGGTCGCGACCGGATTGCCCGAGCTGTCCTTCGAGGGGCCAGTGAGATCGTTCTCGAAATCGTAGAACTGCAGCTGCGCCGTGGTGCCGATGATCTCCGCCGCCTTGTTCACATCGTGGACGCCGGCTAGCTGGATCACGATCTGATTCGAGCCCTGCTTGCGGATCTCGGGCTCGGAGACGCCGAGCTTGTCGATCCGGCTGCGCATGATCGAGACCGAGCGGTCCATGCAGGCGGAGTCGCAGGTCTTGTGCTTCGGCGGAACCGCCTTGAGGACGACCTCGAGCCCGCCCTGCAAGTCGAGGCCGAGCGTCACCTTCTTGTGAACGGGCGAACCGGGGATGCCGAGAGCGGCCACGCCCGCGAGGGCGGCCAGGATCAGGCCGACCAGGATCAGGTGAGAACGACGAGTTGCCACGCGAAGAGTCGGAACAGATTAGCTTCCGTCGCTGGAGGCCGGGCTTTCGGGCCCTGCTTCGATTTCGGCCTCCGGCTCCGGTTCCTGCGCAATCGCTGCCACCGCACGCCGGTCGAGGCGGATAGTCGTGCCGGGCGCGATCTCGACGTGCACGATCTCGTCCTCGACCTCGCGGACGGTCCCGTGGATGCCGCCGGCGGTGAGGATCTCGTCGCCGGGCTCGATGACGTCCTGCAGCTGCGCCTGCTGCGCCTGCCGGCGCCGCTGCGGCCGGATCAGAAGCAGCCACATCAGGGCGAAGAGCGCGACGAGGATGATCAGGTAGCCCACGTTGATGCCTCCTCGGAGACCTGGAGCCTCGCCAGCGCCTCCTCTTTGTACGACCCAAGCTCTCCCCGTGCGATCGCCGCGCGAGCGCCGGCGACGAGGTCGAGCACGAAACGCAGATTATGCAGGCTCAACAGGCGCAGGCCGAGGATCTCCTGCTGGTTGAGCAGGTGCCGCACGTACGCCCGCGTGAAGCGGGTGCAGGCGGGGCAGGCGCAGCCCTCGTCGAGCGGGCGCTGGTCGCGCGCGAAGCGGGCGTTCTTGAGGTTCAGCTGGCCCTCCCACGTGAGGGCGGTTCCGGTGCGGGCGTTGCGGGTCGGCAGGACGCAGTCGAACATGTCGATCCCGCGCTCGATCACCTCGAGGATCCCGACGGGGTCGCCGATGCCCATGAAGTAGCGGGGCTTGTCGGCCGGCAGCAGTTCCGCCGCCCAGGCCGTGGTGTCGAGCATCTGCTCGCGGGACTCGCCGATCGCGAGGCCGCCCAGCGCGTGGCCGTCGAAGCCGAGCTCGGCGATCTCCTCGACGCTGCGGCGGCGGAGCTCGGGGTCGGCGCCGCCCTGGGCGATGCCGAAGAGCAGCTGGCCTGGTGCGCGGTCGGCCAGCTTCTGGCGGCTCGCCCAGAGGGTGGTGCGGCGGACGGCCTCGGCGAGCTCGGGTCTCGGAACGCCAGGCGGTGGGACCACGTCGAGGCACATCGCGATGTCGGAGCCGAGCTGCGCCTGGAGCCGGGCGACGAGCTCGGGCGTGAAGCGTGCCTCGTCGCCGTCGTAGACCGAGCGGAAGGTGACGCCCTCGTCGTCCTGGCGGAGGACGGTGTGGCGCAGCGAGAAGACCTGGAAGCCGCCGGAGTCGGTGAGGATCGGACCGTCCCAGGCCATGAAGGCGTGGAGGCCGCCGAGCTCCGCGATCAGGTCGGCGCCCGGCCTGAAGTGGAGGTGGTAGGTGTTGCCGAGCAGGATCTGAGCGCCGAGCCGCTCGAGCTCGTCGGGGTCGACGGCCTTGACGGTCGCCTTGGTCCCGACGGGCATGAACGCAGGGGTATCGAGCTCGCCGTGCGCCGTGCGAAGGACGCCGGCGCGTGCGGCACCGTCGCTCGCGCGGAGCTCGAACGGGCTCGGGCTCAGGCCGCCGCCGTCGCGCCTCGAGCCTTCATGAGACGAACCACCCTCCTCCGGGCGGCCGGCGCCGCTAGTCCCCAAGCGCACCCCCTCCCTCAATGGGTGGGGTGGATGGGCCACCCTCGCTCCCGCTGCGAGCGTAGCTGCGAGATGCGCGCGTGTCCGTGACCGGTTCGGAATGGTTGTGCGCCGATCGCTCCACACGGCGGGCCCGCCGAGCGCTTCCCCGCACTGCCGAGCCTTCCACGGCGACCTCCACTGGCTCGGTCGGGCCGCAGCGCCGCTCAAAGAGCGCCGACGTGAAATCGTCCACCGTGACCTCGCCGCGCGGCTTGAAGCCCAGGCGCTCGTAGTACCTGCGGAGCCTGGCGTTCTCGGCGCGGCAGTCGAGCCGCAGGTACTCCCGGCCGGAAGCCGCAACCCGCTCGCCGGCCCAGTCCAGCAGCCGCCCGCCGAGACCGCGCCCGGCCCACCCGCGCCGCACGGCGAGCGCATGGACGTAGCCGGCATCCGCAGGCCGCTCGCCCCAGAAGGCCGGGTCGGTCCACATCAGCGCCAGCGTCCCGACGGTCTCGCCGCCGAGTGACGCCACGTAGAAGTCGCCGCGCTCGACCAACGCCGCCACGCGCTCACGCGGGAACGGGTCGGGCCACTGGCGGATCCCGCGAGCCAGAAGCCAGCGCGCCGCCTCCGACAGGACGTCCACGATCTCGTCCACCTCGCCGCGGCCGGCCCGCCGAACCTCGAGCTCCCCCTTCACAGGAGCAGCATCGCGTCGCCGAAGGAATAGAACCGGTACCGCTCCTCGATCGCCAACCGGTAGAGCGCGCGGGTCTCCTCGACCCCGGCGAACGCCATCACGAGCGCGAGCAGCGTCGAGCGCGGCAGGTGGAAGTTCGTCAGCAACGCATCCACGCACCGGAACTGGAAGCCCGGCCTCACGAACAGGTCGGTTCGTCCGCGCAGCGACGCCCCGCGCGCCAGCGACTCGAGCACCCGGACGGTCGTCGTTCCGACGGCGAGCACGCGCTCCGCGGCCTGGATCCGAGCCCACGCCTCCGGCTCGACCTCGTATCGCTCGCTGTGCAGGGCGTGCTGCTCGAGCTCGTCCGCGGCAATCGGACGGAAGGTGTCGAGCCCGACGTGGAGCGTCACGCGCTCGACGTCGAGCCGGGCGAGCAGCTCGGGCGTGAAGTGCAGGCCCGCAGTCGGCGCCGCAGCCGAGCCCTCGCGCTCGGCGTACACCGTCTGGTAGCGCTCAGGATCCGCGAGCGGCTCGTGGATGTACGGCGGAAGCGGCGCCTCGCCCTCGGGCTCGCCCTCGAGCCGCAGCCGCCAACGCCCTTCGCCCAGCGGCTCCAGCAGCTCGACGGGGCCGAGGCGCTCGCCCGGCCGGAGCTTGCGCGAAGGCCGCGCGAGTCCCTCCCAGGTCCCGTTCGAGCCGACGCGCTCCAGCAGCAGCACCTCGGCCTCGCCCCCGCCCGGCCGCTCGAGCCGCAGGCGCGCAGGCACCACGCGCGTGTCGTTGACCACCATCAGCGTGCAGTCCGGCAGGTCGCCCGGGAGCTCGTCGAAGCGGCGGTGGCGGGTCTCGCCGCTCCGCCGGTCGTAGACGAGCAGCCGCGAGCGGTCGCGCCGCTCGAGCGGGTGCTGCGCGATCAGCTCGGGCGGCAGCGAATAGTCCAGCTCGGACGACCTCATCCGACCAGAACGCTACCGTTGGCGCCCATGACCGACGACGCAATCGAGAGGGCACGCGAGCGGCTCCGCGAGGCGGCCGAAGGGCGCCCCGACGCGGCGGCTGTGGACGCTGCGCTCGAGCGGGCGCGTGCACAGATCGAGGAGCTGGCGCAAACCGCCGCGGAGCTCGGCGCCACGATCCCGGCCACGGTCGAGGACGCCGTCGGCGACGGCCTCCGCCAGCAGGTCCGGCCGGTCGGCCGCAACCTCGCCGAGATCCGCGGGCTCACGAACCAGGTGATCCGCCGGCTCGAGCGCGTCGAGGGCGACCTGCTCTCGGAGCGCCATGCGCGGGTGGACGACCTCGCCCTGCTCGTCGACCTGATCACGTCGAGCTGGAAGGCGGTCGAGCGCCGCCTGTCGACGCTCGAGCGCACGATCCAGACCGGCGAGGGCGCGATCGTCTACCGGATGGAAGAGCGCCGCACAGGCTGACGCCTGCTCAGGCGCTCCTCGACAGCCAGCCCGACGAGACCGAGCGCGACCGCGAACCAGAGCGTCGCGAGCCGGATCAGCACCGTCGCGGCGGCGGCCGAGGCCTTCGACGTGTCGCCAAGCGCACGGATCAGGCCGGTCATGCTCGCCTCCGCGACCCCGAGGCCGCCGGGCAGGAACGAGAGCGCCCCGGCGAGGCTGCCGAGTGTGAAGACGACGATGGTGTCCGGGAACGAGAGGTCGAGCCCCAGCCCGCGCACACAGACGTAGGCCGCGAGGCACTCGAACAGCCAGGACACGGCCGAGAGCAGGGTCATGCCGACCAGCAGGGGCGTCGCGAGCAGCGCCCGCGCGGCTGCCGGGGCCTCCCCGAGCGACGTGAACCGCTCGAGCAGCGGGCTGCGCACGAGCACGACCGCGCCGGCGACGGCGACGAGCGCGATCGCGAGCGGCGGCCAGCTCTGCGTGGCGGCGCCGCCGGCAACGGCGAGCACGACGACGCCTGTGGCATCCGTCACCCGCTCCGCAAGCACGACCGGTGCGGATCGCCGCACCGGCACCGCGAAGGAGCGCTTCAGCAGGCCCGACTTGAGCAGCTCGCCGAGCTTCGCAGGCGTGATCGTCATCGTCAGACCGGCGACGAAGATCCCGAAGCTGCGTCCCGCGGGCACAGCGATGTCGACCCGCGCGAGGTACCGGTGCCAGCGCCAGAAACGGACCAGGTAGTTCAGCGCGGTCAGCGCGAGCGCGAGCGGGAAGAGCTCCCAGCGGAAGTCACGGAGCTCGTCGCCGAGCTGGCCGAAGTCCGCGTACAGCCCGAGCCCGACCGCGACCGCGGCCGCGAGGACGGCGGTGAGGATGAGCGCCTTGAGCGCCCTTGCGTCCGACCTCATCTGCGTCGACCGGTCATTTCAGACGGACGCGCGTGCACAGCACGCACGTCCTGAGGCCGGCATCGCAAGCGATGCCTCAGTCAGCTGAGGGCGAGGATCGTCGCGGCGGTCGCGATCCAGCCGGCGACCGCGAGGAGGATCGGCACGTCGGTCAGGAGCACCTGCTCGGGCTCTTCGCCGATGTCGTCGCGGTGGATCAGCAGCAGGTAGCGGAAGACACCGAAGACGACGAACGGCACCGTCGCGAGCAGTGCGCGCGAGTGCCCTGCGGTCAGGGTGTAGACCGCGTACGCGATCACCGTCGACGAGGCGACGATCCCCGTCAGCTGGTCGACGAGCTCGAGCGAGTAGCCGTCGAGCACCGGCCGCCCGGGGGTCCGCTCCGCGTGAACGAGCACCAGCTCGCCGCGCCGCTTGGCCAGCGCGAGGAACGAGGCGAGGAGCGCAGTACAGAGCAGCAGCCACGCGGAGATCGGCACGTCGACGGCCGCCGCGCCGGCCGCCGCGCGGATCACGAACAGCGCGGCGATGGCAAGCACATCGAGCAGCACGACGTGCTTGAGCCAAAGGGTGTACCCCGCCTGTAGCGCCACGAACGCGAGCACGAGCACGACCGAGGCGAGGCCGAGGGGTGCCAGCATCGCCGGCGCCAGCAGGGCGAGCGCGCCTGCGATGAGGAGCGCGGCCCGCGGCGACAGCTCCCCTCTCGCGATCGGCCGAGCGCGCTTGACGGGGTGCAGGCGGTCGTCGTGACGGTCACGCACGTCGTTCGCGAGGTACGCAGCGCTCGAGATGGCGCAGTAGGCAACGAAGCAGACGCACGCCTCCGCCCACCGCACCGGGTCGCCGAGCTTTGCAGCGAAGACCAGCCCCGCGAACACGAGCAGGTTCTTCGACCACTGCCGCGGCCTCAGCGCCACGAGCGCGGCACGGGCCGGCGAGCGGCGGCGCGGCAGCTCGACGACTTCGGGCGCGGCGACCACGGCGGGATTCTGCCGACTGCCCCGCGCTCAGCGCGGGCGCACCGGCAGCACCAGCTCGAACCGGCTCCCCCGCTCCGCCGAGCTCTCGAGGCTGATGCGCCCGCCCAGCGCGGCCGCGAGCTCGTGCGCGATCGCGAGCCCCAGCCCGGTACCGCCGCCGTCACGCGACCAGAACGGCCGGAAGATCCGTTCCCGCTCCGAGGGCGGGATCCCCGGCCCGCTGTCGTCGACCGCGACGTAGACGGTTCCGTCCGTCGCCGAGAGCTCCAGATCGATGCGCCCGCCGTCGGGCGTCCAGCGGAACGCGTTCGAGAGCAGGTTGGAGATGATCTGGAGCACGCGGTCGCCGTCGGAGACGATCACCGGCTTCCCCTCCACGTCGCAGCGGTAGTCGATCTCGCGCCGCCGCGCCTCCTCGCTGAAGGCGGCATAGGCGCGGTCGATCAGCCGCTCCATGTCGACCTCCTCGTGGAGCACCGTGAACCGGTGCGCGTCGAGCTTCGCCAGGTCGAGCACATCGCCGACGAGCCGCTCGAGGCGCCCGGCCTCCGCAGCGATAACCGTGAGCGATGCGAGCCGCAGCTCCTCGTCGGTGACGACTCCCTCCCGCAGCGCCTCGACGTGGCCTCGGATGGCGGTCAGTGGCGTGCGTAGCTCGTGCGAGACGCTCATCAGGAAGTTCCGCTCGCGCTCCTCCGACTCGGCGAGCCGCGCGGCCATCTTGCGGAAGCTGTCGGCGAGCACTCCGATCTCGCCGGCGCCGCCGGCCGGTACGTCCACGTCGTACTGGCCACCCGCCACCTCGTCGGCCGCCGTCGTGAGCTTCAGCACGGGCGTCGTGATGCGGCGCGAGAGGTACCAGGCGAAGGCGGCTGCCACCAGGACTCCACCCGCGAATGCGAGCAGCAGCCTCTCGATGAGCGCGAGCCACTGCTGCGTGAGAACGGTCTCGGGTTTCGCCACCACGATCGTGCCGAAGAACTTCTTGCCTACCTGGAGAGGGAGGGCTGCTGCGAGCAGCTTCTGGTCGCTGTCGGACGGCCGGAAGACGAAGTACAGCGGTGTCTTGCGGCCCCGCACGGCCCGTGTGTCCACCGCGTCCCGCGGCAGCTTCCTGAATACGGGACCACCGCCCTGACCCGGGAAGAGGTCGAGACCGCCGTAGAAGATCTTGTCGCCGGTCGCCTGCTCGAGCCGCTTCGCCGACAGGAGCTTGAAGCCGGCCTGCTGCGCGTAGAGCTGCGTGAGCCCGACCGCCTCGCGGCCGACCTCCGCGTACGCCTGCTCGCGCGAGCGGTTCTGCGCGTACTCCCGGAACAGCCGCAGCGCGATCGCCGCCGAGACAAGCCCGGCAACAACGACCGCGAGCAGGAAGAGCGCCGGGAGCTGGAAGCGCAGGGACCGGAGCATCCCGCGGCTCCGGTTAGGCGCTCACCGCCGCGTCGCGCGCGGGGGCGACCTTGTAGCCGACCCCCCAGACCGTGACGATCGGCGAGGCGTCGCCGAGCTTGCGTCGTAGCTGGCGCACGTGCACGTCGACGGTGCGCGTGTCGCCCGCGAACGTGTAGCCCCAGACGCGCTCGAGCAGTTGGTCGCGCGTCAGGACGAGCCCGCGGTGATCGAGCAGCTCCCAGAGGAGGTCGAACTCCTTCGGCGCCAGCTGGATCTCCTTCCCCGCAACGCGTGCCTCGCGACGGCCGGCGTCGATCTCGAGATCGCCGTGCCTGATCTGCTTCGATTCCGCATCGCGGCGGTCCGGGACCGCCCGGCGCAGGATCGACTTGACACGCGCGACGAGCTCCCGCGGGTTGAAGGGCTTCGTCAGGTAGTCGTCGGCGCCGACCTCGAGGCCGATGATCTTGTCGACGTCCTCGTCACGCGCAGTCAGCATCAGGATCGGCACGTCCGACGTCTGGCGGATCCGCCGGCACACCTCGATGCCGTCGACGTCCGGGAGCATGAGGTCGAGGACGATCAGGTCGGGCCGCTCGGATTCCGCCTGGTCGAGGCCCTCCTTGCCGGTCGCCGCCGTGCGAACCGCGTAGCCGGCGTTCTTCAGGTAGAGGGCGACGAACGAGGCGATCGAGGACTCGTCCTCGACCACCAACACCGTCTGTGCCCGGGCTGCCATGGCCTCAGGATGCCAGAGACGGACGTCAGCCCCGGGTCTGCGCGGGCGGCGGCCCGAGGAAGAATCCGGTCAGGAAGTCGGGCAGCGACGTGTACGGAGCCTCGTCGATCGACATCACGCCGTCGCTGCCGCCAAGCTCGCCGGCTCCGTCGACGGTGCCCGGGCCGCGTCCGACGGCTGAGATCCAGATCCCGCTGCCGCGGACGTTGACGTTGAAGCGGCCGTCCTCGACGCGGAAGCCGATGTTGCGGCTCTTGCAAACCCACGTGCCGGCGCCGACGTGCCTGATCCGGGTCGGGCAGGTGATCTTTGGGTCGTTGGAATCGAGCGGCCTGAAGTCCCTGATCTGGACGCGGCCGTTCTTGACCCGGCCGATCACGGTGCCCTTCAGCTTGAGCACCAGCGCACCCTTGCCGCGCTTGACGGAGAGCGTGCCGTCGCCGGGCGGGTCGGCCGCCCCGGCGAGCGGTACCGTGATCGCCGCGATCAGCGCAGTCAGAAGGAACATCCGCCCCATACGTTCCACAGTATCGGCACCCTTCGTGTGTGGCGGTTGAGCGGGTTGTTAGGAATGAGTAAACGGACTCGATGGGGGCTCGTGGCGGCCACCTTCGGCGCGATTGCGGTGGGGCTTTCGGCCGCCGCGCCCGCCCAACCGGGGCCGCCGCGGCTGCTCGGCCTGCGCATCTCGAACGGCGGCACCCCTTTCGCCGGCGACACTCCCTGGCTCGCCACCGTCAGCCCGAACGGCGACGGCTTCCGCGACCGGGCGCTGATCCGCTTCAAGCTCGACCGCAGCGCGAGGGTCGAGGTGCGCGTGGTGGCGACCGCCGAGCTGCGGCGGCCCGTGCAGACGGTCTGGAGCACGCGCCGGCGGCTCGCCGCCGGGCCGCACACGATCGTCTGGAGTCCGGCCCGGACGACGCCGGACCGCACGTACCTCCTGCGCTTCGTCGTCGAGGGCGCGAACGGCGCGCGCCGCGTCTACGGGTTCGAGCCACCGCGGCGGGGCCGGTTGACAAGCGGCGTAGTCGTGCGGGTGCAGAGCATCCAGGCGGGCTTCCTGGCGCGCAGCTACCGGGTCGGCGGCGAGGCCACGGTCGCGATCGCGACCGACGCCCGGCGGGTGCGGCTCCAGCTCTTCTCGTTCTCGAACGTGTCCCGCCCGACCATGCGCGACCTGCGCACCGGCGGAGTCGCGGTTGCGCCCGCCGTGCGGCTCGACTGGCAGCGCCGCGGCAGCTCCGTCCGCCAGGTTCAGATCAGCCAGGCCGGGGTCGCCGAGAGCGGCCTCTACTTCCTGCGCGTGACCTCGGCCGACGGCCGCGTGGGGTACGCGCCGCTGATCCTGCGCCCGCGGAAGCTCGGCGCGCACAGGGTCGCCGTCGTGCTCTCGACGAACACCTGGCAGGCGTACAACTTCCAGGACGCCAACGGCGACGGCTGGGGCGACAGCTGGTACGTCGGCGGCGCGAGTCCTACGGTGGACCTGCGCCGGCCGTACCTCTCGTTCGGCGTCCCGTCTCGGTACCGCGACTGGGACCTGAGCTTCATCTCGTGGCTGGAGCGCAGCGGGAAGGCGGTCGACTACCTCTCGGACGACGATCTCGCCCAGGTACGCAACGGCGAGGAGCTCCGCCGCGCGTACGACCTGGTCATCTTTCCCGGCCACGAGGAGTACGTCAGCGCGCACGTGTACGACGTCGTACGGCGCTACCGCGACCTCGGCGGGCGGCTGATGTTCCTCTCGGCGAACAACTTCCTCTGGAAGGTGAGGCGTGAGGGGCAGCTGCTCCGGCGGGTGCAGCTGTGGCGGAAGCTCGGGCGACCCGAGGCGTCGCTCGTGGGCGTCCAGTCGGCCGCGAGTAACTACACTCGGCGGCAGGCGCCGTATCTCGTGCAGGGCGCGGCCTCGGCGCCGTGGGCGTTCGCGGGAACCGGCCTGCGGAACGGCTCAACCTTCGGCCGCTATGGGCTCGAGATCGACTCTCGCGCGCCGAGCTCGCCGGCCAGCACTCGGCTGCTCGCGCGTATCCCGAACCTGATCGGCAAGCACGACGCGGAGATGACGTACTACGACACGGGCGGAGGAGCGAGGGTTTTCGCGGCGGGTGTCCTGAACTTCGCCGCCTCGATCACCGACCCGACCGTGTCGCGGCTGGTCGACAACGTCTGGTCGCGCTTGCTGCGCTAGGCCTCGTACTCGTAGAACCCGCGGCGGCTTTTCCGGCCGAGGTGGCCCTCGCGCTGCATCTCGAGTAGCCGCTCAGGGGGTGCCATCCGCTCCTCGCCGAGGGCGCCGTGCAGCGCCTCGGAGGCGTGGACGTGGACGTCGATGCCGATCAGGTCGATCAGCGCGCAGGGCCCGATCGGCCAGTTGGCCCCGAAGCGCATCGCACGGTCGACGTCCTCCGGGCTGACGCGGGCCTCGTCCAGGACGCGCACGCAGTCGTTCAGGAGCGGGATCAGGATGCGGTTCACGATGAAGCCGGGCGTGTCGTTGCACGCGACCGGCTCCTTGCCGATCCGCTGCGCGAACGCGTAGGCGTCGTCGAACGCGTCATCGCTCGTGTGCGCGGTGCGGACGACCTCGACCAGCGGGAGAACCGGCGCCGGGTTGAAGAAGTGAAGGCCGACGACGCGCTCCGGGCTCTCGGTCGCGTCGGCGATCTGGGTGACGGAGAGCGCGGAGGTGTTCGTCGCCAGGATCGCGGGCGGCGGGACGAGGCCGTCGAGCTCGGCGAAGAGCTCACGCTTGATCGCCAGGTCCTCGAACGCGGCCTCGATGACGAGCTGGCAGTCGGCGAGGTCGCCGAGCTCGGTGGTGAGCTCCAGACGCGCGAGGGCTGTGTCCTTTTCTCGCTGGGTGAGGCGTCCCTTCTCGACGCCGCGCGAGAGGTAGTGGTCGATCGTCCCGCGGGCGCGCTCGCCGAGCTCGGGTGCGACCTCGCGGCCGACGACCTCGAGCCCGGCCTGAAGGCAGACCTGCGCGATCCCGGCACCCATCGTGCCGAGCCCAACGACGCCGACGCGCGAGATCTCCACGGCGCGCGATCCTATCGGCGCCGCTGATCCGGGCTGCGCCGGGCGAGCAGCCATTGCCAGCGCACCTCGCCCTCAGGCTCGATCATCACCTCGAGCTCGTCGCGGACGACCTCGAGACCCGCTTCCTCCGTCAAGCGCCGGTTCGTCTCGGGATCGCAACCGGCGAAGTACATCTCCGTTCCCAGCCACTCGCCGCGCCACCCGGGGTTGTCCGAGCTCGGGAAGCTTGCCAGGAAGCATCCACCGGCACGAAGCCAGACCGCGACCCGCCGCAGCAGCGGTGCGAGCTCCTCCTGCGGGAGGTTGTTGAGGACGTAGAAGGACACGACCGCGTCGAAACTCGTCGATGGGAGCTCGACCCGGGTGACGTCGCCGTGGATCAGGTTCGCGGCGGGTAGGCGTTCACGCGCGCGACGGAGCTGCGCCCGCGAGAGGTCGACTCCGGTGAGCCGGCCGCGCTCCGCGAGGATGCGGCTCGACTCCACGCCTGCACCGACGCCGAGCTCGAGCACGTCCGGCCGCTCGGGCATCAGCTCGAGGAGGTCGGCGAGATAGCGCAGCCGAGTCTCGTCCGAGATCCTGCGCTGCCACGCTGCGAAGCGCTCCGCGATTTCGTCGTAGCCACGCTCGACGATGTGTTTCGGGTCGTCCTTCGTTGAGAGCCCCAGTCGAATCCGCTGGTCGCTAGACGCGCTCAAGCACTGCCGCGATCGCCTGGCCGAAGCCGATGCACATCGTCGCGACGCCGTTGCGCTCGCCGCGCCGTTCGAGCTCGCCGAGCAGCGTCGCCGTGACCCGCGCGCCCGTCGCGCCGAGCGGGTGTCCCAGCGAGATGCCGCCGCCGTTCGGGTTCAGGTCCGGCCACCGCTCCTCGAGCCCTGTGTCGCGCATGAACTGAAGCACAACGGATGCGAACGCTTCGTTCACCTCGATTACCGCGACGTCGTCCCAGCCGAGCCCGGCGCGTGCCAGCGCGCGCTCGCACGCCTGTGGGTTGCCGTGCAGCATCAGCCGCGGATCGACGCCCACGAGGCCGAACGAGACGAACCGCGCCCGCGGCTCCAGGCCCAGGCGGCTGCACGCCGACTCGCTCGCCACGAGCACCGCCGCGGCCCCGTCGCAGATCTGGCTCGAGTTTCCGGCCGTCACCTTTCCGTTCGGCACGAATGCCGGAGCGAGAGCCGCCAGCGCCTCCAACGAGGTGTCGGCCCGCGGCGTCTCGTCCACCTCGAAGAGCACACCGACGTGCGGATTCGAGACCTCGATCGGGACGATCTCGCGCTCGAAGCGTCCCTCCTCGATCGCCGCCAGCGCCCGCCGGTGCGACTCGTAGGAGTACGCGTCCAGCTCCTCGCGCGACAACCCCCACTCCTCGGCGATCAGCTCGGCGGAGATGCCCTGCGGAACGATCTCCCAGCGCTCGAGCAGCCGGTCGGAGAGATCGCCCCCGCTCGAGCCCATCGGCACGCGCGACATCGACTCGACCCCGGCGGACACGACCAGGTCGAGCTGCCCGGCCGCAACCGCCGTCGCCGCGTTGAAGTTGCACTGCATCGAGGAGCCGCACTGCCGGTCGACCGTCGTCCCGGGGACGGTCTCCGGCCACCCCGCGACGAGCGGCGCCATCCGGCCGATGTTCCAGCCCTGCTCGCCGACCTGCGAGACGCAGCCCATCTGAACGTCCTCGATCTCGGCCGGATCGAGGTCATTGCGCTCCACGAGTGCGTTCAGGACCTGTCCCGCCAGCTCATCGGCGCGGACCGAGGCAAGCGTTCCGTTCCGCTTCCCGATCGGCGAACGAACAGCATCGACGATGAGCGCGTCCTGCATACCGACAGTCTAGGAACCAGGCCCTAGGCTACTGCCGGTGCGCGGTGACGTCCGCGACCGCGTACAACCGCCAGCTCCCGGGCACACCTTTCAACTCACGCTCGCCGCGTTCCTCGAATTCCACGCCGGCTCCGGCGACGAGGTCCTTGACCGTCTGCGAGACGAGCACCTCGCTCGCACGCGCCAGTGCCGCAACCCGCGCGCCGATCACGACAGCGAGGCCGGCCACCTTTCCCTCGTGCAGCTCGCACTCGCCCGTGTGCACGCCCGCCCGCACCTCGAGGCCGAGCTCGCGGACGCCGTCCACGATCGTGTGCGCGCAGCGGATCGCGCGCGCCGGCCCGTCGAAGGTCGCGAAGAACCCGTCCCCGGCCGTGTCCTTCTCGTCCCCGCGGAAGCGGGTCAGCTCGCGCCTCACGAGCGCGTGATGACGCACCAGCAGTTCCCGCCAGGAGCGATCGCCGAGCTCGGCCGCCCGCTCGCTCGAGCCGACGATGTCCGTGAAGAGGACGGTCGCGAGCACGGTGTCTGGAACCTCGGCGACGGGCTCGCCGGCGACGAAGCGCTCAACCTCCTCGGGAATCTCCGGCGAAAGCCAGATCTCGAGGTAATCGGTACCCGACACGCGTGCCGCCTTCGCGCCGGGGATCCGCGCTGCCACATCGCGGGCCAGCTCGGCATGCACATCGCGGTACAGCACGAGCGATGGGACGCGGATCGACGGGAGGACCTCGCGCAGGTCGGTCTCGAACCACGCGCGGTTGAGCGCGTATGCAACCGACGGGCTCGCGCCGACGCGGAGCCAGTTCCCGAACCATTCCCGGTACTCGGGGTCACCGACGAGTGAGGGCGAGCCCTCGGCGAGGATCTCGTCGGTCTGCTCCTGCGTCCCCCACGTGTCCCGCAACCGTGCCAGCACTCCGCGAGCGGCAGCGGTCTGCGCCGAGGGGTCGTGGGCGACCGGATGGAACAGCACGAGCGTCCGCGTGCGCTCCGGGTACGTCGCCGCGTAAAGCGCGGCCATCGAGCAGCCGTCGTGCGAGCCGAGCAGCACCGCGCTCGCGGACCCAACCGCGTCGAGGACCGCCCGCACGTCGTCCATGCGCGTCTCGAGCGCCGGAAACTGCCCGCCGAGGTCCGACAGCCCCGTGCCACGCTTGTCGAACAGGATCAGGCGGAAGCGCTCGGCTAGCCGCTCGTAGAAGGTGCGCCAGTGCGGCGTCTCCCAGCCGTAGACGAGGTTCGAGACGTAGTCGGGCACGTAGACGAGGTCGGTCTCCCCCTCGCCGACCACCTGGTAGGCGATCGAGACGCCGCCACTGCGCGCGTAGCGGATGTCGAGCGCCATGCCGCGCAGTATTCCTAGACTTGCGACATGGCAACAACCGTCACGGAGCGGAAGCTCTTCGTCGCGGGCGAGTGGGTCGAGACCGGCGACTGGATCGAGGTGCGCTCGCCGTACTCGGGCGAGATCGTCGGGCGCGTCGCGAAGGCGGGCGTGGCCGAGACGAAGCGGGCGATCGATGCCGCCGGGCAGGCGATGCACGAGCCGCTCCCGGCGCACAGGCGCGCCGAGATCCTCGTACGCGTCGCCGGCGCGCTCGGGCGACGCCACGACGAGGTCGCCAGGCAGATCTCGGACGAGGCCGGCAAGCCGATGAAGGCCGCGCGCGTCGAAGCGAAGCGCGCGATGTCGACCTACACCTTCGCGGCCGTGGAGGCGCGGAAGCTCGCCGGCGAGATGGTTCCGATGGACGCGGCGCAGGCCGGCGAGGGCAAGCTCGCCTTCACCCTGCGGCGACCGGTCGGGGTCGTCGGCGCGATCACGCCCTTCAACTTCCCGCTCAACCTCGTCGCGCACAAGCTCGCCCCGGCGCTGGCCGCCGGCTGCGCGGTGGTGCTCAAGCCCGCGAGCCAGACGCCCCTCTCCGCGCTCCTGCTCGCCGAGCTCGAGGAGGAAGCGGGCCTTCCGCCCGGCTGGCTGAACGTCGTGGCAGGCTCCTCGTCGGAGATCGGCGACGTGCTCGTCGAGGACGAGCGCGTCAAGGCGATCACGTTCACGGGTTCCGGCGCGGTGGGCTGGGGCCTGAAGGAGCGCGCGCCACACAAGAAGGTGAACCTCGAGCTCGGCAACGCGACCCCGGTGATCGTCACCGCTGACGCCGACGTCGATGCTGCGGCCGCCGCGATGGCGGCGAACGCGTTCTCCTTCGCCGGTCAGAGCTGCATCTCGGTACAGCGGCTCTACGTGGAACGGCCCGCCTATGACGCGTTCGTTAATGGCTTCCTGCCGCAGGTGCGTGACTTGAAGCTCGGCGATCCGGCCGACGAAGAGACCGACGTCGGCCCCGTGATCGACGAGGGAGCACGCGAGCGCATCCTCGAGTGGATCCAGGAGGCTCGGGCCGGGGGCGCCGAGATCCTCGCGGGCGGCGACGAGCACGACGGCCTGATTGCGCCGACGGTGATCGCCGGCGCATCGCCTGAGCTCAAGGTCAGCTGCGAGGAGGTCTTCGGCCCGGTCGTGACGCTGAACGCGGTGGGCTCGCTGGACGAGGCGATCGAGCTCGCGAACTCAACTCGGTACGGGCTGCAGGCTGGGATTTTCACGAGCCGCCTCGACAGCGCGATGCGCGCCGCCCAGGAGCTCGAGTTCGGCGGCGTGACGGTCAACGAGGCACCGACCTTCCGCGCCGACCAGATGCCCTACGGCGGCGTCAAGGACTCCGGCAACACGCGGGAGGGGCCCGCATATGCCGTGCGCGAGCTGACCGAGGAGCGGCTCGTCGTGATCGACCTCTAGGAGGGATTGACGGAATGTCGCTCGCCGCCGGGGTGCGATGCTCGTTCCGAGGCAAGGACGCAGGGAGTGCCAGTAGCCGGAGGCTACGGGTGCGACTGAGGACGCAGCATCGGGGCGAGCAGCGCGTTCCGGCGGCACAGCTGTCGTTTCGTCAAGCCCTCCTTAGTTTGCAGGCTCGTTCCGCGGGAACGGACCGCCAATGATCGGCCTCGCTATCGCATTGATGGTGATCGGCATCGTGTTCGGGTTCGTGATCCCGTGGGTCGGGATCGTGATCGGCATCGTCGGGCTGCTCCTGTTCATCGCGTTCGTGGCCGGCTTCGGCCGCCGCGCCGCGGACGAACACCGCTTCTAGGCCCGCTAAGGCGTCGCTTGCGACGCCGACCAAAGAGCGCGTGCGGGCTCTGCCCGTGCGCGCGTCTAGGTCGCCAGGCACCGCTGCTAGACTCGCGCCGCTCGTGGCGCGTTTTTCCCTGCTCAGACGCCTCGGCAGACGCTCCGGGGCCAGGGCCGCGACGGGGTCGCAGCCGATCTACCGCCGGGCGCCGTCGCCGGGCGCGTTGCGACGGGAGCGCCGCGAGATCGTGAAGGCCCGCGAGGAGCGGATCCGCGACCTCGGCGGGCTCGCGCTCGAGATGTATCGCCGCTCGGACTTCCGCGACCAGCTGCTGGTCGAGCAATGCCGCGAGATCGTCGCGCTCGAGCAGCGCCTGCGCGAGCTCGACTCCATGCTCGAAGCGGTCGCCAACGCGGGCCGCGCGCCGTCGACCTGCGAGTGCGGCGCGCCCGTGCCGTGGGGCTCGCACTTCTGCGCGAACTGCGGTCGGCCGGTGGGCGGCGAGCCGGTGGTCGCCTGCGAGGACTGCGGCCACCCGCTGCCCGCGGACGCGGGCTTCTGCGCCAACTGTGGCCGGCCCATCACGGCCGAGGAGGACGAGGAAAGGAAGGCCGAGGAGCCGGCGGCAGGGTCGGAGCCGGTCGACGAGACCGTCCTCCACTCCGCCGATCCCTGGGAGCGCTAGTGCCGCAGGAAGAGCGTGAGTGCACGCGCTGCGGCGCCCCCTACGCCGAGGGCCAGGAGTACTGCTTGGAGTGCGGTGCGCGGCTCCCGGCCAAACCGGGGCTCGTCGCGGCTCTGGGCTCGGCCTGGCGGCGACGGCTCGGCTGGTATCCGGGCGACTGGGTCTGGCCGGCGCTGCTGGCCCTTCTCGTCGCCGCCGCGGCAGGCGTCGTCTCCGCGATCTGGCTAACGGACCGCTCGACCTCCGCGAACGGCACGCTCGTCCGGACCGAGGCACGGCCTGCACCCATCCGGGCCACGGAGGCGCCGCCGGAGCCGACCTCCACCGCCCCGACGGTCACCGCGCCGACCCGCACGGCGCCCGCAGGGCCCCGGCGCCCTGCGACCCTCGTCTCATGGCCAGCAGGCAAGAGCGGCTGGACGATCGTGCTCGACTCGATTCCAACCACGAACGGGCGGGCCGGCGCCGTCGCCGAAGCCAAGCAGGCCCTACGTCTCGGGCTGACGCAGGTCGGCGTGATCGAGTCCGCTTCCTTCTCGAGCCTGCACCCGGGGTACTTCGTCGTCTTCGCAGGGATTTACGACACCGAGGCCGAGGCGCAGAGCCACATCATCGACGCTCACAGGCACGGATACCGAGGCCCGTATCCGCGGCCGATCACTCCCTGACGCAGGCCCTCCGACGTTTACCGCAGAGCCAACGGGGAAGCGGACTTTGTAACACGGCCCGGAAGCGTTAGACTCCGCCCCGCGGCCACCGCCCAGGCAGAGGGATTAACCCGTCATTAACAAAGCTTTGCCGGAGATTAATAGGAGCCGGAGATACTGATCATGGACGAGCGGACGCTCCAGATTCAGGCCTGTATGTATCAGTACTCACGCGCGATCTACCGGTCGATCAAGGACCTGGTCGATCCGTACGTGACCCCCGAGGTGCGGGTGCAGTACCGGCGCGAGGTGCTCCAGGCGTGCGAGCAGACAATGGAGCGGCTGGCGAAGGACCCGCTCTACTTCGCGAAGCCTGACCGCGCGCTCTTCCAGGACATCCGGCGCTACTTCCCGATCACGTGCCAGGCCCAGGTCGCGTGGGCGGTGCGCGAGGGCGTGGCCGCGGCGGTTGCCTTCATCGAGAGCCAGATCGAGGCCGGCGCGTTCGACGGCGGGATCGCACGCTGCCGCGCGACGACCCGCAAGGGCAAGCCGTGCCAGCGCACGCCCCTGCCCGACCGCGACTACTGCCCGTCGCACCAGCACCTCGAGCGCTCCAAGGTCGCGGCGTAGCCAACCCCCCGCCGACGCGGTAGTCTCGGCGCGGGTTGTCGCACGACACCGACAAGCTGATCCGTCAGCTCTCGCTCGTGGCCTTCCTGATGGCGGAGCGGCGGGCGGTGACGGCGCGCGACATCAAGGGCCAGGTCGAGGGCTACCAGGAGATGTCGGACGAGGCGTTCGCACGGCGCTTCTACTCGGACCGGGCGGAGCTCATCGCGCTCGGCGTGCCGCTGCACTCCCAGCGCGACGAGTACACCGGCGAGGAGCTCTACACCATGCGCTCCGAGCGCTACTTCCTGCCGCCGCTCGAGCTGACCGACGAGGAGCTCGCTGCGCTTCAGACCTGCCTCTACCTGCTCGAGGGCAAGTTCGCCTACGCCGAGCCGCTGCGGCTCGCACTGCAGAACCTCGCGCTCGGCCGGCCGGGCTTCGCGGAGGCGCCGACCGACACCGCCCTGCGCGTCGAGGTGCTCGACCCGGAGTACTCGGCGGAGATGCAGGGCCGGCTCGGCAAGCTGGAGGCCGCGATCTCGAAGCAACGGACGGTCAAGTTCCGCTACTGGTCGATCTCGCGTGACGAGGAGCGCGAGCGCACCGTCAATCCGTTCGCGCTCTTCCAGGACGCGGGCGCGTGGTACGTGGTCGGTCAGGATCTCGACGCCGGCGACGAGCGCACCTTCCGGGTCTCGCGCATCCGCGGCGAGATCCGCTTCGCCACGCGCCGGGAGCGCGATTTCCGGCTGCCGCAGGAGTTCGACGTCGACCGCTACCGCGGGCGGCCGCCGTGGCAGATCGGCGATCCGGTCGGCGAGGCCCGGATCGAGGTCGCCGGCGACACCGCCTGGTGGGTCGAGCGCACCTTCGGAACGAAGGTGGAGGACGGCGTCTTCGTGACCGAGTACTCGAGCCTGCCGTTGCTTGCCTCCTGGGTGCTGCGCCAGGACGGCCGCGCGCTGCCCCAGGCGCCCGACGAGCTGCGGCGAGAGGTCGCCCGCGCGCTGAGGCTCGTGCGGGAACGGCACGAGGGCGCGCCCGAGCGCCTGGCAGCAGAGAGCGACGGCCGCGTCGAGGAGGCCGCGGAGCGCCCGGCGGCGCCGGTGGCGCCCGAGCGCTTCGCGGTGCTGCAGGCCCTCCTCGCGTACCTGCTCGACCGCTGCGGCGAAGACTCGGAGGCCGAGTTTCCCGCGCAGGACCTCGTCGACCGCTTCAACATCCCTTTCGAGCAACTCGAGGAGCACCTCTCGCTGCTGAACCTCGTCAACTTCGGCGGCGGCTGTTACGCGGTCTACGCGGAGCTCGACGGCGAGACGATCCGTGTCGACAAGGAGCTCTTCGGCGACACGTTCCGCGCGCCGCCGCGTCTGACGCCGCTGGAGGCGCGTGCGATCCGCCTGGCGCTCGAGTTCGTCGGCCCCATGATCGCCGCCGACGCACGGACGCCGCTCGAGCGCGTCCGGGCCAAGCTCGAAGAGACCTTCGGCGAGTTCGAGCTCGCCCAAACGCCCGAGCCGCACGTGCAGCGGGCCGAGGAGGACCTCGTCGGCACGCTCAGCCGCGGCCTGCGCGAGCGCCGCCTCGTCGAGATCGACTACCTGAAGGAGGGCGAGGAGGAGGTCTCGATCCACCTCGTCGAGCCGTACTCGCTCGAGCGCCGGCTGCCGTACTGGTACGTGCACACCTGGGACCGGACGCGCGACGGCGAGCGCTCGTTCCGCCTCGACCGCATGCGCAGCGCCCGGCTGCAGCGCGGGCACTTCGAGCCGCGCGAAGGCTTCGACCCGCACGAGTTTCGCGACGCGCGCCCGGCCCGGATCTGGTACTCGCCGCAGATCGCCCGCTGGGAGCTCGAGAAGGGCGCGCGGCGCCTCGCGGACGGCTCGGCGGTCGCGGAGCGGCCGGTCGGCAGCCCGGAGTGGCTCGTCGGCGAGATCCTCTCCTACCGCGGCGAGGCAGTGGTCCTCGAGCCGCCCGAGCTTCGCCGCGAGATCGCCGCGCGGGCCCGAGCCGTCCAGCGGGAGCTCGGCCTCTCTCGCGTCCGCGTCGCCTAGCTCACCCCCGGGGTCAGGTCTTGCATTGCCACACGGCAGTGGCGGCGCGCTCCGGTTCGAGCAACAAACCCGGGACAACCGTTCCACATGATCGAGGTGTGGATTGGTTGTCACAGATCCAGCGCACGAATGTTGCGATGCAAGATCTGACCCCAGGGCCGTAGACGCCGCGCCTAGGCCCGGGCAGCCAGCGGAAGCTCGGCCTCTCCCGCGTCCGCGTCGCCTAGACTCAGCATCGTGACACCGTTCAGGTAGCTGTAGAGCGCTCCGCGTGCGCCTCCAACCGGTGCCGGTCCCGACCAGGCACTGGAAGGAGGCACTCTTGTCACGCAAACCACGTGTTCGCCTGAGGGCGCTCGCCGATCTCGTCTCGCAGCGTTTCCCGAATCTCGACGCATCTCTTGCTATCGCCGGCGGCGCGATCCTTGTCGACGGCTACCCGGTCCGGAACCCGAGGGCCTTGGTTCGGCAGGATGCGTCG
>JBKPHO010000252.1:0-15188 GCA_046729915.1 Actinomycetota bacterium | reverse complement strand
GTCCTCTTCATCGAGGCGACGGCGTACCCTGGCAAGGGGCGGCTGACGATCACCGGCCAGCTCGGCGACGTGATGCGGGAGTCGGCGCAGGCGGCCCTTTCGTGGGTGCGCTCGCACGCGGAGGAGCTCGGCCTGGCTGAGGACTGGTTCGCAGAGCACGACGTCCACATCCACGTCCCGGCGGGCGCGGTGCCGAAGGACGGCCCCTCGGCCGGGATCACGATCGCGACCGCGATCGCGTCGCTCGTGCACCGCGAGCCCGTGGCGGAGGACGTCGGCATGACCGGCGAGATCACGCTCACGGGACAGGTGCTGCCGATCGGCGGCGTTCGCGAGAAGGTGCTCGCTGCCCAGCGCTACGGGCTGAAGCGGATCGTGCTCCCGCGCGACAACGAGCCGAACCTCGAGGAGCTGCCGGCCGAGGCGCGCAAGGAGCTCGAGTTCGTGCTCGTGGACTCGATCGAGGACGTCTTCGCCGTGGCCTTCGGCCCGACCAATCGGTCGCGACCGCGCGCGGCTCCGGCCTCCGAGCGTCAGGCCGCCGCTTCTGTTTAGCGCCGCGGGCGCGCAGGGTAGAGAATTCAGCCAGTAAGCGAGCGAAAGGACGGCCTGATGGCCAAGGCGACAGACAGGGCGAAGGACAAGGTGGGCGACGTCAAGCCCTACGTGCAGCGTGCGCAGCGCGCGATCCAGGACGAGGAGCTGCGGGAGAACCTCCGCAGCGCATACACGACTGCGCGCGACGTCTACGACCAGCTGATCGGCAACCGCGGCGTCACCGGCGTGGCCACGCGGGTGGCGAGCGACAAGGACATCCAGGACCAGCTCCGCTCGGCGATCCAGGACCTCCGCAAGGCCGCCGACCGGGTCCAGCGGCAGGAGGGCCATGCGGGGCGGAACGGCTCGCTGCTGCTGGTCGGCATCATGCTCGGGATCCTCTTCAACCCGATCACGGGCCCGGACACCCGGCGCTGGCTGAAGGACAAGATCTTCGGCGAGGACGAGGAGTTCGGCTACGGCGGGTCCAGCGGTAACTCGTCGTAGGGCGGGTCGAGCGGTCATTTCAGACGGACGCCCGGGGAACCCGTGCGTCCTGACGGCAGCACCGCAAGCGGCGCTCCGGGGTAACTCCGCCTAAGAGCGGGGAAGCTCCGCCTAAGGTCTCGGCGCCCGTGGGCGCAGGCCGAGCGAGGTGATCACCTGGCCCTCGGTGGTGCGCCCGACGCGTACCGCCATCGCGCGCTCGAGCGATCCGGGCTCGAGCCCGCTCGCCTCGGAGATGTCGGAGATCTGCAGCAGGATCGCGGCTGGCTTCGGCGCAGGATTCGAGATCCCGGTCTGAGCCAGCCAGCTCGCCACGTTGCTGAAGCTCACGTCCTGCAGGTGCTGCCACGCTTGGAGGTAGGGCGTCGGGTTCACCGCGCCGTCATAGCCCATGAACAGCAGCGAGTACGGGTGCACCTCGAAGTGCAGGTGCGTCGGCGTCCCCTGGGCGTCACCGGTGTTGCCGACGAAGCCGAGCATGTCGCCGGCCTTCACGTGGCCCCCGTTCTTGGCCAGCGGCGTGAAGGCCGAGAGATGCGCGTAGTAGAACTGGTTCCCCTGCTCGTCGCGTAGCCAGAGGCGGTTCCCGCCGACGTCGTTCCAGCCGACCGAGAAGACGGTTCCGTCCGCGCAGGCGAGGATCGGCGCGCCAAGCGGGGCGAAGATGTCGTCGCCGTGGTGCCAGTTGCCCGCGACGTCGCTGCGGAAGGCGCCGAACGTGTCGCCGAAGGACGTCGGCCCGTAGACCGGGAAGACGTAGCCGCCGGCCGTCAACTCCGGCTGTAGCCCCGACGGAATCGGCAGTACCGGCACTCGGGAGCGCCCGTGCTTCGTCGGCTCGGGCGCAGTGGGCGCCTTCTTCGCAGGCTTCTTGTGCTGCGGCTGCTTCTTCTTCACCGGGCTCGGCTCGACCGGCTTGGGCGGCGGCGCGACGCTGGCCTGCACGCTCGCCTCCGAGTAGCCGATCCGGATCTCGGTGCCGGCGGGGAACGCGTTGTGCGCCGCGGTCAGGTGGATGACGAGCGCCGTGACGAAGCCGTGGAACCCCTGCGCGCCGCCGGCGCCCGAGCTCATGTCCGTCCCCTGCTCGAGCGTGATGAGGTAGCCCCAGTCGCCGAGTGCGACCCGGGCGTTCGGGGCGACCGAGACGGCGGAGCCGAGCACGCTCAGCGACGAGACCGTCGCACCAGAGAAATCGCCGCTCGCCTTGCGTCCGTGGGTCGCTCCCCGCGCCGCACCCTTCACGACCGCTGCGGTGATCTCCCCGCCGAAGACGCTCAGCGATTGCACCTGGCTCGTGGAGGACGCGGCCGCGGAGGTGCCGACGTCGCCGGAAGCCGAGGCCGTCAGCGCGCCGGTAGTGACCAGCGAGCCGTTCGCGGGATAGGCGAAGCTCGAGCCGAAGGAGGCGTGGTCCGGCGGAGCCGAGATCGACCCGGCTCCTCCGCCTGCCTGGCCGGGGACCACGACGCTGATGGCGTACGCCCGGGCCGAGGCGGACGCGGCTGAGCGCGCGCCGCCTGCGCCGCCCGCCCCGGAGAGCAGTGCGACCAGGCCCGCCAGCGCTACGAGAGTGGTGAGCCGCTTCCCCACCGTTCCCGCATTATCAGCAAAGACCGCGGCGAATTGCCGGGGTTTTACGTGTCGGCCCCGAGGCGGCGCTTGGCGAACTCGGCAAAGCGCTCGCGCTCGGCCTCGCTCGGGCCGACCGGCTCGTCCGCGTAGACGGGATCAGCGGCGATCTCCTCCGCGACCGCGCGCACCTCCTCGACGACCTGGTCGTGGTACTCCGGGCTGCGCATCAGCTGCTCGGCCCAGTTCGCTCCCTTGGCGGGCTCGAGCTCGTTCTCGACGAGGAGCCGGCCGAGAAGGATCCCGACGCGGATGTACGCGAACGTGCGGAAGGCGAGCAGCTTGCGCGGCGAGTCCACGAGCTCGCCGATCTCGGGATGCTCTTCGTGAATCTCCGCGACGAACGAGCCGAACGGCTCGTCGACCAGCGGGAGCCAGAGCTCTTCGTCACCCCCCACTCAGGAAGCATAGGACTGCCTGCGCAGCGTTCGCCAGGCAAGTTGGGCCGCGACTGCCAGCATCAGGACACCGAAGAGCCGTCGCAGCGCGTGCTCGGGTAGCGCCTCCGCGATCTGGACGCCGGCCTCGACGCCCGCCACCGCCGCGACGCCGACCACCAGCGCGGCGCGCATGCGGACGTTCCCGTAGCGCCGCTGCCGCCAGGCGCCCGCGGCCGCCGTGGGCAGGATCGCGAGCAGCGAGCTCGCCTCCGCGTGGAGCTGTGTGAGGCCGAGCACGAGCGTCAGCGTCGGCACGAACAGGATCCCGCCGCCGACGCCGAACAACCCCGCGAGCACTCCCGCGGCGACCCCGAGCGCGCCGGCTAGGAGGAGCGCCCACATCAGACGAGCAGCCAGACCCCGATGCCCGCCAGCAGCGCGGCGAAGGCAAGCGACAACGTCCTTGTCGCGAGCCGCTGCTGGAGCGACGTGCCGAGGACGGCCCCGACCGCAGCGGGCAGCCCGACGGCGGCGGCCGCGCCCGGCTTGAGCTCGCCGTGGAGGGCGTAGGTGACGGTGCCGACGAGGGCGATCAGGCCGATCGCCGCCAGGGAGGTCGCCATCGCGGGTCGGGCGTCGTACCGCGCGAGCAGGATCAGCAGCGGGACGACGACGATCCCGCCTCCTACCCCGAAGAGCGCGCTGAAGAGGCCGGCGAGAACGCCGATGAGGACGAGCCGCACGGCCGTATTCTGCGCAGCATGAACGACGGGCTCGCTCAGCTGCGCTCGGAGCCGGGAGGGGCCGCCGTGCTCCTCGACGTGGACGGGACGCTCGCGCCGATCGTCGCCCGGCCTGAGCTGGCGGCCGTGCCGGAGGAGACGCGCACCGAGCTACGGCGGCTGGTCTCGCGGTACGCGCTCGTGGCCTGCGTGAGCGGCCGCACCGGAGAGGAGGCCGCGCGGCTCGTGGGCGTGTCCGGGGCCGTCTACGTCGGCGTGCACGGGCTGGAGCTGGCTCCGGAGGCGGAGCGCTGGCGCAGCGCGCTGCGGCCGTTCGCCTCGGAGCGGTGGCCATGGCTCGAGGACAAGGGGCTCACGGTCGCGTTTCACTGGCGCGAGGCGCAGGACGAGTGCGACGCTCGCCGGACACTCGAGGCGGTCGCGAACCGCGCGGAGGCAGCCGGGCTCGAGGCGCGCTGGGGACGGAAGGTGCTCGAGCTGCGGCCTCCCGTCGAGGCGGACAAGGGAACGGCGGTACGGACGCTGCTCGCGGAACGCGGCTTGCGCCGCGCGCTCTACGCGGGCGACGACACGACCGACCTCGACGCGTTCCGCGGGCTGGACGGTTTGGAGGTCGCCGTACGGGTCGCGGTTGCGTCGGCCGAGGCCCCCGTGGGGCTGCGGGAGGCTGCGGATGTGGTGGTTGCGGCCCCGGCCGAGCTGCTCGAGCTCCTGCGGACGCTATGAAAGCGCCAAGAGCGCGACACCGCCTGCGACGAGGACCGCCCCCGCGAGGCGTGTGGGGCCGACCCTCTCGTGCAGCACCACGGCTGCGGCCGCCGTCGCGATGACGACGCTCGACTCGCGGACGGCGGCGACCGCAGGGGCGCTGGCGAGGCGAAGCGCGATCAGCACGAGCAGGTAGGCGGACGCAGAGGCCGCGCCGACCGTCAGGGTCGCAGCGTCGACCGCGGCCAGCACGCGCCGGCGGCCGATTGCGAGGGAGTAGACGAGCGCGGGGCCGATCATCACGAGCAGGAGGTACGGGCCTGCGGCGGCGTGCCTGATGCCGTAACGGTCGACGACCGTGTAGCCGGCGATCGCGGCCGCGATCGAGGCGCCGAACGCGAGGCCCGCGAGGCTCCCGCGGACGCCCCGGACGAGCAGCACACCGACCGCGACTGCGAGCACGCCAACCACTCCGAGCGGCGAAGGACGCGCTCCTCCGGCCGCAACGACGAGCAGCAGCGCGAGGACCGGCGCGAGCCCACGGCCAACCGGGTAGACGAGGCTCAGCTCGTAGCGCCGGTAGGCGGCGGCGAGCAGGGCGATGTACACGAGCTCGAGCGCCGCGGACGCCGCCAGGAACGGCACGGCCTCGCTCTCGACCCGCCAGGTCAGGGCCGCCGGCACGACGAGCACGACGACGAGCGCCACGAGCGCGACTGCGGCTGCCGCCTCCGTGTCCTCCTCCCGCGCGAGGAGCAGGTTCCAGAGCGCATGTAGCCCCGCGGCTCCCAGCGCGAGGGCCAGCGCGTCGAGCGGCATCGGCGCGACCGTACCATCGGCGAATGCACCTCACCGAGGCCGTTCTCGCTCCGATCCGCGACCGCTACGGCGAGCCTCGGCCACTGCGTTGGGCCGGAGAGGTGAGCCCGCAAGAGTTCACGTTGGCCGGCGGTTCACCCGGCCGGCGTCACGACGTCACGCTGTTCGTCTTCGGCTCCGGTGGAGAGCTCGCGCTGATCCGGAAGCCGTCGTACCCGCCGAAGATCTGGCGGCCGCCCGGAGGAGGCGTGCGCGCGGGCGAGGAGTTCGAGGCGGGTGTGCGCCGCGAGGCGCTGGAGGAGCTCGGAGTCGAGATCGGGCTCGAACGCTTCCTCGTCAGCACCGAGGCGACGTTCCGCAGCGGCGACGGCGTGATCGAGTGGCGGACCCACGTGTTCGCCGCGCGCACCGAAGCCGAGGAGCTTCGGCCGATCGACACGCATGAGATCGCCGGAGCCCGCTGGGGCACAACCGCCGAGCTCGCCGGCCCGCTACGCGAGGAGATGCTTGCGACCCGCCGCGCGCTCTGGCGTTACCGGGTCGCTCTCCACGACACCGCCCTAGCCGCTTTGGGACAGGTCTGAGGGACAGTCCCTAGGACGTGTCCGCTCCGGACAGGTCCTGCCACGAAATGCCTGCAGATCGCGGTCTTCGTGGCCGTCGTGCCGGGGCGGAGGGACTGTCCCTAGGCCATGGCCCTTTCGGCCACGTCCCGGAGTAGAAGCGGCAGCAGCTCCGGCAGGGATCGGATGCGAAGGCCGACCCACGACGACTCCTCGGTCGGCCGTTCCAGCAGGACGGCCGTCATCCCGACACGTTCTGCGCCCGCGAGCTCGTCGTTCGCTCCGTCGCCGACGAAGACCGCCTCGCGCGCCTTCACGCCCAGCTGCTTCAACGCAAGCTCGTAGATCCGAGGGTCAGGCTTCCGCAGCCCAACCGAGCACGAGAACACCTCCGCGTCGAACAACCCGTGGAAGGCCGTCTCGGGCCAGAGTGCCGGCACGTCGTCCGTGCAGACCGTGATCAGGCCGATTCGGAAGCCGCGGCGCCGCAGCTCCGCGAGCGTCTCGACCGCTCCGGCCGTCGGCCTCAGTGCCTGCCGTGTAACAGCATGGCGCGCTCCGACGAGCTCCGCTACGACGTCTGCAGAGGCGTCGAAGTGAGCGAGCGCATCCGCCAGTGACCCCATCTCGCGGGCTTCCGCGACCTCGCCGTACCAGCGCTGGTCGAACTCCTCGGGCGTCAATCCGAGCCGCCCCGCGAAGCCGCGCCGGACCTCCGACCATTCCGCGTCCGGCCACTCCGCCAGCGTGTTCCAGAGATCGAAGATCACCGCGCGGATCGCACTCCTGGGCCTACCGACGACCTGCGCCGTCATCTCGACTTCTTCTTCATCAGCTTCTTCAGCTGCGCCCACGTGCGCGTGTTCGCCACCTGGTCCGGGCCGAGCCACGCTCGCCGCGCCTGGGCGACGCCGAAGTCGACGTAATCCAGGGCCCGCACCTCGTGCGCGTCGCTCGAGACCACGATCGGCACCCCCGCCTCGCCGGCCAGCCGCGCGTTCAGGTCGCGCAGGTCGAGCCGGTCCGGCTGCGAGTTGATCTCGAGGAACGTCCCGGTCTCGAGAGCCTGCTCGATCACGGGCTCGAGGTCGATCTCCATCGGCTCGCGCCGCGTGATCTTCCTCCCCGTCAGGTGCCCAATCACGTGGACGTGCGGGTTCTCCATGGCGGCCAGCACCCGCTCGGTCGGCGAGCGGTCAAAGGCGGTGTGAATCGAAGCCACGACCCAGTCGCGGTCGGCCAGCAGCTCGTCTGCGACGTCCAGCGTCCCGTCGGCCTTGATGTTGACCTCGACGCCCTTCAGCAGTTTCAAGGGCGCGACACGCTGCGCCAGCTCGTCTATCTCCTTTGACTGCGCCTCCATCCGCCCCTCGCGGAGGTAATGCGAGTGGTCGGTCACCGCGTAGTACGCGTAGCCGCGCTCTTGCGCCGCCGAGACCATCTCCTCGAGCGTGTTCTTCCCGTCGGCGGACCAGTGCGAGTGCGTGTGCAGGTCGCCCCGTAGCTGGCCCTGCTCGATCAGCTGAGGCAGCTCGCCCTTGCGCGCCGCCTCGAGCTCGCCCGCGTTCTCGCGCAGCTCCGGCGGGATGTACGCGTACCCGAGCCGCTCGTAGACCTGCTCCTCGCTCTCGGCGGTGAAGACCTCGCCGCTCTCGACCTCGGTGATTCCGTACTCGGAAACCGAGAAGCCACGCCGAACCGCGTCCTCCCGCAGTGCGAGGTTGTGCTCCTTCGAGCCGGTGAAGTGCTGCAACAGGTTGCCGTAGCTCTCCGGCGGCACCACGCGCAGGTCGAACCGGAACCCCTCGTGGGAGACCACGGTCGCCTTCGTTGGCCCCTTCGCCGCCACCTCTGCGACCCAGGCGAGCTCAGTGAAGTACGCCGTCAGCGCCTTCGGGTCGCTGGCGGTCGCGATGATGTCGAGGTCCCGGACCGTCTCCCTGCGCCGCCGAGCGCTCCCCGCGTCCGAGACCCGTTCGGCGGCCGGATGCTCTCGCAGCACCTCGACGACCGCGAGCAACGCGGGCAGCGCCCGGCCGAGCAGCGTGCGGGCCGGGCCGCTCACCTTGCGCTTGCGCCCAGCCGCCTTGAGGACGTTCTCCTCGGTCTTCGCGCCCAGCCCCGGCAGCGTCCGCAGCCGCTGCGCCCGCGCCGCGTCCTTCAGCTCCGCGAGCGTCGTCACGCCCAGCTCCTGCCAGATTTTGCGCACAGTCTTCGGGCCCAGCCCGGGAATGCGGAGGAACTCGACCACCTCGGGCGGGATCGTCTTGCGCCGCCGCGAGAGCGCCTCGATCTCGCCGGTGTCGACGATCTGGATGATCTTCTCCTCGATCGTCGCGCCGATCCCCGGCAGCTTCTTCGCGGTTCCCTCGAGCGCGAGCTGCGCGACCGGCGTGCCCGTCTCCCGCACGCGCGCCGCGGCGCGCCGGTACGCGAGCACCCGGAAGGCCGCCTCGCCCTCGATCTCCAGCAGGTCGGAGAGGAGCTCGAGCTGCTCGGCCACGTCCGCGGTGCGGGGAAGCGTCTTCGCCACGACCGCTATCATCGGGTGGTGATGGCGGTTGTCTCTGCGTGGGGGAACCCATGGTTCCCCCACGAGCCCCCTCCTTCCCAAGGGGCGCAATGAAGGCGGTTCTCTGCCTGCCGACCTACAACGAGCGCGAGAACCTCGAGCGAATGCTTGGGGCGCTCGCCGACAAGGGCGTCTCGGTGCTCGTGATCGACGACAACTCTCCCGACGGGACCGGCGAGCTCGCCGATCGTCTAGCTGCAGAGCTCGACCACGTCCAGGTCCTCCACCGTAACCACAAGGAAGGCCTCGGCCCGGCCTACCTCGCCGGCTTCAAACGGGCGCTCGCGGACCCGACCGTAGAGCTCGTGCTCGAGATGGACGCCGACTTCTCGCACGACCCGGAGGACGTGCCGCGGCTGATCCGAGCGGCGGGCGAGGCCGACGTCGTGCTCGGCTCCCGCTACGTCCCCGGCGGCTCGATCGCGAACTGGGGCCGGCTGCGACGCTTCGTCTCGGCCGGCGGCTCGTACTACGCGCGGCAGGTGCTCGGCGTCTCGGTGCACGACCTCACGGGAGGGTTCAAGTGCATCCGGCGGGAGGTGCTGGAGGCGCTCGACCTCGACGCGATCACCTCGCGCGGCTACGCGTTCCAGATCGAGACCACCTACCGAGCGCTGCGCTCCGGCTTCCGCGTCCTCGAGGTGCCGATCACCTTCGCCGACCGGGAGCAAGGCGGCTCCAAGATGAGCCGCGGGATCGTGCTCGAGGCGATCTGGAAGGTGCCCGTGCTGCGCCTACGCGCGCTCACAGGGCGCCTGTAGCATCGCTCCCATGCTGGAGCTGACCGACGCAAGCTTCGAGCAGGAGGTCCTCCAGGCCGATAGGCCGGTCGTCGTCGACTTCTGGGCGCCCTGGTGCGGCCCGTGCCATGCGGTCGAGCCCGTCCTGCGTCAGCTCGAGGAGGAGCACGGCGACCGAGTGAAGTTCGCGAAGCTCGACATCGACGAGCACCTCCGGACGGCCTCGCGCTACGAGGTGCTCTCGATCCCGACCGTGATCCTGTTCGAGGGCGGCGAGCCCCGAGAGACGGTCGTCGGCGCGCGTCCGCGCTCGCACTACGAGCAGGCGTGGGCCCAGTGGCTCGGCTCTACGTCGGCGACTCCGTAGTCACGCGCGGCCGGGCGCGAAGCTGACGGCGCAGCGCCGGCGAGCCGACGCCCGCGTCCCCTTTCCCGGGCGGGCGGACGCGTGGGTCGACGAACGGGTAGAGGATGTCCACGATCAGGTTCGCGATCACGACCGCGAAGCTGACGGTGAGGACGATCCCCATGATCACCGGCAGGTCGGGGCCCGCCAGCGAGAAGATGAGCAGCTGCCCTATGCCCGGTAGGTCGAAGACGGTCTCGATAAAGAGGGTGCCACCGAAGGCGATCCCGATGTCCATCCCGAGCATCGTGATCACGGGCAGCAGCGCGTTGCGCAGGACGTGCCCGCGCATGACGCGAAACGTGCCGGCCCCCTTTGCCCGAGCGGTGCGGACGTAGTCCTCCTCCATCGCTTCGAGCACATTCGCGCGGATCATGCGGGCGTAAAGCGCCGCGAACAGGAACGCGAACGTGAGCCAGGGGAGGAACAGGTGGTAGGCCCAGAAGCGCGGCCCGCCACAGAGGTTCGAGCTCTCCGGGTTGTAGAAGAGGTCGCAGTAGCCGGCCAACGGGAACCAGTGGAGCTTGACGCCGAAGACGTAGGAGAAGACGAGCCCGAGCCAGACCGGGTGCGCGGAAAGGCCGACGAGAACGAAGAGCATCAGGCCCTTGTCGAGCAGCGAGCGCGGACGCAGCGCCGACAGCAGGCCGATCGGGAAGGCCATCAGCAGCCAGAAGACCGCGCCGCCGATCACGAGCGAGGCCGTGACCGGGAGCGTGCGGCCGATGACCGTGGTCACCGGCTTTTCCGAGCGCAGCGAGTCGCCGAGGTCGCCGTGCAGCACGATGCGCTCGAGGAAGCGGGCGTACTGCTCCAGCAAGGAGCCATGCGCGTGGAACTGCGTCTGCAGGTCCGGCACGAAGCTTGCCTGGCCTTGCTGCACGGGGCGGGAGTCCTCCGGCAGAACGAAGAACATCACGAACGTGATCAGGGTGAGCACGAACCCGAGCAGCACCGCCCACGCCAGCCGCCTCGCTACGAATACGAGCATGGCTAGTGCCTCTTCCAGTGATGGTGTTCGGGATCTCGGTCGCATGCACCAAGCCAGAGTTCGCGCTCGTTCGCGGCCCACGCTGGTTGCCTGGGCAAGGACGAGGGTGGGCTCCGGCGCAGCGTGATAACGGGCGAGAGACGGACGTCCATTGCTGGGAGTGGTACTAAAGCCTCGTGGCTCCCGCCTGTCAGCGCAAGGTGCGCCCGCCGAAATTGTCCCAACCCGACATTCGTACGGGTCGGCCGGCGAGGCGGATCTCCATACCCGCTCCCTCCTCGCAGCGGCCGATAACCGGGAAGCCAAGCGCGTCGCCGGTGGCTGCCAGCAGCTCGTAGTCCTCGCCGAAGCCGAGGTCCTCGACCGTCGCACCCGGGGCGAGGGGCACGCGCTCGACCTCGATCTCGACGCGGCAGCCGGAGCGCTTCGCGATGTGCCCCGCATCGACGGCGAGGCCGTCGGAGATGTCCGTGAGCGCGTGGGCTTTTGCGGCCAGGAGCCGCCCCTCGTCGAGCCGCAACGGCGGCCGCGCGTGTCTTCCCTCGCGGAAGGCCGCGCCCGCCGCGCCGAGCGGGCCGGTCACGACGACGAGGTCTCCGGGGCGGGCACCCGCGCGGCCCGGAACACGCTTGGAGCGGCCTAACGCGGTCACGGAGACCACGAGCTGCGGGGCGCGGGTCGTGTCGCCCCCGACCACCGGCACGCCGGGCTCGTTCAGGCCCTCGTAGAGCTCGAGCACGTCTTGGAGCTCGGTGTCCTCCGACGCCGAGAGCGTCACGAGCAGCGCCTCAGGGTCCGCGCCCGAGGCGGCGAGGTCGCTGAGGTTCACCGCCGCGGCCTTGTAGCCGAGCTCGCGGTAGGTCGTCCAGTCGAGGCGGAAGTGGACGCCTTCGACGAGCGCGTCCTGCGTGACGACCAACCCGTCTCCGAACTGCGCAGCGTCGTGCTCGATCCCGCGCGCGAGCCCGCGCTGCTCCAGCTCCGCGAGCAGTCCGAGCTCGCCGAGCTCAGAGAGCCGCATCGATCGCGGTGCGCAGGGCGCGCGCGTCCCGGGCGGCGCGGATGACGGCGACCCCGGCAGCGCCCGCCCGGATGCAGTCGCCCGCGTTCCGCGCGTCCACGCCACCGATCGCGACGACCGGGATCGAGACGGCGGCGCAGATCTCGGCGAGCCCGTCGAGCCCGATCGGCGGGTCGGCATCTGGCTTGGACGGCGTCGCCCAGACCGGCCCCGCGCCGAGGTAGGCCGCGCCTTTCGTCTCGCCGTCGCCCGCCTCGCCGACCGAGGCGGCGGAGAGCCCCAGTAGGAGCCCTCCCTCGAGTGCGCGCTTGGGCCCCTCGTCGTGGCGCCCGAGATGGACCCCGTCCGCGCCGAGCCGCAGCGCAGCGTCGACGTCGTCGTTCACGACGAACGTGGCCGGGAGGTCGCCGAAGCAGCGGCCCGCCTCGACCAGCTCGTCGGTGCTCGCGCCCTTCACTCGCAGCTGCACCACCGTCGCTCCGGCTTCGACCGCGGCGCGAGCGGTCTCGAGGTCCTCTACGATCGCGTGCAGCTTCACGCGAGCTTCGCCCGAACGTCGAGCGTTTCCGGGTCGAGCGCGTAGATGGCGTCGTAGAGCGCGACGTGGAACGAGCCCGGGCCGCTCGCGCTCTCCGCCGCGTCCTCGCCGGCGACACCGAACGCAACGAGCGCCTCCGCGGCGGCGTCGAGCGGGTCGTCCCCGCGGACGGCGAGGAAGCAGCCGGTGATCGCCGTCGCCATACAGCCGGTGCCCGTGACGGTGCCGAGGAGCTCGTGGCCGTTCGCAAGCGCGTAGCTGCGCTGGCCGTCCGAGACGTGGTCGACCCTGCCCGTCACCGCCGCGACGCAGCCCAGGACGCGCGCCGCCTCGCGCGCCAGCTCCGGCCCGCCCGCCCCGCCCACGGCCTCCACCCCGTGGATCTCGGCCTCCTGCCCGGCGAGGGTCGCGATCTCGGCGGCGTTGCCCCTGACAACCGCCACGTCGAGCTCGTCGAGCAGCCGCAGCGCGGTCTCGGTGCGGTACCTCGTGGCGCCGGCGCCGACCGGGTCGAGCACCACCGGCGTCCCGCGGCTGTTGGCGGCGCGGCCGGCGAGGGCCATCGCTTCGACCCACTCGTCGGAGAGCGTGCCGATGTTGAGCACGAGCGCGGAGGCCGCGGCGGCCATCTCCTCGACCTCCTGCAGCGCGTGGGCCATCACGGGCAAAGCGCCGAGCGCGAGCGTCGCGTTCGCGGTCTCGTTCATGACCACGTAGTTCGTGATCTGGTGGACGAGTGGCCTGCGCTCGCGGATCGCAGCCAGGTCGGCGCCCGCGTTCACGCGTCGGCCTTCTTGCGGACACCCGGTCGACCCGCCGGTTCAGACGCGCGCCGGAGCCCAAGCACGTCGACCGGGCCGTCGCCCGCGCCGAGCTCGGCAAGCCCCTGGGCGACCGCCCGGGACGCCTCGCGTGCCGCACGGCGCGCGGCGTCCTCGAGTGGCTCTCCCCTCGCCAGCTGCGCCGCGAGCGTCGCGGAGTGCGTGCAGCCGGCGCCGTGGGTGGCCGCAATCTCGTGCCGCTCGACGGGGATCTCGACGTGCCGCTCGCCGTCGAAGAGATGGTCGACCGGCTCGCCGTGGCCGCCGGTCACGATCACCGCCGCCGCGCCGAGCTCGTGCAGGCGCCTGGCGAGCTCCCGCCTCTCGCCCTCGCCGACAAGCGCCTCTGCCTCGGCGAGGTTCGGCGTCACGACCGTCGCAAGCGGGAAGAGCCGCGAGACGAGCGCCTCGACCGCCCCGACCTCGAGCAACCGCGCACCGGAGCTCGCGACCATCACCGGGTCGACGACGAGCGGCACCGGGTGCGCTGCGAGGTAGTCGGCGACGAGCTCGATCACCGGCTGCGAGAAGAGCATCCCGGTTTTCGCCGCGTCGACGCCGATGTCGTCGAAGACCGCTTCGAGCTGCGCGCGCACGAACTCGGGCGGCACCTCGTGCACGGCCGTCACGCCGATCGTGTTCTGCGCCGTCAGCGCCACGATCGCGCTCATCCCGTGGCAGCCCGCGGCCGCGAAGGCCTTCAGGTCGGCCTGGATGCCGGCGCCTCCGCCCGAGTCGGAGCCCGCAATCGTCAATGCGCGTGGAACCATCTTCTCCCTTCGCCGGCATGACCCGGATCAGGTTCATCGGGTGTGATCTCAGCCCCGCAGGGCACCCCGGTGCCGTGAGGCTAGCATCGTCGTCATGGGCAACGCGCCGCGCTACGACGGGCTCGCCGAGTGGTACCAGGACTTTCGGCCCGCTCCGAGGGGCGACGAGCTCGAGGCTCTGAAGCGGCTCCTCGGCTGCGGCGGCGGCCGCTGTCTCGACCTCGGCTGCGGGACCGGCGTTTCGACGGCGGCGGTAGCCGAGCTCGGCTGGTCGGTCATCGGCGTCGACGTCTCCACGGATCTGCTCGAGGCCGCGAGTGCGGCCGGTCTCGGCGTGCTCGAGGCGCCGGCCGACGCGCTGCCGTTCGAGGAGGCGACGTTCGATGCCGCCGTTTCCATGTGGACGCACACGGACATCGACGACTTCGGCGCCGCACTTGCGGAGGCAACCCGAGTGCTGAGGCCCGGGGCACCGTTCGTCTACATCGGCGCTCATCCCTGCTTCGTCGGCCCGCACTCCCTGTTCGTCGGCGCCGAGGGCGTGCCGGCGTTCCACCCCGGTTACCGGCCGACGAGGCGGTACGACGACTCGGCGCCGGGAGTGGGCAACCCCGACGGCGTGCGCGCCCGCGTCGGCGGAGTCCACCTAACGCTCCACGACTTCTTCGACGCGTTCACCGCGGCCGGGCTGCGCATCGAGCGGTTCGAGGAGCTCGGTGAGCGTGACTACCCGCACGTCGTGGCCCTGCGGGCACGCCGATGAGCGTCGCGACGGGCGGATGGGCCGACCTGCTGCAGGGCGAGGAGCTTGCTTACCTCGGCCTGGAGGAGGCACGCGAGGCACGGCTCGCGCCCTTGCCGGAGGAGCTGCACCCGCGCGTCCGCGAGGCGCTCGCGGCCCAGGGAGTCGAGGCGCTGTACGCGCACCAGGCCGAGGCGTGGGAGGCGACGCAGCGCGGGGAGCACCTGATCGTCACGACCGGGACGGCGAGCGGCAAGACGCTGGCGTTCAACCTGCCGGTCCTGGACGCGCTTGCGCGGGAGCCGAAGTCGCGCGCGCTCTACCTCTACCCGACCAAGGCGCTCGCGCAGGACCAGCTCCGTGCCCTCGGCTCGCTGAGGCTGCCCAAGCTGCGGGCGGCCATCTACGACGGCGACACCGCGGCCGACCGGCGCTGGCAGGTGCGCAGGTGGGCGAATCTGATCCTCTCCAACCCGGACATGCTCCACGTCGGCGTGCTGCCCCACCACGACCGCTGGGGCGACGTGCTCTCGAACCTCGCCTACGTGATCGTGGACGAGGCCCACGTCTACCGCGGCGTCTTCGGCTCGCACGTGGCCAACGTCCTGCGGCGACTGCGCCGGCTCGCGCGGGTCTACGGGGCCGAGCCGCAGTTCCTGCTCGCCTCCGCGACCATCGCCAACCCGGGCGAGCTCGGG
>JBKPHO010000251.1:0-15364 GCA_046729915.1 Actinomycetota bacterium | reverse complement strand
CGTGTTCCGCTTTCCGCTCCTGGTCTTCGTGCTCGCGGCCGGGGGTTGGTTCTTCGTGACCGACTTGATCTCGGGCGGGGGTGACTGGTCTGCGGTGGTGACGCTCCTGTTCGGGCTCGCCCTGCTCGGCTTGGCGCTCGCCGTCGACAACGGGGACACGAGGCCTTACGCCTTCGGCCGCACGTCGTCGCGGGCCTCACGATCGGGGGCGGCCTGCTGTGGTTCTTCCACGACGGCGACTGGGACTGGGCCCTCGTCGCGGTCGCGGGCATGCTGTACATCGCGCTGGCCGACCGGCTCGGGCGCTCGAGCTGGGCCGTCCTCGGGGCGTGGGGAATGCTCCAGGCCGCGGCGCACTTCGCGGACAAGTGGTCGGATCTCGGGGCACTGGCCTTCGCGGCCTTCTACCTGTTCCCGTTCGTGCTCGCCGAGGCGTTCGACCAGAGCTACGAGGAACGGGCGACGCACCCCTGGGCCTCGGCGCTCGTCTTCGCGGTCACCGGGGCTGTCTTCATCGCCATCGGCCTGCTCCTTGCGAGGCGGCGGCGCGAAGCTGCCCTCTAGGCCGCCACTACACTTGCTCCCGTGAGAATCGGGGTTCTGGCGGTGCAGGGAAACTTCCGCGAGCACGCGGCGATGCTGCGCCGGCTCGGTGCGGAACCGGTCGAGGTGCGCAAGCCGGAGCAGCTGGAGGGCCTCGACGGCCTGGTGATCCCGGGCGGGGAGTCGACCGCGATCATGCGGCTCGTCCGCCTGTACGGGCTCGAGCAGGCGATCCGCGAGTTCGCGCGGCCGGTGCTGGGGACCTGCGCGGGGATGATCCTGCTCGACCGGCGCCACCTCGGCGTGCTCGACCTGGAGGTCGAGCGGAACGCCTACGGGCGGCAGGTCGCGAGCTTCGAGGCCGACCTCGAGCTCGACGACGACGAGCGCCCCTTGCGGGCGTGTTCATCCGCGCGCCGCGGGTCGGGAAGGTGGGGCCGGACGTGGAGGTGCTGGCGGAGTTCGACGGCGAGCCGGTGCTGCTGCGGGACGGGCGGGTGATCGTCGCGTCGTTCCATCCCGAGCTCACCGACGACACGCGCGTGCACGAGCGGTTCCTCGATCTCGTGCAGGAGGAAGCGAATGTCCGGGCATAGCAAGTGGAGCTCGATCAAGCACAAGAAGGGCGCGGCCGACGCCAAGCGCGGCAAGCTCTTCTCGAAGCTCTCACGGGCGCTGATCGTGGCGGCGCGGGAGGGCGGGCCCGATCCGTCGGCGAACCTCGCCCTGGCGAACGCGATCGAGAAGGCGCGCTCCTACTCCATGCCGAAGGACAACATCGAGCGCGCGATCGCGCGCGGCTCGGGCGCCGACTCGGACGCGGACTCGTTCGAGCAGGTGATCTACGAGGGCTACGGCCCGAACGGTGTCGCGCTGATCGTCGACGCCCTGACCGACAACCGCAACCGCACTGCGGCGGACGTGCGCGCGGCGTTCACGAAGCACGACGGCAACCTCGGCGGGTCCGGGTCCGTTGCCTGGCTGTTCGAGCGGCGCGGCCTCATCCTCGTCGACGCGGACGGTGTGGACGAGGACGAGCTGACTCTCGCCGCGGCAGAGGGTGGCGCCGAGGATGTCGAGCGCGACGGCTCGAGCTTCCGCGTGACCTCCGCACCGGAGGACCTAACCGGCGTCCGCGAGGCGATCGAGGCGGCGGGGCTGTCGGTCGACTCGGCGGAGTTGACGATGGTGCCGAAGACGACGGTCAGCCTCGAGGACGAGAACGCCGCGAAGAAGACGCTGCGGCTGGTGGACGCGCTGGAGGAGAGCGACGACGTCCAGGAGGTCTACGCAAACTTCGACATCCCCGAGCGCGTGATGGAGACGGTCGCCGGCTAGCGGCGGCTCACCGCACGACGAGCGCAGCCGAGGCCCGCGTGCTCTTGTTGCCCGCGGCGTCGATCGAGCGGACGGAGAAGCGAAGGGTCCCGTGGACGTGCGCGGGGACGTGCCAGGTGGTCTCGGAGAGATGGAACGGGTTCGCGTCCGCAAGCGGCGTCCAGATCGTCTTCAGCAGCCGCCGCCCGCGGAAGATGCGGATTACCTGCCGCGTTCTGCCTCGGCCGTCCAGCGCCCAGTAGCCGAGCTCCGCCGTCTTGCCGTGTACGCCTGTCGACTCGAATGCGAAGGCCTTCGGTGCGCGGCGGTCAGGCCCCGGTCGACGAGGCGGCGTTCCCGGCGAGAGCTCGTAGCTGAACGTGCCGGTGTCCGGAGCCGTGTCCGAATGCGATCCGACGCTCGCGACGACGATGTTGAAGCGCGCGCCTCGCTTGAGACCCAAGCCCGATGGTCGGATTGAGAAACCGACGCTGTGCGGGCCGAACTCCGACCCGCCGCGCCCGCGGGGCCATTTAGTTTCCCGGAAGTCCCAGACGCGAGCGCGGTAGAAGCCCAGCCCGCCGCGAAGGCCTTCCGCGGGTGCAACCTGAACCTCGGTGCCGTAGAACGCGCTCCCCGTGTCCGGATTCTGATCGAGGTCGAGCGCGACGAGAGGCGCGTCGCTCCTCTCCTCGTCGAATGCGTCGGCGATGGTGACCCTGAACCCGAGACGTCCGTCGCATTGCTTCGTGACCGTGAGCGCAGTGATGTCGGGGTACGTGCTCGTGTCACCCACTGGATCGCTGTACGTCCGTGACGAGAGCGGGCCCGCGGGGTTGAGGCAGGGCGCGGTGCTTGTAGATCGCCTCTGGCCCCGGGCCGGTGCCAGCCCTTTGCTCTGCGCATCGCGCAGCCAGCGGGCTGCGCTGGCGTCCCGGGCGAGCGTCCGCCCATCGGCGCCCAGCGCCACGACATCGACCGGGCGCTTTCCTGTCTGCCAGTGCTCCTTCGGCAGCTCGTAGACGAAGAACCCGGCTGCGATCGGCTTCGACACCCAGACGAGCGGCGTCTGCTCCGAGCTGCCGTCCTCGAAGCGGATCTCCACCCCGGTTGCCCGCCGAAGCAGGGTGTCTCCCTCGATCAAGACGTGGACGTTCGTCGAGCCGGGCGCAGGCTGCGAGTTTCTCGAGGTCGGCCCACTGATGCGCAGCGTGGTCGAGAGCGGCTTGGTGCGGCCGCGGTCGCAGCCATTCGTGGAGCAGAAACCGCCGGTCGTGGTAGGGGCCACCCAGATCACTTCGTGTCCGTACCCGGGAATCTCGACGGCCATCGCGATCCGCGCCTTGCCCGACTCGACCGGCGCCGTCCCGGGTGGAGCGATGTTGAGCCTGCTGAAGTAGCGCACGATCAGTTCCGGCGGGTGGTCGTCGGAGGTGAAGAGGTCGGCGAGGTGATCCCGCAGCCCGAAGGCAGGTGTCGCGAGCAGGGTCGCCAGGAGTGCGAGCAGGAGGGCAGCGAGTGCCAGAGCCCGCCTGCGCCCGAGAAGCGGGTGCGCCGCACCCGGAAGCTCGGCCCGCAGGTGCGCGGTTCGCGCTGCCAGCCGGCCGGCGGGCGGGTCGCGAAGCGGCGGAATCACCAGCTGGCTGCTCATGGTCGTGCCGTTCCCTCCATGCATTCCGACTGTTCATGTCCAGCGGGCGGAACGAGTTCCTCAAGCGCTCGCCGCGCGCGCGAGAGCCGCGAGCGGACGGTGCCGACCGGAATGCCGAGCGCGAAGGCGGCCTCCTCGTAGCCCAGCTCCGACCAGTCGCACAGGACGAGGACGTCCTGTTGCTGCCGCCAGGGCGGCGAGGAACTCGAGCGCGTGACGCATGCGGCGCTCGTCGTCCACCCGCGCTGCCGCCTCGGCGTCGAAGGTCGGCTCGCCTTCCGGGGCGGGCACGCGCGCCAGCGCCGCCCGGTAGCGTCGCTCGGCGCGGCGGCGGTTGCGGACGACGTTGGTCGCGATCCCGTAGAGCCACGGGAGGACCTTTCCGGGGGGCAGCTGTTTCTGCCGACGGCGCCACGCCTCGAGGAAGACGATCGACAGCAAGTCCTCGGCCGCACCAGTCGCCGATCCGCCGGAAGCAGTAGTTGTAGATCGTGGTCCCGTGTCGCTCGAAGAGCGTCGTGAACGCCTCGGCGTCGCCTGCCCGAGAACGCGCCCAGAGCGTCGAGTCGTCGAGGTCCAACTCGACCGGTTCATGTCCGGCGACCGCGAACGAGTTCCGGGGGCGGGTCGGGGTCAGATCTTGCAATGCCACATGCCTGTGCGAATCGCGCTCACTTCGAGCACCCAAGACTGTGACAGTTGCGTCCGGGACCGCGGGACCTGTGATCGCTTTGGCCAGCGGCACTATCGTCTCGCGCGACGATGCGTGGCCGCGCGATCCGGATCCTCGACAGCTACGCGTCGCTGCTCGTGCTGCTGCTCGCGAACTTCTTCCTGCTCGAGGTCGTTGACGACAAGCGCTGGGGCGTGATCGGCAGCACGCTGCTCGCTGCCACGGCGCTCATCGTCGCTATCAGTGACCCTGACACCGGGCACAGGATCAACCGCCGTCAGGCGATCTCGATCGCGGTCTGCGTTCTGCTCGTGCCGGTCGTCCTGGTGGTCGACTCGGAGTCGGTCATCGGCCTGAGCTACCTAGTGCCCGCGGCGCTGCTCGTGACGGCAACGCTCCCTGTGACGCTCTCTCGCGTACTCCACCACCAGCGAGTCACACAGGAGACGGTGCTCGGCGCCCTCTGCTCGTACGTCCTCGTCGGCTTGCTCTTCGCATTCGCCTACCTCGCGCTTGATCTGATTCGCGACGGCCCGTTCTTCGCGCAGCCGGGGGCGCACCAGGAGTCGGAGTACCTCTACTTCAGCTTCGTGACCCTGACGACGCTCGGGTTCGGCGACCTCTCGCCCGCGGTCGGCTTGCCGCAGGCGCTGACTGCGCTTGAGGCGCTCCTCGGGCAGGTCTTCCTCGTGACGCTCGTCGCCCGGCTCGTGACCTTGTGGGTGCGCCAGGACGCGGGGCTTTAACCGGTGTGAGGCTCCGCGAGAAGTCCTGAGCTCGCCGACTGTGGGCGCTTTGGTGCGGTCTCGTGACACGGATGTTGCAGTGCAAGATCTGACCCCGGGCTCCTGGGCCTAGCTGCGCGAGAGCCCGAGCATGTCCGCCACGGCGATCACCGACTGCCCGCCGATCGGGTCGAGGACAAGGATCGCCTCGTCCGCGCCGGCCGCCGCCAGCGCGTCGAGATGGTCTCGAAGCTCTGCCGCCTCGACCGGAGGGGCCTCCTGCTCGAGCGGCCGCTCGCCCGCGCCGCCGTCCACGCTCACGAGCACGCAGGCGCTCCGCCTGAAGCCGCCCTCGAATCGCGAGCTCAGGTCCGCGAAGCCGTCTGGGGTGTTTCTGTACCACGAGTACCAGCAGTTCCACCAGTCGACGTGCGGCCCTGCCGCTGCGAGCATTCGTGGGCCCGTGCCGCCGACCAGCAGCGGCACCCGGCGCCGCGGCGGCGGCAGGAGCACTGCGTCGGCGACTGCGTAGAACCGGCCGTCGAAGGTGACGCGCTCGCCGGCAAGCAGGCGCCGGATGATCTCGAACGCCTCCTCGAAGCGCGCAACCTTGTAGTCGAACGGGATCCCGAAAGCCCGGAACTCGGTCTCGTTCCAGCCGGTGCCGAGGCCGAGAACAAACCGTCCGGCCGAGATCTCGTCGATCGTCGCCGCCATCCGGGCGACCAGGCCCGGCGGGTGAAAGGCCGTGGCGGCGACGAGCGGCCCCAGCCGGACGCGCTCGGTCGAGGCGGCCAGCGCGGCGAGAGTCGTCCATGCGTCCCACGGCCCGCGCTCGGGGCGGCCGTCGTCGCGGTAGAGCATGTGGTCACCGACCCAGACCGAGTCGTAGCCGCCCGCCTCGGCCGCACGTGCGATTCTCAGCAGCTCCGGCCAGCGCACCTCGCGCTCGACCTCGGGAAGCTGTACGCCGACCTGCAGTCGCATCGTCCTCGCGCGGAGCGTAGTCGGCCGATGACGCCTGGGAGGACTGTCCGACGCGGTGCCTAAGGTGTCGCCGTGACGGTCCTCGGGATCGATCCAGGCACGGCTGCATGCGGGTACGGAATCGTCCGCGAACGGGGAAACCGCCTCAAGGCGGTCGATTTCGGCTGCTGGAAAACCGCGGCCGACCAGAGCCCGTCGCTGCGCCTCAAGACGATCTTCGACGGGGTCGTCGAGCTCGTCGAGGAGTTCGGGCCGCATGCGGTTGTCCTCGAAGAATCGTTCGTAGGCGTCGACGCCCGCACCGCGCTCTCCGTCGGACAGGCGCGCGGCGCCGTGCTCGTCGCGGCCGCGTCATACGGCATCGAGTGCGCTGAGTACGCGCCCACGCGCGTGAAGCAGACGGTCTGCGGCTACGGCCGGGCCGAGAAGGCGCAGGTGCAGCGGATGGTTGCGACGATCCTGGGGCTCGACAAGTCACCGACGCCGCACCACGCGGCCGACGCGCTGGCGGTCGCGATCTGCCACGCCCTCGCGCCGCCGCTGCTGAGGGCTGCAGGGTGATCTCGCGCCTGCGCGGGACCGCGGTCGCGCGCTCGGGCGAGCGGCTGGTCCTCGACGTCGGCGGTGTCGGCTACGCGCTGGCCGTGACTCCGACCGCGGCGCGGCTTGCCGAGCGCGGGGGAGAGGTCTCGCTGGAGACGTACCTTCACGTGCGCGAAGACGCGCTCCAGCTGTACGGGTTCGGCGAGGCCGCCGAGCGCGAGCTGTTCGAGCACCTGCTCGCCGTCTCGGGGGTGGGCCCGAAGGTCGCCTTGGCGATCGTCTCCGGCTCGCCTCCGGCGGACCTCCGCCGCGCGATCGCGCTCGAGGACACCGCGCGGTTCGAGGCGATCCCGGGGATCGGCAAGAAGACCGCGCAGCGAGTCGTGCTCGAGCTGAAGGAGAAGCTCGGGACGATGCACGAGCCGGCGCCGATCGCAGGGAAGCCCCACGCCGTCGCCCGCGACGCGCTCGTCGAGCTCGGCTGGACCGCGACCGAGGCCGAGGAGGCGCTCGCCGCTGTCGATCCGGCCCTGCCGGTCGAGGAACGGGTGCGGCAGGCGCTCCAGCTGAGGGCCGCATGACAGAGACCGCACAGTTCCTGGCGCCGGCGGTGCGGCCGGAGGAAGACGAGCTCGAGCGCTCGCTCCGGCCGCGGCGGCTGGACGAGTTCGTCGGGCAGGAACGCGTCAAGGAGCAGCTCGCGATCGCGCTTGCGGCGACGCGGGCCCGCGGGGAGGCGCTCGACCACCTGCTGCTGATCGGCCCGCCCGGGCTCGGCAAGACGAGCCTTGCGTACATCGTGTGCGAGGAGCTCGGCGTGGGGCTGCGCTCGGCGGCGGGGCCTGCGCTCGAGCGCAAGGGCGACGTCGCCGCCATCCTCACCGGCCTCGGCGAGCGCGACGTGCTCTTCATCGACGAGATCCACCGGCTCAGCCGCGCAGTCGAGGAGATCCTCTATCCGGCCCTGGAGGACTTCCGGCTCGACATCGTCGTCGGCCAGGGGCCGGCGGCGCGAACGCTGACGCTCGACTTGCCGCCCTTCACGCTGATCGGCGCGACGACGCGGACCGGGCTGCTGACGACGCCGCTGCGTGACCGCTTCGGGATGACCTTCCGCCTCGAGCACTACGAGCCGGCCGAGCTCGCGCGGATCGTCCGCCGCTCGGCGCGAATCCTCGACGTCGAGCTCGCCGACGAGGCCGCCGACGAGATCTCCCGGCGCTCGCGCGGGACGCCTCGGATCGCGAACCGCATCCTGCGGCGCGTCCGAGACGTCGCCGAGGTGCGGCACGAGGGCGCGATCACGACCGAGATCGCCCGCGAGGCGCTCGACCTGCTCGAGGTCGACGAGCGCGGGCTCGAGCGCATCGACCGTGCGCTGCTGCGCTCGATCGTGGAAAAGTTCGACGGCGGCCCGGTCGGCCTCTCGACCCTCGCAGTCTCGCTGGGCGAGGAGCCGGACACGATCGAGGACGTGTACGAGCCGTACCTGCTCCAGCTCGGCTTCCTGCAACGCACGCCGCGCGGCCGGGTCGTGACGAAGCTCGGGCAGCAGCACGTGGGCGCCGCGTCCGGCGACGACTCGCTCTTCTGATGTCCGGTCTCTGGGTCCCGGGCGCTGCTGGCCCGCTCGACGAGCTGGTCACGAGGATCCTGCTTCGAATCGAGGCGTTCGTGGAGCGGCACGGCAAGCAGGCCCGCGTGGAGGTCGAGCTCCACGACGGCCCGACCGCGGTGGTGCGCTCGCTCGCGGCCGAGCCCGGCTTCGGCTTCCTCACCCTGGTTCCGCACGAGGAGGACGGCGGCGACGAGGAATGGATCGTCCCCGTCACCGCCGTTGCCCGGATCACGCTCCGCTCCGCGGAGGAGCAGGAGCCGTTCGGCTTCTCGCTCCCTGACCGCTAGCCCGAGGCGGCCTCGACGAACCGCGCGAGCACCGGTTCCCAACCGGAGTTGTAGTCGCCGTATGCCGCCGAGGCTCTGTCGCCGTAGCGCTCCCAGCCGCGATGCTCGACCTCCACGCGGGTTCGGTCTCCCTCAGCGGTGAACGTCACCTCGACCTCGGTGGATGGGTTGTTCGGGTTGACGTGCCAGTCGATCACGAGCCGGTGCGGCGGCTCCCACACGAGCACCTTCGCCCACTCGCGCTCCTCACCGCTCGCCATCCGCTCGTAGAGCCGGCCGCCGACGCCCGCCTCGAAGACCGCCTTCTCCGGACGCTCGCCGTTCATCCCACCGACTGAGTGCGTCTCGAGCGGCCACCAGTTGTCGATCCCTGCCGTATAGGTCTCGAAGGCGTGGTCCGGCGAGCAGTCGACGGTGACGGACTTGCGGATCGTCAAATCCTCTGCCTGGGTGCTCATCGCTTCCTCCTCTCCTCTTCGGCCGCCGCCTTGAAGGCGGCCAGGGCCTCGCTCCAGAAGTCGTCGAAGTAGTCGCGGATCTCACCGAGCCCGTCCGGATCGAGCCGGTAGAGGCGCCGCGTGCCATCGCGGCGCTCGGTCACGAGCCCCGTCTCCTTCAACACGCGCAGGTGCTGCGAGACAGCAGGACGGCTGACCGGCAGCTCCTCCGCGATCTCGCCGACCGAGAGCGGCCCCGAGCGCAGCCGCTCGAAGATCGTCCGCCTGGTGCGGTCGCCAAGCACATCCATCGCATCTCTGTAAGCCATGACTTACGTAAGTCTACGCTTACGTAAGAAGGGAGTCAAACCGGGCGTCGACTCGAAAGGACTCTCTTCGGAACGCCTGGCCGAGAGCGATCATGGATCGGTGGCCGACGAGTTACCCGACGACGCGACGCTTATCACGCAAGTCCTGTTCGACATCCGGACGAACACCGACTACATCATCGACTTGCTCGAGGAACACGATGGGGAGGAAGAAGCAGCAGACGCCTGAAGAGCGAGCGGCTCGGAAGGCTCGCGGTGCCGATCTCGACCGTAGGCTCCAAGAGGCGATCGCGCGACGCAAGGCCGAGGCGGCCGGGCGGTGGCGTACGGAGCGGCCCTAGCGCCTGAACTGCAGCTCGTGCCAGGAAGGCGTCGGCGCGAGCTCCAGCAGGGCCCGCTCTCCTCCCGGCTCGAGGTAGGCGAACTCGGACGAGCCGTCGTCCCACGCGACGTCCAGCCGCCCGTCCTTGACGCGGTGGTCGAGCCACGCACCGCGGAAGACGAGCTTGCGCAGCCAGTAGACGAGCGACTCGCCCCCGACGAGTGAGAGCCGCTCCCAGTGGCGTACGAGGTAACGGCCCAGCTCGCTGCGCGGCTCTTCGATCACGCCGTCGGCGGTGAGCTCGACGAGGTCGTCGGTCTCGTCCTGGTCGAGCTCGTTGTCGTCGACGAGGCCGAGCTTGAACGCCGCCGCGCAGACGCGTTGCGCGAAGTCGGCGGCGTTGAAGCTGAAGCGGAGGCGGAGGAACTCGACGACGATGTCGTCGCCGGACGAGTAGTTGTCCAGGTCCACGAGAAGGAGGATATCCCGGCGATCTAGACTGACTTTCGTGAGTACGAAGGCCCTACTGGCGTCGGGTGTGGTCACGACAGCCCTCGTCCTACTGGTCGTCTGGGCCTTCGAGATGTCGCTCGAGAGGGCCGCCGTGCTCGCTCCCGTGATCGTCGCCGCGTTCGGCGCGGCGGCGGGTGTCGTCGTGCTCTGGGCGAAGGTCGGCTGGGAGTCGCTGCGGCGCCGGCGAAGGCCGTGGCTCGTGGTCGCGATCGCAGCCGGCACGCTCGCAGTGATCGCGGCGCTCTCGCTGCTCGGCCTCGAGTTGCCGCGCGAATAAGAGCTCGAGACCGGTTCTGAGTCCGTCCGAGGGCCTCCGTACCGTGGGCTGCCCATGTCGTGGCAACTACGCGGAGCGTGTGAGAGGCCGGAGGTCGAGGCGCTGGCCTCCGAGCTCGGCGTGAGCGAGGTGCTTGCCGCCGTCCTCGTCAGGCGCGGGTACGCGGAGCCGCGGCGGGCGCGCTTGTTTCTGGAGGCCGAGCTGCCGGCGTACGACTCCTTCGAGCTCGGCGACATGCGCGAGGCGTGCGAGGCGATCCGCGCGGCGGTGGCGGCCGGAACTCGGATCTGCGTCCACGGCGACTACGACGCCGACGGAATCTGCGCTACCGCGCTTGCGGTGCTCGTTCTGCGCGAGCTCGGCGCCGACGTCACCTGGCACCTCCCGAGCCGCTTCGACGAGGGGTACGGGGTCGCCGGCCAAACGCTGTCTCGTCTGGCCAGTGAAGGCGTGGGTTTGGTGCTGACCGTCGACTGTGGGGTCACCGCGGTCGAGGAGGTCGCCTCTGCGCGCCGCGAGGGGCTCGAGGTCGTCGTCACCGACCACCACCGGGCCGGCGGCCCGGAACTGCCCTCGTGCCCCGTCGTCGGCCCGTACCGCGGCCCGTATCCGTTCCGCGAGCTCTGTGGGACGGGCGTGGTCTGGAAGCTCGGGCAGGCGCTGCTCGGCGCTGAGTCGATGGCTCTCGCGCGGCACCTCGACCTCGTTGCGGTGGCGACAGTGGCCGACGTGGTGCCGCTGCTCGACGAGAACCGTGGGCTCGCGGTCGCCGGCCTGCGGCAGCTGGCGCGCACGCAGAAGCCGGGCTTGCAGGAGCTGATGCGCGTTGCGCGCGTGGATCCTGCTGCGGTCGACGCCGGCGCGATCGGTTTTCGGCTCGCGCCGAGGCTGAACGCAGCGGGCCGCCTCGGCAGGCCGGAGGCCGCGCTCGAGCTCTTGCTCACCGAGGAGCGTGAGCCGGCCGCACGGCTGGCCGAGCAGCTGGAGGAGCTCAACCGCGACCGCCAGGCCGTCGAGGAGCGGATCCTGCGCGAAGCGGTCGAGGAGATCGAGTCCTGGCCGGAGCCGCAGCGCTGCCGTCGCGCCTACGTCGTGGCGGGCGCCGACTGGCATGAGGGCGTGATCGGAATCGTCGCTTCGCGGCTCGTGGAGCGCTACAGCCGCCCGGTCGTGCTGATCGCAGGCACCGACGGCGACTGGAAGGGCTCGGGCCGCTCGATTCCCCGCTTCGACCTCCACGACGGCCTGCGGCAGTGCGCGGGTCACCTCGAGCGCTGGGGCGGGCACGCCGCGGCCGCCGGGCTGTCGATCAAGCCCGAGCGCGTGGCCGAGTTCGCCGAGGCCTTCTCCGCGATCGGCGACGCCGGCCTCGCCGAGGACGATCTGCGCCGGCCTGCTCTCGTCGACGCGCTCGTCCACGGTTCCGAGCTCACGCTTGACCTCTGCGCCGAGCTTGCCCGACTCGCGCCCTTCGGCCTCGGAAACCCGAACGTGACGCTGCTGCTGGCCGGCTGCGAGCTTGCCGATCTCGCCGCGGTGGGGGACGGCAAACACCTCAAGTTCCGCGTGCGCATGGACGGGCGCGACTCGGGCAGCGCGATCGCGTTCCGGCTCGGAAAGCGTCTCGACAGCCTGCGCCGCGTCGCGCACCACGACGTCGCGTTCCGGCTCGAGGCGAACCAGTGGAACGGCACCGTGGCACCACAGCTGAACGTGCGCCACGTGTTCGAGGCGAACGAGCGCTACGTCGAGTTGCGCGACTGGCTGAAGACCGAGTGGCGAAAGGTGCCGGCGGCGCGGCACCCGGACGCGGCCACCATCTTCGAGGAGCTCGACTTCGCTGAGGATGGAGCGAGGCGCCATCTGCTCGAGTCGAAGCACTTCCAGACGCTCCTGGCCGAGCCGACACTGGCCGAAGCGGCCTGAGGCGGTACGCTCTTCCCATGTCGATCCTCGACAAGCTCAAGCGGTTCCGCTTCCGTGCGTTCGGCCACAGCCTCGAGCCGCAGCGTGAGTTCGAGAACACCGACGGCCTGGTGGCAACAGATGCCAGCTCCGGCAGGCTCGACCCGCAGGGCGGCACCGGCCACGCGGGAGCGCCGACGAACTACGTCAAGACGGACGACGGCCGCCCGCGGCAATGAGCCCGCGGACTGAGCGCGCTGCGCCGGCGCGACACCGCGCCGCTGGTCGCGCCGGCACCCGAGCTAGACCTGCAGCTCTTCGTCGTCGACGAATCCGAGGAGGCGTGTCACTGCAGCCGTGCGCGTTCGCACGCCGAGCTTCGGGTAGATGTTCTCGAGGTGCTTCCGCACGGTGCTCGGCGCGATCCAGAGGGCCTCGCCGATCTGAGCGTTCGTCTTCCCGCGGGCGACCCAGGCGAGAATTTCCCGCTCGCGGCGCGTCAATCCGAACTCGTCACGCGTTGGCTGGAGCGCCGCTGGGTCGTCGTAGCGATCGACCGCGAGAAGACGGTCGCGCTTGTGCATGGCTTACTGACTCCTTTCACGAAGTACGTCAAACGGCCGCGAATACATCGCGGCTGGAATGCCTGGAGTCAGAAGCTAGGTCGTCGATACCTCCGTTCTGGAGCCGCGATTGCGCGCTCTCGAGGGCAGCGATGGTGGCACTTCGTTGCAAAACAGTCAAGAGCCGCGCGCAAAGATCCGACGAACGTCGTATCGACTTGCGGCGACCCTTAGCCCCGGGTAGTCCCGAGCGCCGCGCGGGTGACTCGCCGCGGGCGCCACGGCCGCGTCTCCTGCGCTTCGTGGTCCAGGGCCACGAGCATCCGCGCCAGCCGCGCCGCCTTGCGTTCTTCGTTCCGTTTCCTCCGCATGAGTACCGGCGTTCGCCTCGCAGGCGTTCCCTCCTGCGACGTGAATTACGCGCCGCGGTTAGGGAAAACGGCGGGAGTACACTCTTCTCATGACGGTCCTCGAGTCTGCTGAACGACATCAGGAGCTCATCGACGAGCTGATCGAGACCGTCGCCGCCTACAACAAGGACGTCGACCGCGACCTGCTCACGCGCGCCTTCCGCTTCGCGGCGGCGGCGCATGGGGGCCAGCAGCGGCGCTCGGGCGAGGAGTTCATCAAGCATCCGTGGGGCGCCGCGAAGATCTGCGCGGAGCTCCGCCTCGACGAACAAACGATCGCCGCCGCGCTCCTGCACGACGTCGTGGAGGACACCGGCACCGACATCAAAGAGGTGCGGGTGGAGTTCGGCGACGAGATCGCGCAGCTCGTCGAAGGCGTCACGAAGCTGACGCGAATCCAGTTCCAGAGCCGCGAGCAGGCCGAGGCGGAGAACTACCGCAAGATGATCGTGGCGATGGCTCAGGACGTGCGCGTGATCCTGATCAAGCTCGCCGACCGGCTCCACAACATGCGCACGATCGAGTACCTGGGCAAGCAGAAGCAGGTGCAGAAGGCCAAGGAGACGCTCGAGGTCTACGCCCCGCTTGCCCACCGGCTCGGGATCAACAAGCTGAAGTGGGAGCTCGAGGACCTCGCCTTCTCGACGCTGCATCCGCGCAAGTACGAGGAGATCAAGGCAATGGTCAGCGAGCGGCGCACCGACCGCGAGGAGCACGTGCGGGAGGCTGCGATGACGCTGCAGCGCGAGCTCGAGAAGGTGGACATCCCCGCCGAGATCTCCGGCCGGGCGAAGCACTTCTACTCGATCTACGACAAGATGGCCAAGAAGGGCCGCGAGTTCAACGAGATCTACGACCTCACCGCGATGCGCGTGATCGCGGAGCGCAGCAGTGAGGAGGGGACGCGCGACTGCTACGGCGCCCTCGGCCTGATCCACTCGCTCTGGAAGCCGATGCCGGGCCGCTTCAAGGACTACCTCGCGATGCCCAAGCTGAACGGCTACCAGGCCCTTCACACGACCGTGATCGGGCCCGAAGGCCGGCCGCTCGAGATCCAGGTGCGCACGCGCGAGATGCACGAGACGGCCGAGTTCGGCGTTGCCGCGCACTGGCAGTACAAGCACGGACGGAGCGGCAAGCCGGCCGACCAGGAATGGGCCGAGTGGGTGCGCCAGCTGATGGACTGGCAGGAGGACGAGGCAGACCCGCGCGAGTTCATCAAGACCTTCCGGACCGACCTCTTCGACGACGAGGTCTACGTGTTCACACCGAAGGGCGAGGTCAAGGTGCTACCGGCCGGCTCGACGCCCATCGACTTCGCCTACGCCGTGCACACCGACGTCGGCCACCGCACGGTCGGCGCAAAGATCAACGGCCGCATCGTCCCGCTGCACTACCGCCTGAAGAGCGGCGACTTCGTCGAGATCATGACGACCAAGAGCGGCCGCGGGCCGTCACGCGACTGGCTCTCGCTGGCGGCGTCGTCGCGCGCACGCAACAAGATCCGCCAGTGGTTCTCGCGCGAGACCCGTGAGGAGACCGAGCAGAAGGGCCGCGAGACGCTCGAGGGCGCGCTGAAGAAGCAGAACCTGCCCTACCGCAAGCTCCAGGGCTCGTCGGTGCTCGCGCAGGTGATCCGCGAGACCGGCTTCAAGAAGGCCGAGGACTTCTACCTCGCGCTCGGCTCCGGAAAGCTGCAGGCGGGCCAGATCGTCAACAAGGTGATCCAGCGCCTGAAGACGGAGCAGGTCGCCGAGGAGGAGGCCGTCCCGCTGAAGGCGCCGAAGGCGCGCCACGCGACCGCAAGCGAGAACTTCGGGATCGTCGTGCGCGGCGTCGACGACGTGCTCGTGCGCCTGGCTAAGTGCTGCACGCCGCTTCCCGGCGACAAGATCGTGGGCTACGTCTCGCTCGGCAAGGGCATCACCATCCACCGCGAGGACTGCTCGAACGTCAAGGCGCTGAAGCGGAACCCCGAGCGGTTCACGAAGGTCTCCTGGGACGGCGGTGCCTCGCAGAGCTTCCGCGTCCAGATCGCGGTCGACTCGTGGGACCGCCCGCGCCTGCTCGAGGACGTCGCGCGGACGTTCGCCGAGCACGGCGCGAACATCGTCGAGTACGGCGGCCACGTCGAGGACCAGCTCGCGAAGAACTGGTACGTCGCCGAAGTTGGGGACGTCAAGGCTCTGAGGAGCCTCCTGACGGCCCTGCGCAACGTCGACGCCGTCTTCGACGCGTACCGGGTCACTCCCTCGTAAGGGGCA
>JBKPHO010000250.1:0-1541 GCA_046729915.1 Actinomycetota bacterium | reverse complement strand
TCGAGCGTCGTGCCGCCCCAGTCGAGCACGCGGGTGAACTCGCAGACGCGCCCGTCCGAGACCGCGAAGGTCGAGCGGTCGTGCCCGATCGCGACGACCACGAGGGCCGCGTCGGAGGGCGGCGCGTCGTCGGGCTGCGGCTCGCCCAGGGCGCGCAGCAGCGCGAAGGCCTCGAGGTCGATCCCCGCGAGCCGGATTCCCGCCTTCTTGCAGGCGGCGACGTACCGGTCGATCAGCTCGCGGTAGGCGACCACGAGCAGGACCTTGCGAATCTTCGTGCCCTCGTCATCGACGCGCTCGCCGAGGACGTGGTAGTCGAGCACCGCCTCCTCGATCGGGATCGGCAGCGCCTCCTGCGCGCGGTAGCGGATCGCGTTCTCGAGCTGCTTAACGTCGTCGATTCCTGCGATCTCCAGGATCCGGACGCCGATCCGGTTGTTGGCGATGCCGAGGCGCACGCCCTGGCGCGGAAGCTTGTGCTTGCGGAAGAACGCGCGCAGGGCGTCGGCGAGAAGCACCGGCTCGCGCAGCTCGCCGCCGACGACGATCCCGTGTTCGAGGTCGTCGCGTGCGACCTGGACGAGCTCGGGGACGCCGTTGTTCACGACGCGGGCAGCTGCGAGCTGCGAGGCGCCGACCTTCAGGCCGACGAGGCGCTTCGCCCGCTTCGTGCCCGAGGAGCGGTTGCGGCGCGGCTTGCGCGGCTCTTTCTCCTTCGGCTGCTTCTCCTTCTTGCGAAGCGAGCGCTCCTTCTTCGGCTTCTCCGCCTTCGGCTGCTTCGGCTTGCGGCGGAACGAGATCTCCTTCTTCAGCAGCGAGACCTTCTCAGGCTTGGCCTCCGGGTCGAGATCCACGGGCTCGGGCTCCGGTTGGGTCTCGGCCAGCGCGGACTCGACCATCTCGTCGACCTCGACCTCGATCTCGTCCTTCTTGCGCCGCAGGTCCGAGAGCTTGATCTCCTTGTTCCACTCGACCACGGCTTACCCCTCGGCCACGCGGAGCTTGGTCGCAGGTGCGCGCGCCTCGTCGGGCACGTCGAAGCCGGCGCGCTCGAGCAGCCCGAAGAGCTGCTCTGGGCGGCTGGAGCGGGAGAGCGCGACGTCCATCGAGATCACGCCGCGAAGCGTGAGGTCGGCGAGCGACTGCTCCATCGTCTGCATCCCGCGGCCGGTCCCGGTCTGCATCACCGAGTAGACCTGCTCGACCTTCGCCTGCCGGATCAGGTTCCGGACCGCGTCGTCTGGAAAGAGGATCTCGAGAGCGGGCACGCGGCCCCGGCCGTCGGCGGTCGGGAGCAGCGCCTGGGTGACGACGCCTTCGAGCGTCGCGGCAAGCTGGATGCGAATCTGGTCCTGCTGGCCGGCCGGAAAGGCGTCGATGACGCGGTCGATCGTCCCGGGTGCGCTCTGGGTGTGCAGCGTCGCGAAGACGAGGTGGCCGGTCTCGGCGGCGGTCAGCGCGGTCGAGATCGTCTCGAGGTCGCGCATCTCGCCAAGGAGGATCACGTCGGGGTCCTGGCGCAGCGCGGCGCGGAGCGCGCT
>JBKPHO010000249.1:0-17679 GCA_046729915.1 Actinomycetota bacterium | reverse complement strand
CTCGGGCGGCGCGGTTGAGCTGGACGACGGCGCGACCGGCGAGCTCGTGCTGACCCACCTCCGGCACCGTGCCGCACCCCTCCTGCGCTTCCGCACGCGCGACCACGTCGAGGCGCGGACGAGCCCGTGTCCGTGCGGGCGAACGGCTCCACGCCTGCGCTGCCTCGGGCGCACCGACGACATGCTGATCGTCCGCGGCGTGAACGTCTTCCCCTCGGCGGTGCGCGAGGCGGTCGCCGCCTTCGCGCCGAAGGTCAGCGGCAACATCCTCGTCAGGCCGCAGACGCCCGGGGTGAGGCAGGAGCCGCCGCTTCCCGTCAGCGTCGAGCTCGCCAGGAGCGCGACGGCCGGTGCGGGGCTCGCGGAGGCGATCCGCGCGAGGCTTCGCAGCGCCCTCGTGGTCGACACACGCATCGAGCTCGTTCCGTGGGGGAGCCTCGCGCGCAGCGAGTACAAGTCGACACTCGTCGAGCGGCGGGTAAACAAGGGCTGATCACGGCCGACGAGCGGTAGGATCGGCGCGTGGCCTCCAAGGCCAAGAGAGCTCGGCAGCTCTCGCCGGGCGAGCTCGAGCAGATGTTCGCGCTCATCGAGGACGCCGACAGCGTCGAGCTGAAGCTGACTGTGCCTGAGTCCGATCACCGCTCGACGGTTGTCGCCCTCGGAATGGACCCACTCGATGCCGAGCTGCGGCAGGTCTACTTCTTCGACACGCCCGACCTCGTCCTGAACAAGCACGGCGTTGTCGTGCGGGGCCGCCGGGTCCAGCGAAAGGGAGCCGACTCTGTGATCAAGCTGCGACCGGTCGTTCCGAGCGAGTTGCCGGAGAAGATGCGAACCTCGCCGAACCTGTTCGTCGAGGTCGACGCGATGCCCGGCGGGTACGTGTGCTCGGCGACGATGAAGGCGTCGCTCGAAGACAACGACGTGCGGAAGGTCGTTCACGGCAAGCGGCCGTTGCGCAAGCTCTTCTCGAAGGAGCAGCGTGCGTTCTTCGCCGCTCACGCCCCCGAGGGGCTCGGGCTGGACGACCTATCGGCGCTCGGCCCGATCCTCGTGCTCAAGTTGAAGTTCAAGCCCGCGGACTACGACGGAAAGCTCGTCGCCGAGCTGTGGAACTACCCCGACAACTCGCGGATCCTCGAACTCTCGACAAAGTGCCCTCCGGCGGACGCGTTCAAGGTCTCCCTCGGAGCGAGAGCCTTTCTCCGCGACCGCGGCGTCGATGTCTCGGGTGAGCAGCAGACGAAGACCAAGACCGCGCTCGACTTCTTCTCGAGGGCGCTCTCGGAGGCCGACCCGACGCGGAGCAAGAGGACGAGGGCCAAGCAGGGCTAGACACCGGGAGGTGAACGCGTGGCCGACTACACGGTCAACATCTTGAAGCCGAGCGTGAACAACCTGACCGTCCGCATCTTCGTGCGAGCCGCCGGGCTCGACTTCGAGGAGGTGGACGTCTGGGGGCAGACGACAACCCCCGAATACCTCGCGAAGTACCCGGCCCACCTGACGCCGACGATCGAGGCGGAGGGGCTGCCCAAGGGCGCGCTCGGCGAGAGCTGCGCGATCATGGCCTACCTCTGCAACAAGCACGGCCTCGAGCGCTTCTACCCGACCGACCCCGGCGAGCGCGCGCTGGTCGACAACGCGATGTTCTACTTGATCGGCACCTTCTACCCGCTGCTCACGCGGGCGACGTACCCGGTGCTGGGCTTCCCGCAGTACCCCGGCGAGGTCGCGACCTCCGAAGCAGGCGACGAAATGAAGGCGAAGGCGCAGCAGGACGCCGAGGCCGCGTTGGCCGATCCGCTGGAGGCGTTTCGCGCGTTCTTCCTCGACGGCAGGCCGTTCGTCGGAGGAGACAGCCCGTCGATCGCGGACATCCGCTGGGCCGCGACGCTCGAGTTTCTGCGTGCGATCGACTACGACTTTCCCGCCTGGGCCGAGGAGTACATGGCCCGGGTGGAGAGCGCGCTGGGCGAGGCCTACAGCGAGCCGGCCGCCGACGTGCGCGGGTACGTCGAGTCGACGAAGGCGCCGGCCGCCTGAGCCGCGGACGCACGAGCTTGTAACGTCGAGTTCGTCCACGTCGGCAAGTAACGTCGAGCCACGTGTCGATCGTCGACGGACCAGCGGGTGGCTGAAGAGGCGTCGTCCGCACGAGAAGAGCTGCCGCTGGGGCGCCTGGAGGCCTTCAGCGACGGGGTCTTCGCGATTGCGATCACGCTGCTGGTGCTGGAGCTCGGCGTCGAGGCCGGCGCCGGCGAGCATCTGCTGCACTCGATCCTGCACGAGTGGCCGTCGTACCTCGCCTACGTCACGAGCTTCCTGACCGTCGGGGTGATCTGGCTGCGGCACTCGGCCATCACCGGTGCGCTTCGCACCGCGGACGCCACGCTCTATCGCCTCAACCTGCTTGTGCTCCTGCTGGTGTCGTTTCTGCCGTTCCCGACGAAGCTGGTCGGTGAGTTCGTCCGCGAGACGGATCCGGAGCGAGTTGCCGCCGTCTTCTACGGGCTCACGCTGTTGGCGCTTAGCCTCGCCTTGACGGCCTTCATCCGCTACGCCGCCGAGCATCGCCGGCTCGTGCGGAACGAGATCGAAGCCGAGTCCGTCGAGGCGGCCCTAACGCACCAGCCGAGCTTCCTGCTCTACGGAATCGGAATCGGGGTCAGCTTCCTTCTGCCGACCGTGGCGGTCGCCCTCTACCTCGCGACGGCGCTGTACCTCGGCATTCCGGGCCGCACGCTCCATCGGCTGTTGCGGCGGTGGCGACCGGCGCGCGCCTAGGCAATGCCTTAGTATCAAACGCGCGATGCCAAGGCAGTTCTACGCCGCGAGCGAGGCCGCGAAGCGACTGGGGATCAGCCTCGACACGCTCCGTCGCTGGGATCGGGACGGCCGAATCGAAACGACGCGCGACGACAGGAATCGCCGCCTCGTCGCCGCGAGCGAGGTCGATCGGCTCACGGGTGAGCGCGAGGCCCATTTCAGCGCCCGGAACCGCCTTCGCGGGACGGTCACCGACGTGAAGGTGGAGGGTCTGATGGCGCAGGTCGAGCTCGTCGTCGACGACCCGGCCCGCGTGGTCGCGATCGTCACGGCAGACGCCGTCGAGGAGCTCGGCCTCGAGGCCGGCAAGCCTGCGACCGCGGTCGTGAAGGCGACCTCCGTGATGGTGCAGGGCGCGTGAAGCGGACGATCGTGACCGTGGCGGTCGTGGCCGCACTGGTCGCCGCCGGAGCCTCGGCTCGGCCACGCACGGAGCAATCGGAGCTGACGGTCTTCGCCGCATCGTCGCTGACCGACGCGTTTCCGAAGATCGACCCCTCCGCGAGGTACTCGTTCGGCGGCTCGAACGCCCTGGCCGCGCAGATCCGCCTCGGCGCGCCCGCCGACGTCTTCGCCTCGGCGAACATGGCCCTGCCGAACGGCCTCTACAAGACCAAGCGCTGCTCGAAGCCCGTCGCCTTCATCCGGAACTCGCTCGTCCTGATCGTCCCGAGGTCGAACCCGGCTCGCATCCGGAGCGTCTTCGACCTGCGCAAGCCGGGCGTGAAGCTCGTGATCGCCGCGCCCGGCGTGCCGGTCGGCGCGTACACCCTGCGAGTGCTGAGGAAGTTGAAGCTGACGAGCGTGCTCTCCCACGTGGTCAGCCGCGAGAACGACGTCCGCGAGGTGCTGGCGAAGGTCGCTCTGAACGAGGCCGACGCCGGCTTCGTCTACTCGACCGATGCTCGAACGGTGCCACGCAAGGTTCGCGCGCTGAAGATTCCGGCCCGCGCGCAGCCGACGATCCGCTACGGGATCTGCGTGGTCGCGGCGAGCTCGCGCAAGTCTGCTGCGCAGGTCTTCGTCAAGCGCGTGCTCGGGAACTCCGGGCAGAGGATCCTCGTCTCGTTCGGCTTCCTGCCCCGCGTCAGGCCGAGGTAGCCGTGCGGCGCGCCCTGCTCGCGACGCTCTACTTCGGCGCCGCGGCCGTCGCGCTCGCCTTTTTGGCGCTGCCCGTGGTGGCGATCTTCACCCGGGTTCCGCCGGGACGCCTCCTCCACCTGCTCTCGAACGGGGTCGTGACCGACGCGCTCGTCGTCAGCCTGAAGACGACGGCAATTGCGGAGGCGCTGATCCTGCTCTTCGGCACGCCCGTCGCGTACCTGCTCGCGACGCGGCGCTTCACCGGCCGCGCGCTGCTCGTCACGCTCGTCGAGCTGCCGCTCGTGCTGCCACCGGCCGTGGCCGGGATCGGCCTCTTCGCCGCCTTCGGCCGCTCGGGGCTGCTCGGCTCCACGCTCGACTTCTTCGGCCTGGAGATCTCGTTCACGCAGGCGGCGGTCGTCTTCGCGATCACGTTTGTCGCGAGCCCGCTCTACGTCCGCACGGCGATCGCCGCCTTCGAGGCCGTCGACCCCAACCTGGTCGCCGCGTCGCGCACCCTCGGCGCCGGCCCGACGAAGACGTTCTTCCGTGTTGCGCTGCCGCTCGCCCGCGGCGGGCTGGCCGCCGGCGCGGCGCTCGCATTCGCCCGCGCCCTCGGCGAGTTCGGCGCGACGATCATGTTCGCGGGGAGCCTCCGCGGCGTGACCCAGACGCTGCCGCTGGCGATCTACGAGGAGTTCTCGGTCGACTTCGACACCGCGCTCGCGATGGGCGCGCTGCTCGTCGTCGTCAGCCTTGCCTTGCTGTTCTCGTTGAAGCTGATCCTGTCGTGGCAACCCTCTCGGCGGACTTCCGTCTCGCTCTCCGCGCGTTCGAGCTGAGGCTCGCGCTCGAGGTCGGGCGCACGGTCGCGCTCGTGGGGCCTTCCGGGGCCGGCAAGAGCTCGGTTCTCCGCGTGATCGCCGGGCTCGCGCGTCCCGAGGCAGGACGGGTCGAGCTCGGCGACGAGGCCTGGGTCGACGTGGAGCGGGGGGTCTCCCGCGCTCCCGAGGAGCGGCGCGTCGGGCTCGTCTTCCAGGAGTACGCCCTCTTCCCGCACCTGAGCGTGCGGCAAAACGTGGCCTTCGCGGGAAAGGAGCGCGTCGACGAGCTGCTCGAGCGCTTCCGGATCTCACAGCTCGCCGGGGCGCGGCCCGGCGAGCTCTCCGGCGGCGAGCGCCAGCGGGTGGCCCTCGCGCGCGCACTGGCGCGAGACCCGGGTGTCCTCCTCCTCGACGAGCCGCTGGCCGCTCTCGATGCGCACACGAAGGCCACCGTCCGCGTCGAGCTCGAAGAGCTGCTGCGCGGGCTCGCCCTGCCGACGCTGATCGTCACACACGACTACGAGGACGCTGTCGCCCTCGCGGAGACCGTCGGCGTGCTCGTCGAGGGGAAGCTGCGGCAGATCGGCAGCCCGGAGGAGCTGGTGGCGCGCCCGGCCGACCCGTTCGTCGCCTCGTTCACGGGCGCGAACCTTCTCCGCGGCAGCGCCGAGCGGGTCGACGAGGGGCTGACGAAGATCCGGCTCCATACGGGAGAGCTGGTCTACTCGACGGACACCGCCCGCGGCGAGGTCGGCGTCGTCGTGTACCCGTGGGACGTCGTCGTCGAGAGGGCCCACGCCGACGGCTCGGCGCTGAACCTGGTGCGCGGCGAAATCGCCTCGCTCGTCCAGGTCGGCAATCGGGTCCGCGTCCGCATCGGCCCGCTCACCGCGGAGGTCACGGCTGCCTCGGCCGAGAAGCTGGACCTCGCCCGCGGCGGAACGGCCTACGCGTCGTTCAAAGCCACCGGCACGAGGCTCGTCCCGCTTTCCTAGCCAGCAGTCGGCAGGATGGACGGCGTGAGCACGAGCACCGTCCTGCTCCTTCTCGGCGCGTTCCTCGCGAGCGCGGTCGAGATGGTCGAGGCGCTCACGATCGTGCTCGGGGTCGGTGTCGTGCGCGGTTGGCGCTCGACGCTGATCGGCGTGGGTGCGGCCACGCTCGCGCTGGCGGCGATCGTCGGCGCGCTCGGCCCGGCGCTGACGCTCGTCCCGATCGAGACGCTGCGGCTCGTCGTGGGTGCGCTGCTGCTGGCCTTCGGGCTGCAGTGGCTGCGGAAGGCGATCCTGCGCTCGAGCGGACACGTCGCGCTGCACGACGAGGGCGAGGCCTTCGGCCGCCATCGCGCTGAGGCCGCGACGGCGGGGTCCGAGCAACGGGCCGGGCTCGACTGGTGCGCATTCACCGTCGCGTTCAAGGGCGTCCTGCTCGAGGGCCTCGAGGTCGTGTTCATCGTCATCTCGTTCGGGAGCGCCCAGGGCAGCCTCGGGCTCGCGGTTGCCGGCGCAGTGGCGGCCGTCGTGCTGATCACGCTCGCCGGGGTGCTCGCGCGCGGACCGCTCGAGCGCGTGCCCGAGAACACGATCAAGTTCGCAGTCGGCCTGCTGCTGACGAGCTTCGGCTGTTTCTGGGGCGCAGAGGGGGCGGGCGCGGACTGGCCCGGCGACGAGCTCTCACTGCTAGGCGTGATCGGGTTCCTCGCGCTCCTGTCGTTCGTGCTGGTGCGCGTGTTGCGGCGCCAACCCTCCGGCGTGCTTCCCTCGGGAGCCGAGGCGTGAGGTACGTGGTCTCTTTCGCGCGCTTCTGGTGGGACTTCATCGTTGGCGACGACTGGACCGTCGCGGCGGGCGTCGCGGTTGCCCTCGGGCTCACGTCGCTGCTGACTCACGACGACGTGAACGCCTGGTGGCTGCTCCCGCTCGCCGTCGCGTTCCTGCTAGCCGTTTCCGTCTGGCGAGCCACCCGCTCCCGTGCTTGAGATCGCAGAGCCGGTTAGCCCCCGGCGTGTCCCCGGGTCAAAGGCTCGGGGTCAGGTCTTGCAATGCCACATCGTCGTGAAAGTTCTCCATTTGGCACCAAGTTGACGCGAAGTTGTGACGTCGAAGCTGCAGTGCAAGACCTGACCCCAGGGGTCCGTGACCCCAGGGGTCCGACGCTTGGCCACGGAGGAGGCGCCTAGGAGCCGGAGCATTGCCCTCCCATGCCCCTTCACGAGAGACCACCAGCGGCTTGGCCCCTCCTGCGGTTGCCTTTGACGGCGTAATCGGCGAGCCCGCGCTCGACCAGTGCGAGCGCTTTCCTGCCCTGGGCGCGTACGCGGCGGGCGAGCTGGGGATTGCGGACGCCGGCCATGATCTGGCGGCGGCTGTAGTCGACGAGCGCGCGGTGGACGCCGAGCAGCGCGTTCGCGGCGACCCGCGGCTCGACCTCGTCGGGCGCCGCCCCGGTCTCTTCGGCGAGCAGGGTGGCGAGCGACTCCGTGTAGCGGTCGAAGATCCGCTGCTCGCGCGCGAGCAGTGCGGGGCTCTCCGTAATCGTCCGCGTGATCGCCGCCAGGTGCTCGATCGCGTCGGGATCGGTCGCGGCCAGCAGCCCACGCGGCTCTAGCACGAAGCGTCCGAAAGCGGCGAGAACGGACTCGCCGGGCTCGCGCTCGCGGATCGCAGCCAGGAGCGCCTCCTCGAACGCCTCGAGGCCGCTGTAGAACAGGTCCTCCTTGGTCGGGAAGTAGTTGAAGATCGTTGCCTGCGAGACGTCCGCGGCGCGGGCGACCTCGGCCACCGTCACCTGCTCGAACCCGCGCTCGGCGAAGAGCTGTCGCGCCCTGTCAGCGATCAGGCGGCGTGTCTGCTCCTTCTTGCGCTCGCGCAGCGTTTCCATCGCTAGATATACTATAACTTTAGAGTCACTATAATATTTGTGCTACTCTACGAACATGAACAGCGAACAGACAGCACATCGGAGCCTTCCGAGCCAATCCGACGTCGCCTCGGTCGCCGTTCCCTTCGTGGCGATCGTGCTGGCGATGCTGCCGGCCGTGCTCGACCAGACGATCCTGGCGACCGCGCTGCCGGTGATCGCCGGGGACCTCGGCAGCCTCAGCGACGTCTCGTGGGTCGTGAGCGCGTACGTGGTCGCCGCTGCCGCCCTCACACCGCTCTGGGGCAAGCTCGGTGACCGGCACGGCCGGAAGCGCCTGCTCGAGGCCGCTCTCGTGGGGTTCGTCGTCTCCTCGACGCTTTGCGCCGCGGCGCAGGACATCAACCAGCTGATCGCGCTGCGTGTGGTGCAGGGCGCGGCGGCGGGCGGCCTCATGACCCTGGCGATGGCCACCGTGGGGGATCTCGTGCCGCCCAGAGAGCGCGGCCGCTACCAGGGCTACATCGCCGCCACGTTCGCAGTGGCCACGATCGTCGGGCCGCTGCTCGGGGGCGTGATCGTCGACCACGCGAGCTGGCGCTGGGTCTTCATCGTCAACCTGCCGGTCGGAGCGCTCGCGCTCGCGGGGCTCGCCGCCCGTCTGCCCGCCCCCGAGACCGAGCGGCCCGACCGCTCGCTCGACGTTGGGGGCGCGGTCCTGCTCGCCGCCGCGACGACCGCATTGTTGCTCACGTGCATCTGGGGCGGCGAGCGCTACGGCTGGGGTTCGCGGCCGATCGTCGGCCTGATCGCCGCGACCGTTTTGCTCTCGGCTGCGCTGCTCGTCCGCGAACGGCGGGCGGCAGACCCGATCGTCCCGTTCCACCTCCTCCGCACCCGTGTCGTCGCCGTCGCGAGCTCCGTGCTGTTCCTCGCGACCGCAAGCCTCTTCGCGATCATCGTCTTCGTCCCCCTCTTCCTTCAGGCGACGACGGGTGCCAGCCCGACCGAGGCCGGCCTGCTGCTGGTGCCGGCGATGCTGGGCATCACCGTCTCGTCGACGGTGTCCGGGCGGCTCATCGCGCGCACCGGCCGCTACAAGGTCTTCCCGGTCATCGGGCTCGCCTTGATGACGGCTGCGCTGGCGCTGCTGGCCGCCGTGGCCGGTGATCCGTCGCAGATGAGCACCGGCATCGGCCTCGCGGTCTTCGGGCTCGGCTTCGGCATGGTCACCCAGATCCTGGTGCTCGCGGTCCAGAACAGCGTCGAACGGCGGGAGCTCGGGGTCGCGACGGCAACCACGGGCTTCTTACGCGCGCTCGGCGGCGCGGTCGGGGCGGCCGTGCTCGGGGCGGTGTTCGCCGCGACGTCCGGCCTGCACGCCTCCGACCAGGGGGTCCGTGCGCTCGACGCTGCGGCGCGCAGCGGCCTGATCGACGGCGTCCAGACGGTGTTCGTCGTCGCCGCGCCGGTTGCCGCGCTGGCGTTCTTGGTCGTGCTCGCGCTGCCGGAGTCGCCGTTGCGAGGAGAGTGAGTGGGAGACCGCCCCGGCCGCTGCGGGCCGGGGCGGTTCGGGGGGAGCGGCCGTTACCCGGTGGCCTTGAAGACGTTCGCCGGCACGGTCACGCCGGCGTCGAGGTCGATCAGCTCCGCGAGCGTGTGCCGGTAGGTGATGCCGTAGGTCTGCCTGATCGTCTCTAGAACGGGGTCGGTGAGGTAGAAGAAGCGGTCGCCGTCGCGCAGCGCCTGGAACTGCTTCTTCCAGACTGCGAGCTGTAGCGGGCCGAACTCCGTCCCGGCGATGTGCTGCTCGGAGACCATCCCGACGAACGCGTCGACCTTGTTCACGTCGCCGTAGATCGCGCGGAGGCGCGCCGCCAGCGTCGAGCGGCGGATGCCCACGACGGCTTCTTCCTGCGCCTCGTCGCTTCCGAGCGGGATGACATTGCCCTCGGCGTCCTGCAGCTGGACGAAGTCGAGGATGTTCGGGTCGTCGATCGGGTCGCTGGGATCGATCTTCGGATCGTTGGGGAAGCGATCCGCTGCCTCGCCCGTGAGCTCGGTGAACGACTGCACCGGCGCGAGCCCATAGGCACGCCGCAGGTCGTTGTAGGACGGCATGCCGTGATCGCGGCCGCGCTGGATGTCGTCCGCACCGAGGTCGGCCACACCCGTGAAGCACGACGGCTTGATCACCGGCGCTCCGCAGGCGCGCGGGTCCCGCGCGTTGGGCTTCGGCATCTGGAACAGGACGCTGCGGAGCGAGTTGTCGATCTGCTCGTCGTTCTTGTACTGGTGCTCCCCGAGGCTCTGCAGAATCGGGCCCTCGCCGATCTGCTCGAGGAGATCCGGGTTGCCGAACGCGACCACGAGCGGGATGACCAGTGTGACCGTGCCGTCCGCGTTGCGCTCCACGGTGATTCCCTCGGCCGGGAAGACGTTGTTCAGCTGGTTCTCGGTGTACGTCCCCGCCGGCACGGTCGGCTCGAACTCACCGTGGATCATGCTGTGCGCCCGGTAGCCGACCACGGCGAACTCGTTGGAGAGCGTCGGGTCCACCGTCGCGGAGTAGCCGCGGTAGGGATCCAGCCGAACTCCCAGCGTCGGGAGGAACTCGTCGTAGGTGATGTACTGGATCTCGGCGCCCACGACGCGGCGCGCGATCTGGAACTTCTCCTCGGGGGACAACGGCGCGCTGGCGAGCGCTGCCACGATCCGGTTGTGCTCGCGCGCGAGGAGCGTGTGGATCGCCGTCAGCACGACGTTCTCGTTCGCCCGCACGTCTCCGGCGACGGCTGCCCGTGCCGGGTTTGCGAAGAGGGCGCCCATGATGTCCATCGGCGGCGCGGCCGAGGCGTCGCCGCGCTCGGTCGCGCGGGGGAGGTAGTCGCCGGGGGACATCAGCAGCGTCGCCGCGTTGTTCGCTGTGTTCCCGTCTACAGGGCCGTTGCGCAGCCAGTCGAGCCGACCGCTCGTCACGCCGTAGACGTTGGAGGCGTCGATGATGCTGCTGAGCGTGTTGATCTGCTGGCGCGGGGACGTGCCTCCGGTGCCCGGAGCGGCGGGGGTCCGCGAGAACGCGAGGACGCCCAGGTCATTGGCGAACTGGTCGAGCTTGTCGTGCTTGTCGTACGGCATGCTCGCGTCCTCCGCCGGCCGCTCGTCGCGCAGGCCGATGTCGTGATCGAGGAACTGCCCCCAGGCCCAGCCCCACTGTGAGATGTCGTTCTCCGAGAAGAGGTTCTGGCCGCTGTCGTTGAAGATGCGGTTGCTGATGTAGCGCGGAGACGGGCCGGCCGCCATCCGGCTGATCCCGTCCGCGTAGTTGGGGGCCGCCACTCGCGCGTACTCCGTCCCTGCCTGCCCCCACCCGGGATGCGTGAGGTTGTTGCTGCTGCCGTCCAGCGTGCGGACTGCGAATGACTCGGCTGCCTGCGAGCCTGCTCCGAGGAGCGTCAAGAGCAGCGCGAGCAAGGTCGTCGGGAGCAAGATCGTCGGCAGCACGGGCCTGTGCATGCCAACCTCCTTCCTGGCAAGGAGCCCTGGGCGTTGCGTTTCGCTTGTCTGCCGCCAGGCCCGGCTGATCGTGCCCTCGTCCCGGTCCCGGCGTGATGATCTCGCGCCTCGGGCGACCGAGTCAATGGGCTTCGATAAAAGTCAGGTAAAAATCAGGTGAGAATTGCGCTGCGCATTGCGAGGCTGAATGGCCGGACGGCTATGGCTCGCGGAGCACGTAGCCCACACCGCGGACGGTGTGGATGAGGCGCTGCTCCCCGGCCGCTTCGAGCTTTTGCCGCAGGTGGCTGATGTAGACGTTCAGCGAGTTCGACGTGGCTCCGAAGTCGAAGCCCCAGACCTGGGTGAAGATCAACGCGCGCGGCAGGACCTCCCGCGGGTGGGTCAGGAAGAGCTCTAGCAGGCTGAACTCGGTCAACGTGAGCTCGATCGGACGCCCGGCACGGACGACCTCGTGCGTGCCGGGATCGAGCACGAGATCCGCAAATCGCAGGATGTCGGCTCCGGCTCGGCCCTTACGGCGGAGGAGCGCACGCACTCGGCTAAGCAGCTCGACGAGCACGAAGGGCCGGCTGAGGTAGTCGTCCGCTCCGGCTTCCAGGCCGCCCGTGCGCTCGACTGTGGTGCCACGCGTGCCGAGCATGAGCACCGGGAGCCGCGGCCTCGCCTTGCGAAGTCGCCGGCAGAGCGCCGCGCCTCTGGAATCGGAGTCGGCCACGTCGACGATGACGGCGTCGGGCTCCGCGCCTTCCACGAGGTGGAGAGCCTCTGAGTCGTCGGTCGCCAGCGCGACGTCGAAACCCTCGAGCGAGAGCGCTCCCTGAAGCGCCTTGCCGGTCCCGTGGTGATCGTTGACGACTAGCAGGCGGCTCGCCATTGATCCTCCTGAGCTCTTTCCTGGCCGATGCGGAGGACGCCGATCCCGGCAACGAGTGAGGCCGAAGCCCCCGCAGACCACCCTTGCTGCCGGGAACCTATGAAGCGCGAACGTAGCGCCCGCGCGCTGCGAGAGTCAAATTTCGAGGGCGCCTTGCCCTACGCGGCGGTTCCTGCGAGCCAGTCCTCGAACGTCGGGCCGGCGAGCTTGGCTCCGGGACCGGGCAGCAGGGCGCCCGACTCGTAGAGCTCACCGTCCGTCGGGTCGCTCACTCCCTCGATCCGGATCGGGTCGCCGCGACGGGCCACGAGCAGCTTTGCCATCTCGTCGAGGCTCTCTTCGCGCGGGCCAGCGATCTCCGCAACCGCGGCTGCGGGATCGAGCGCCGCGTCGGCCAACGCCTGGGCGACCGTTCTGGCCGCTACCAGCTGCGTGCGCATCTTCGGCACGTAGCTCACGTCGCCCTGCCTTCCCCAGTCGACCAGCTGCGCGACGAGCTCGTGGAACTGCGCCGCGCGCACTATCTGCGCCGGAACCGGGCCTGCCGAAATCGCGCGCTCATGGGCGACCTTCGCGGCGCCGTAACCCGACGTGAAGCGGTCGGCGCCGACGATCGACACGGCCACGATCCGCCGCACGCCGGCTCGCTCACCGGCCTCGTGCAGGTTCCGGGCGGCGGCGAGGAAGAACGCCGTGGCGGCCTCCTCCTCGGGCGATGGCCCGGTGGCCACGTCGATCACGGACTCCACACCCTCGAGCGCCTCCTCGAGACCGTCACCCGTGACGACGTCCACCCCGCTCGAACGCGACATCGCCACGACGTCGTGTCCACGCTCCTCGAGCACGTCAACGACGTGACGGCCTACCCGACCGGTCGCGCCGGCCACTGCGATCCTACGAACCTCCATGCCGTGCCTCCCTGTGTAGTTTCGTCATCGAGACGAACGAGACGCGCGCAAAAGGACCGCTCCGATGAATCTCGTGTCCGTTTGCGGTCCTTGAGTCGAATGGCTACGAACGAGGCAGAACCAATCGTCGCCGCGGTCCGCGCAGGAGACGAGTCCACCTTCGTCGAGCTCTTCGAGGCGCACCGCCGCGAGCTCCAGGTGCACTGCTACCGGATGCTCGGCTCCCTCGAGGACTCGGAGGACGTCGTCCAGGAGACGTTCCTGCGAGCCTGGCGCAGCCGCGGCACCTTCGAGGGCCGCTCCTCGCTGCGTGCCTGGCTCTATCGGATCGCGACGAACGCGTGCCTCGACGCCCTCGAACGGCGCCCCCGGCTCGCGGAGGCGACGGAGGCCGCGCAGCTGCCGGCGGGGGTTCCCTGGCTGCAGCCCTACCCGGACCGGCTCCTCGACGGCGTCCCCGCGAGCGACGACGACCCCGAGACAGAGGTCGTCGCGAAGGAGACGATCGAGCTCACCTTCATCGCGGCGATCCAGCTCCTGCCGCCGCGGCAGCGGGCCGTCCTGATCTCGCGTGACGTGCTGGGCTGGTCGGCCGCCGAGAGCGCGGCGCTGCTGGGCTCGAGCGTGGCCTCTGTGAACAGCGCGCTGCAACGCGCCCGAGCGACGATGAAGCAGCACCTACCGCGTCACCGCCTCGACTGGGCTCCCTCTGAGCCGAGCCGCGAGGAGCGCGAGCTGCTCGAGCGCTACGTCGAGGCCGCCGATGCGGGAGACCCCGCGGCGATGGTCGCGGTTCTGCGCGACGACGCGCTTTGCACCATGCCCCCGGACCCGCGGTGGTGGATCGGTCGGGAGGAGATCGTCGAGGCCTGGGTCAAGCGCGGCTTCGGGGACGACTCGTGGGGGCACCTTCGCTGCCTGGTCACGGACGGCGCCAACAAGCAGCCGGCGATTGCGTGCTACGTCAAGCGGGCGGGGGACTCCGAGTACCGGCCGTTCGTGCTCGACGTCCTGCGCATCGAGGACGATGCGGTCGCAGAGATCGCGGTCTTCCCGCTCGAGCCGCTGCTGGAGGCGCTCGGCCTGCCGCGGACGATCTGATGGAACGCCGGCCCGGCTTCCTGGTCCGAGCGGTCGCGATGGATGTGGGCGCCGCACGGATCTACAACGAGGCCGAGTGGCGCGACGCGCTCGTTCTGGTCACGCGCGGCGAGATCGAGCTCGAGACCGTCGGCGGCGAGGCCTGCAGGTTCGGGCGCGGATCCGTGCTGTGCCTCGACGGGCTCCCGCTGCGTGCGCTTCGCAGCCGCGGGACCGAGACGGCGGTGCTCGTTGCCGTCTCGCGCGATGAGTTTTCGCGCCGCGGCGGGTCTAGAGGTGGTAAGCAGGGGAAAGAGGCCAAGATGACGGAGCACAAGGTGGGTACGCGCGAGGAATGGGAGGCCGCCCGCAAGGAGCTGCGCGAGCGCGAACAGGAGCTCGGCGCTCTCGACGAGGAGCTCGCCAGGCAGCGAAACGAGCTGCCCTGGGTGCCGGTCGAGAAGGAGTATCGCTTCGAGACCGACGAGGGCACCAAGACGCTGGCGGAGCTCTTCGACGGCCGCTCCCAGCTGCTCATCTACCACCTCATGTTCGGGCCGAGCTACAAGGCTGCGTGCCCCGGCTGTACTGGCCTCGCGGACCACTTCGATGCCGCTCTCGCCCATCTCAACCACCGAGACGTGACGCTGCTCGCGATCTCGCGGGCCCCGCTCGAGAAGCTGCAGCCGTACAAGCGGCGGATGGGGTGGCAGTTCCCCTATGTCTCGTCGTTCGGGAGCGACTTCAACTTCGACTTCGGCTTCGCGTTCACCGAGGAGCAGATGGCGACGGGCGAGCTCGCGAAGGAGGTCGAGGAGGCCCCCCAGTGGCTCTCGGACTGGGCGCACAACGTCGGCACCGACCTCGCCTCGGGCATGGCCGAGAGCCCGGGATGGAACGTCTTCGCGCGCGACGACGGTGTCGTGTACCACACGTACTCGCGGACCGCGCCCGACCGCTTTCTGCTTGCTGCCTACTATCACCAGCTGCTAGACCAAGTGCCGAACGGACGCGGGGGAGACTTCCCGCTGCTCCGCCACGACGAATACGACGAGAGGGGACGTGCCTCGTGAACGGGTTCACGGCCCGAAGCCGAACGACGATCCTGCTGGTCGGCGGTGCCGTCGCAGCGGGGGCGGTCACAGTCGACCGGATGCGCGGCATGGATGCGGGCCCCGGCACCGACCTCGGCGGGCTCGGGTGGTACCTCGGGATCTGGGTGACGATGATGGCCGCGATGATGCTGCCTTCGGCGGCCCCGGCAGCGCGGCACGTCGCGCGGCTCGCCCGCCGCCTGCCGACGGTGCTCTTCACGGCCGGGTACCTGGCGGTGTGGACGGGCTACGGCCTCCTTGCGTACGTGCTCTTCCGCCTCGTGAGCTCGCTCGACCTCGGCTGGCTCGGGTGGGACCGCGGCGGCCCCTATGCCGTGGGCGCGGTGGTCGTCGCTGCTGGGATCTACGAGCTGACGCCGCTGAAACGGCGGAGCCTCCGTCGCTGCCGCAGTGCCCGGCACCCCGGCAGCGCCTTCCGCAGCGGGCTCGCGCACGGGCTGGACTGCGTCGGCTGCTCCGGAGCGCTGATGGCCGTGCTCTTCGTGCTCGGCGTGATGAGCCTGTTCTGGATGGCTGTCGTCGCCGTCGCGATCTTCGCCGAGAAGGTCCATCCGCGTGGGCCCAGGCTCGCGCCGGTGTTCGCGGCGGCCCTGGTCGCGCTGGGAATCTGGGTCGCGATGTCGCCTGGGAGCGTTCCCGGGCTGACCGAGCCGAGCGGCGGCTCGCCGTCGATGGAGATGGGCTCGTGAGCAAGATCGGAACCCGCGAAGAGTGGCTGGCCGCCCGCGTGGCGCTGCTCGCGGAGGAGAAGGAGCTCACCCGCCGGAGCGACGAGCTTGCGCGGAAGCGGCAGGAGCTGCCGCGGGTCGCCGTCGAGAAGGACTACCGCTTCGACACCGAGCACGGCACGAAGACGCTGGCCGAGCTCTTCGACGGGCGCTCGCAGCTGCTCGTCTACCACTTCATGTTCGGCCCGACGGTCGACGGCTGGCCGCAGGCCGGCTGTGTGGGCTGCTCGTACACGGCCGACAGCCTCGACGGCGCCGCCCTCCATCTGCCGCCTCGGGGCGTGACCTTCGTCGCAGTCTCCAGCGCCCCGCTCGAGAACCTGCTCGCCTACAGGCAACGCATGGGCTGGAGCTTCCCCTGGGTCTCGCAGAGCGACGGCGACTTCAACCTCGACTTCTCCGTCTTCACCGAGGAAGGGCGAAAGACCGGCACCGGGTTCAACTTCGGGACGCCGAAGCACGCCGCCGAGATCGACCTCCGCCGGGACGAGCTCCACGGCCTGAGCGCCTTCGCGCTCGCGGACGGCCTCGTCTACCACACCTACTCCACCTACGACCGCGGCACCGATGTCCTGAACGCGACCTGGCAGCTGCTCGACCGCACCCCGAAGGGGCGCGGCGGCGACCCCGAGGGCTGGCCGCGCCGGCACGACGAGTACGAATGAGCGAGCTGGGCCACATGAGCCTTCCACCGGTCGTCTCAGCGGAGGAGTGGCAAGCGGCGCGGGACGCACTTCTCGTCAAGGAGAAGGAAGCGACCAGGGCTCGCGACGCGCTCGCCGCCGAGCGCCGCAGGCTGCCGCGGGTCCGGATCGAGAAGGAGTACGTCTTCGACGGGCCGGGTGGCAAGGCCAGGCTGCTGAGCCTCTTCGAGGGCCGCAGGCAGCTGCTGCTCTACCACTTCATGTTCGGCCCGAACCAGGACGTGGGCTGCGACGGCTGCTCGATGTTCGTCGACCAGATCGGCCACCTCGCGCACCTGCACGCGCGCGACGCGTCCTTCGCGCTCGTATCGCGAGCGCCGATCGCCAAGATCGAGGCGTACCGGCAACGCATGGGCTGGACGATCCCCTGGTACTCGTCCTTCGAGAGCGATTTCAACGTCGACTTCGGCGTCGGGCCGGAGACGCCCCAACAGGGCGTCTACCAGGACGGCGAGTCGTTCGGCCTCAGCGTCTTCCTGCGCGAAGGCGAGGACATCTTCCGCACGTACTTCACGAGGCACCGCGGCACCGAGGCGCTCGGCAGCGTGTGGACCTTCCTCGACCTGACACCGCTCGGTCGCCAGGAGGAGTGGGAAGACTCACCGGAGGGTTACCCGCAGGCCAAGCCGTACCAGTGGTGGCGCCGCCACGACGAGTACGAGCAGTAGCGCTACGCGCTCAGCGCAGGGCCAGTCTTCTTCCACACCGAGACGTGCTTCGTGCTCTCGCTCGTGAAGGGCTCGCGCTTCCACCCGCCCCAGCGCTCGCGCAGCGTCATCCCGGCTAGGCGCGCCATCAGGTCGAGCTCGGCCGGCCACACGTAGCGGAACGGGATCGAACGAGCCTCGAGCCTGCCGTCGCGGACCGAGTAGTGGTGCGAGACCAGGCCCTGCGACACGACGTCGTACTCGTCGAAGCCGAGCCGAGTGGGGCTCACGGTGAAGGCGCGGACCGTCTCCCCGGGCGGAAGCCGCTGGAGCGCCGGGACCCCCACCTCGATCACGAAGCAGCCGCCCGGCTCGAGGTGCGCGGCGACGTTCTGGAAGCAGGCGACCTGCTCGTCCTGCGTGGTCAGGTTGTTGATCGTGTTGAAGACGAGGTACGCGACCGAGAACGTCCCTTCGACCTTCGTCGTGGCGAAATCGCCGATCGT
>JBKPHO010000248.1:0-4090 GCA_046729915.1 Actinomycetota bacterium | reverse complement strand
AGCGGATCGCGATCGCCCGGGCGATTCTCGCCGACCCGGCGGTGCTCGTCCTCGACGACGCGACCTCGGCCGTCGACGCAACCAAAGTGCACGCGATCCGCGCCGCCCTGACGGAGGTGATGCGCGGCCGCACGACGCTCGCGATCGCGCATCGCCCGGCGACGATCGCGCTCGCCGACCGAGTGGCCGTGCTCGAAGGAGGCAGGATCGTCGAGCACGGGACGCATGAGGACCTCCTCGGCCGCTCGCCCCGCTACCGAACGCTCCTCGCGATCGAGAGCGAGGCCGCATGACCGAGCGTGCCTCCCTACGCGAGGTCTGGTGCGAGACGCGCGGGCAGATCCGCGAGGTCCAGCGCCTCTACCTCTGGGCGGCCGCGGCCGTAATCGTCTCGACGCTGATCACGCTCGCCGCGCCCGCGCTGGTGCGCTACGCAGTCGACCACGGGATCACGGAGGGCGATCGCCGGCCCGTCGACGTCGCTGCGCTCGCAATCCTCGGGCTCGCGGTCGTGAAGCCGTTCGTCGTGCGCGCGCAGACCCTGCTGGCGGCAACTGCGGGCGAGCGCTTCCTCCACTCGCTCCGCACGGCGGCGTTCGACAAGCTTCAGGCGCTGCCGCTCGGCTTCTTCGAGCGCGAGCGGACCGGCGCGCTCGTCTCGCGGCTCACCTCGGACGTCCAGGCGCTGACGGAGTTCCTGCGCGAGGCCTTGGTCGAGGTCGTCGGCAGCGCGCTGCAGATCGTGCTCACGGTGGCCGTGCTGATCGTGCTCTCGCCCACGCTCGCAGCCGTCTCGCTGGTCGCGCTGCCGCTGCTGACGGTGTCGAGCTGGGCCTTCCACCACAGCGCGGGACGGGTCTACCACGCCATCCGCGACCGCGTCGCGGAGACGCTGACGGCGCTGCAGGAAGGGCTGTCGGGCGTGCGCGTCGTCCAGGCCTTTCGGCGCGAGCGGAAGACGCTCGAGGCCTACGAGCCGCGCAGCCGTGCGCAGATCGGTGCCTGGCGGCGCGCGTCGTACGTGAACATCCGGCTCTTCACCGTCATCCCGCTCGCACAGACCGTGGCGCTCGTCGCGGTGCTGCTGGTCGCGGCTTCGATGTACCGCAACGGCTCGATCTCACAGGGAACGATCGTGGCCTACGTGCTCTACCTGGTGCAGCTCTTCGATCCGATCGCGCGCTTCAGCGAGTGGCTCGGCGACTTCCGGCAGGGCCTCGCCGCGCTCGGAAAGATCGTCGGGGTATTGCGTACCGAGAACGCGGTCGCCGAGAGGGACGGCGCGTTCGAGCTGCCGGCCGACGGCGCCGTCGAGCTGCGTGACGTGACCTTCGGCTACGACGGCGGCGCACCGGTCGTGAGCGGCGTCTCGCTGCGCGTCGAGACCGGAGAGCACGTGGCGCTGGTGGGGTCACCGGCGCAGGCAAGTCGACGCTCGCGAAGCTGCTGACACGGCAGTACGACCCACAACACGGCTCGATCGCGCTCGGCGGCCTCGACCTGCGCGATGGGACGCTGGTCTCCCTTCGGCACCGGGTCGTGATGCTGCCGCAGGAGGGTCACCTGTTCAGCGGGACGATTGCCGACAACGTGCGCCTTGCCGACCCGGAAGCCTCGGACGAGGCCGTGCTCCACGCCCTCAACCAGATCGGCGCGCGCGAACGCTTCGACGCCCTGCCCGAGGGGATCCACACCGACGTCCAGACGCGCGGCGTGCGCCTCTCGGCGGGCGAGCGTCAGCTCGTCGGGATCGCGCGCGTGGCGCTCGCCGACCCGGCGGTGATCGTCCTCGACGAGGCGACCTCCAGCCTCGACCCCGCGACCGAGGCTGCGGTCGAGCGAGCGCTTGCGGCAGTAGTCGAAGGGCGGACGGTGATCATCATCGCGCACCGCCTGCCGACCGCCGAGCGTGCCGATCGCGTCGTCGTGATGGACGGCGGCCACGTGGTCGAGGTGGCGTCGCACGACGAGCTCGTGGCGCAGGGCGAGCGCTACGCGCGGCTGTGGGCCTCCTGGCAGGCGGGCGTCGCCGCGGGAAGCGCCTAGGACCGGCGTCTACCCCAGGGTCAGGCCCTTACCCCCGGGGTCAGGTCTTGCATTGACGCATCGGGCGCGGAAGTCCGCTCGGACGGAGTGGCGAATCCGTCACGAGCTCGACACTGCTGTTGGCCGTTTGTTCCACTCTCGGCATCGGAATGTGGCGCTGCAAGACCTGACCCCAGAGGTTGCCGCTTGACGCTCACGCGGGCTTGACGGCGGTCAGGTACGCCTGCGCCATCCGCCAGACGCCTCGGCCCTCTTCGACGAGCGGGCGGAGATGATCGGTGAACCGCTCGCGCTCCTCTGGCGTCAGCACTCGGTCCATCGCCTCGCCGATCGTGGGAATCTTCGGGTTGCCGGAGCTGTTGAGGAATGCCTCCCACGGCCGCGGCTCGCTCGGCCGGACGAAGGCGTGCAGGTCGAGCTCGACGGGAAAGAAGCCGGCGCCCTCGGCGAGCCTCACCAGGTCGCGCTCGTCGAAGTCGAGCATCGGGTCCCCCGGCGGCTGGATCTCCTCGTAGACGCTGTCGACGCGTGCCGCGAGCTCCGCAACTCCGTCGCCTGGATAGCCCCAGAAGCCCTGCTTGCGCTCGTCCATGCCGAAGCGGTTGATCGGCTCGAAGATCGAGGCCCTGCCACCGGGCTTGAGCACGCGTAGGAACTCGCGGAACGCCCGCGCCTTGTCGGCGACGTAGATCAGCACCGACCGGGTGGTGACGACGTCGACGCTCGCGTCGCCGATCTCGCCGAGGTCCTCGGCGCCGGAGTTCACGAAGCTGCACAGGTCGGAGACATCGAGAGCCGCCGCCGTCTCGCGACAGAACGCGAGGCAGTCGTCCGAGATGTCGGAGAAGACCACGTGGCCCGCGCCCCGCTCGAGCGCGCCGAACCCGATCATCCCCTCGCCGCAGCCCACATCAAGCAGCGTCTCGCTGGCCTCGAGCCCAGCGCGGTCGAGCACGTTGTCCCGAACCGGCACGAGGTGTTCACGCATCCGCCTGCGCACGTCCGGATCGCCGCCGTAGCGACGTTCCGCGAGCCACTCGGCCCAGATGTCTCGATTGGTGGTCATTGAGGCCGAGGCTCGGGACGCCAGGCCCTGGCCGCGGTGGCGGGCTTCGCCCGGCACCGCTCACGTTCGTCTGCCGATAGGAGCCCCACGACGTAAGTCGTCATGGCTCGCGCGCAGCGCGAGCCCGCCTTACGTCGTCTCCGGCGGCGGCTGCATGGTCGCGCCCGGGAACGGCCTCGGAATCGGCTTCGGTTGCGGGCGACGCCGCTTCTCTTCCGCGGGTGCCTCTGCCGCGGGCTCGGCCGCCTCGTCCGGGAACACGCTCGCCTCGTCCTCGCCGGCGAGCAGCCGCTCGAACTGATCCTTGTCGATCGTCTCGCGCTCGATCAGGATCGCCGAGACGCGGTGCAAGTCCTCCATGTGCTCCTTGAGCACGCCGACAGCCAGGTCGTGAGCCTCCTCGATCACGCGCCGGATCTCGTCGTCGATCTCCCGCGCGATCTCCTCGGAGTAATCCGGCTCGTTGCCCATCTCGCGCCCGAGGAACGGCATGTCGTGGTTCCGGCCTAGCACCCGCGGGCCGAGCTTCTCGCTCATGCCGAAGCGCATGATCATCTGCTTGGCGATCGACGTGACCTTCTCGAGGTCGTTCGCTGCGCCCGTGGTGACCTCGTGGAAGACGAGCTCCTCCGCGGCGCGCCCGCCGAGCGTCATCGCGAGCTGCTCCATCAGCGCGGTCTTCGTCGTCAGGTACCGGTCCTCGCGCGGCAGCGAGATCGTGTAGCCCAGGGCCTGGCCGCGGCTGATAACCGAGATCTTGTGGACGTCGTCGGTGTGCTCGAGATAGTGCCCCACGATCGCGTGCCCGAGCTCGTGGTAGGCCGTGATCTTGCGCTCCTCCTCGGAGAGGAGCCGCGTCTTCTTCTCGGGCCCCGCGATCACGCGCATGATCCCTTCCTCGAGCTCCTCCTGCTCGATCGTCTTCTTACCGCGGCGCGCGGCGAGCAGCGCGGCCTCGTTGACGAGGTTCGCGAGGTC
>JBKPHO010000247.1:0-4191 GCA_046729915.1 Actinomycetota bacterium | reverse complement strand
CCCGCCGACAGAGCACGGTCATGTCGCAGACGCGTCCGAGGTGCCCGGCGAAGAGGCTGCCGATCACGCCGGCGCCGACTACGCAGACGCGTTCGACAGCGTCCTCCGCAACGCCTCGACGCCGCGCCGCGCGAGCGACCGCGGCTCCTCCTGCCAGAGCGATCCGTGCAGCTCCGCGTCCGAGAAGATCTCGAGGTCGTAGAAGCCGTCCCAACGAAGCGCCTCGACGATCGCGCCGAAGTCGACCGCGCCGTCGCCGGGGAGGACGCGGTCGTTGGTGCTCCGCGTCGGTTCCCGCCAGTCGGCCAGGTGCACGCCGCGGATCCGGCCGCGGTGGCGCTCGACCTGCCCCAGCGGCTCGCGCCAGAGGTGCCAGGTGTCGTACATCAGGCCGCAGTCGGCGCCGGCCTCGTCGACGAGCGCCGCCGCCTCGTCGAGCGAGCCGACGGTCGACCAGAGATGCACGAACTCGCGCTGGATCGGCTCGAGCGCGACCCGAACGCCCTGCTCGCGGCCCTCATCCGCGATCGCGCGGATGCCTTCGAGGACGGCGTCGCGGTCGTCGCCCGGGCCTGTCAGGAAGAGCACGCACTCCGGCTCGAAGGGGGCGAGACGGCGGATGCCGCTCCGGATCGCCTCCACCCGCTCCCCCGGGTCCTCGGGGCCCTCCATCAGCGGGAGGGGCAGGATCGACGGCACCGCCGGGACGGCCGCCGCCGCGCCCATACCGCTGGCCCGGAAGCGCTCGAGCGAGTCGTCGGCGAGCTTCATCTCCCAGATGCCGACCCCGTCGGCGCCTGCCGCCCGGTAGGCGTCGAGATCGTCGGCGAACGACTGCGTCACGGTCGTGATCTGCGAGATCGAGAGCTTCACCGCCACAGCCGCCTTCGAAGCAGGCGCTTCGCGACCAGCGTCCCGGAGCCGGCCCCGAGGCCCGGTCCCGGATGCGTGCTCGCCCCGATGTGCCAGAGCCTCTTGACCGGCGTCGAGTGCCCCGGGCTCGACGGAAGCGGCCTCCAGAGCAGGTTCTGGTCGAGCGTGAGGGCGCCTGAGTACGGGTCGCCGTGGTGCAGGTTGACATTCGCCGCCTGCAGGTCGGCCGGCGAGAGCGTGACCCGCTTCCGCAGCGCCGACTCGAGGTTCGGCACGTGCCGCGCGATCCGAGCCTGGATCCGGTCGGCGTAGCGCTCGCGCAGCTCCTCCGTCCACGCCCCGCTCCCAGGATCGAGCTGCCCCGCCGCGTCTCCCTTCACGTGCCATGGCAGCTCCTGCAGCTGGATCCACAGCAGCCCGGCGCCCTCCGGCGCCCTGCTCGGGTCGAGCGCGAGCGGCTGGCCCACGACCACGGTCGCCTCGGCCGGCAGCAGGCCGCGCTCGGCTTCGTTCACCGCGCGCGAGACGCCGTCGAGGCCCGGCGTCAGGTGGACGATCGCCGTCTTCGCCAGCCGCTCGTCGCCTTCCCAGCGTGGCGGCTCCGAGAGCGCGAAGTGGATCTGCATCTCGGAGCGCCCGTAGCGGAAGCGGCGGCCGAGGTCGTCGTGGCCCTCGATCAGCCGGCCGTAGAGCTGGGTCGGCGTGACGTTCGCGATCACCGCCCGAGCGGCCGCGACTTCTTCGCCGTCTGCGAGCCGAACGCCCGCCGCCCGGCCGTCGCGCACGAGCACGCGCTCGACGTCGCGGCCGGTTTCGCAGGAGCCGCCGTGGTCCTCGATCAGGCGCACGAGCGCATCGACGAGGCGGGCACCGCCGCCGCGCGGGATCGGCACGCCGCCCTCCTGCACCGCGACGCCGATCACCTGCGTCATGAAGCCGGAGCCGGCGGCGTCGGGGCCGAGCCCGGTGTGCAGCACCCACGGGGCGAGCACGCCGTGCGCGCGCTGGGAGGCAAACGTCTGCGTCAACCAGTCGCGGCTCGACGCGAGCACGTTACCGGCGAACTCCACGGCACCTGTGCGCCCGAGCCGCCGGTAAGCCGTCAGGCCGAGCTTGAGACCGTCGCGCGACCAGAGCTCCGTGCCGAGGACACCGAAGGCGAGGTCTGCGTTCGGGAAGAAGGACTCGACCGCGCCGGCCCACTCCGGCCCCAGCTCGGCGACGTTCGCCTCGGTTGAGCGCAGCAGGAACGCCGCTTCCCCGTCGGGGAAGAGCGTTCCCGTCGGGTGGTCGGTGTTCAGGTACTCGAGCCCGCGCGCGGCCAGCTCCTCGCCGAGCTCCGCGTGGGCCGCGCCGCCCACCCAGAGGGGGTGCCAGGCGCTGAAGACGTCGTGCAGGTAACCGGGCTCGGTGAGCTCGGCAGTCCGGATGGCGCCGCCGAGCTCGTCCTCCCGCTCGAGCACTCGGACGCTCCACCCCCCGCGCGCGAGCAACGCCGCACAGGCGAGCGAGTTGATCCCGCTGCCGACGACGACCGCGTCAGTCATCGACCAGGCTGCGGAACTCGTCGTCGCTGACGAGCCCGCGCTTCCGGGTGCCGAGCTCCTTGACCCGAGCGAGCACGTCGGCGCGCCGCTCCTCCGGAACGTCGAGCCCGAGCTCCTCCGCCTTGATCCGGATCGAATCGAGCCCGCTCTTCTTACCGAGCACGATCTCGCGCTTGGCGCCCACGAGCTCGGACGAGTACGGCTCGATCGACGGCGGGTCGTGGAACTGGCTGGCGACGGCGCCGCTCTCGCGGCGGAAGAGGGTCTCGCCGGTGACCGGCTTCCACGGCTCGAGCGCGTACCCCGAGAGCTCGCGCACGCGCTCGGAGACCTCGCGCAGCTTGTCCAGGCGCAGGTCCGACTCGACGCCGTAGAGCGCCCGCAGCGCGAGCGCTACCTCGCCGAGGTTCGCGTTGCCCGCGCGCTCGCCCATGCCGTTGATCGTCCCGTGCACCCAGCGCGCGCCGGCCCGCACCGAGGCGACGGCGGCGGCCGTGGCCAGGCCAAAGTCGTTGTGGCCGTGGAAGTGGACGGGCACGTCGGGGCCGACCCACTCGACGGTGCGCCCGAGGAGGTCGGCGACCGCCTCCGGCGAGGCGATGCCAAGCGTGTCGACGACCACGACCTCCTTCGCGCCCGCGTCCACCGCGGCCTTGTAGACCTGTTCGTAGAAGTCCGGCTGCGCCCGCGTGGAGTCGACCCCGAAGAACGCGGCGTGGATGCCGTGCTCGGCCGCAAACCGCATCGCACCCGTGATGCGGTCGAGCATCTTGCCGCGGCTGACGCCGATCGCGTCGAGCTTGAGATCCGAGATGGGGGACTCGATCACGGACGCACGCACGCCGAGCTCGACGAGCGCCTCCAGGTCGGGCGGCACCGCCCGCGAGAAGCCCCACACCTCGGCGCGCAGGCCGGCCTCCGAGATCAGCTTGACCGCGTCCCAGTCGTCCTGCGAGACGCGCGGGAAGCCGGCCTCGATCCGGTCGATCCCGAGCTCGTCGAGCAGGCGCGCGATCTCGAGCTTCCGCTCCGGGTCGAGCACGACGCCGACGGTTTGCTCACCGTCGCGCAGGGTGGTGTCGTAGAGCCCGACGGTGCCGCCGTGACGGTAGGCCTCGTTCAGCTCGCCGGTCCAGATCATCCGCAGACCACGCCGTCCGGAAAGGACGAGAGCTTCTCGACGCCCTCGGCGGTGACGAGGAAGTTGTCCTCGACGCGGAGGCCGCCGCCGCCCTCCCAGTAGATCCCCGGCTCGATCGCCAGCACCATGCCCTCTTCGATCGTGCCCGGTCCGGCCTGGTGCGCGTAGGGCGGCTCATGTGCCCGGGCGCCGACCCCGTGCGCGACTGGGTGGCTCGGCTGGCCCGGGTAGCCGGCCTTGGCGATGCCGTCGCGGATCAGGTGGTCGAGCTCTGCGAGGCTTGCGCCCGGACGGCAGTACTCGAGCGCCCGCTCGTAGACGCCAAGCAGCTGACGCTCGAGCTCGGCGTAGTCGTCGCGTAGCTCGCCGGGACAGAGGTTCTTCGTGTGGTCGCACCAGTAGCCGTCGGCGCAGACCCAGATCTCGAACAGCGTCGGCTGGTCCTCGGCGACAGGGAGGTCGCCGGTCGCGGTGAACGTCTTGATCCCGGGGCCCGACCAGACGAGCGAGAAGCCGTGCGCGAGCTCGACGCGGCCTTTCCAGCCCGTACCCTCGCCGTGGACGAAGCCGTTCCACAGTGCGCCGGCTTCGGACTCCTTCATCCCCGGCTCGAGCCGTTCGCGGCAGTGC
>JBKPHO010000246.1:0-9585 GCA_046729915.1 Actinomycetota bacterium | reverse complement strand
GTGTTGTCGGAGCGCAGCGTCGCGCTCTCGACCGAGATCGAGCCAGCGTAGGTGTGGTCGTACGTCTGGACGTCCCAGGCCGGCGTGTACGGATCGGGTTGGTAGTGGAACGGCGCGGAGGTGTAGTAGGTCGTGTTCGGGTTCATGCCCTGCTCGATCGCCGCCGCGAGCACGAAGGTCTTGAAGGTCGATCCCGGCTGCCGCCGCGCCTGCGCCACGAGGTTGAACTGGTTGCCCGTACGGCCGGGTGTGACCGCCGTCATTGCCCGGATCGCGCCGTTGGCCGGGTTGATCGAGACCACCGCGGCGGCCGGGTCGTTGCGCAGGTAGAGCGTGTCCCGAATCGCCTTGCGAGCGATCGCCTGAAGCCGCGGGTTGATCGTCGTGTAGACCCGCAGGCCGCCGGTCCGGACCGTGTTGGCGCCGTACTCCGCGATCAGCTGGTCGCGGACGTAGCTGAAGAAGTACGGCTCGCGGATGCGCGTGTAGAGCTTGCCCGGCCTGAGCCTGAGGTTCCGCTGAGCGATCGCCTTCTGGTAGCGGTGCTGGCCGATGTCGCCGTGCTCGTACATCGCGCGCAGCACCGCGTCGCGTCGCGCCAGCGCCGCGGCAGGCCGGTGCAGCGGGTCGTACGACGAGGGCGCCTGCGGCAGGCCCGCGAGCAGCGCCGCCTCGTCGAGGGTGAGGTTGCGCGCGTGCTTTGAGAAGTACGTCTGCGCGGCGGCCTCGATCCCGTACGCGTGGTTGCCGTAGTAGACCTGGTTCATGTACTGGGCGAGGATCCAGTCCTTCGAGCGTGCGCGGCTGAGCTTGATCGCGAGGCAGGCCTCCTTCAGCTTCCGCTTCAGCGTCCGCTCCTTCGAGATGTAGAGGTTGCGGACGAGCTGCTGCGTGATCGTCGACCCGCCCTGTACGACGTGCCCGGCGCGGAGGTCCTTCCAGGCCGCACGAACGATGCCCTCGTAGTCGACTCCGCCGTGCTCGTAGAAACGGTGGTCCTCGATCGCGACGGTTGCCTTGCGCATCCACGAGCTGACCTTCCAGAGCGGCACGGGTGTCCGGTTGCGCTCGGCTGGAATCGAGCCGAGCAGCGTGCCGGTCGCAGCGAAGACGAACGAGTTCTGGCCGATCTGAACCGGCTTCAGGTCCTCGAGGCTGCAGTCCGAGCGGAACCTGGCGACCGCCCCGACTCCCGAGGCGATCACGGCCAGGACGAGGACGAGGAACGCGACCAGTAGCAGCGTCGTGCGGCGCTTCCGCTTGCCCTTGCCACGATCGCGCCGGCGGCGGCTGCGGCGCAGGACGTGCTCGAGCTCGTCGTCCGGGCGACGCCGCCCGCGCGGCGGCGGTGGAGGGGGAGGCGGGCTCACGCGAAGACCCCGGCCTCGCGCAGCCGCGCGTGGGAGCGCAGGCGGAGCTCGTGCTCGAGCCGCTCGGCGGAGGGCTCGTCGGGCGCCCAGACGCTGAGGCGGAGGCTCACGCGGTCGGCGAGGTCGACGACGACGACCTCCGCGCGCTCGTCGCCCGCCGCCTCGCGCAGGAGGTTGCCGGCGGCCTCGAGATCGGTGTCGAGAGGAACCTGAACGGTCACGTGCGCGAGCTTCTTTCGGCTGCGAATGGAGGCATTTCGGATCGTATCCGAGGCGATCTTCTCGTTCGGGACCACGAGCCGGTCGTTGTCCTCGATCCGGATGAACGTGTAGGTCAGGCCGATCTCCTCCACGACGCCGCTGAAACCCTCCGTCTCGACGTAGTCGCCCAGCCGGATCGGCTGTGCGAACGCGATGAGGAGACCCGCGATGAAGTTCCCGATCGTCCGCTGAGCCGCGAAGCCGACCACGATCCCGATCACGGCCGAGGAGGCGAGGATGCCCATCGCCACCGCGCGCACCTGCGGGATCACGAGCAGCGCCGAGAAGAGGCCGACGAACACGATCAGCGTGAGGACGCTGCGGCGCAGGATGCGGTAGCGCGTCACCGTGGCCGCAGGCAGGTCGCGGCGCGCGAGCCTGCGGTCGACGAATCGCGCGACGAGCAGGGTCACGAGCAGGACCGCGCCGAACACGATCAACCGGTGCCAGAGCGGCATGTCTTGTCATTTCGACGCGCCGTCGCGTGATCCTCAAACGGGTCCTGCGAGCGGAGCGAGGGACTAGCTCGCCCCGCGGAAAGTGCGCGGCACTTTCTGCGGTTAAGGGAGGGGTTTCCTGCCTGCGAAGCCCTCCTCGACGCCGTGCCAGTAGGCGATCTCCGGCTCGCCCACTTGCCAGCAGAGGAGGACTTCCTCGTCGCCGCGCAGCGCGGGAAAGTCGACGAGGCCGCGGTCGAGGTCCTTGACCAGCACACCGAGCTGCTCCAGCTGCTCGACCGCGCGCACGACGGCCTCGGCCTCCTGCTCGAGCTCCTCGTCCAGCTCGCGGGGCTCCTGCGGGTCGAGGTCCCCGCCGTTGCCGGAGATGCGCGCCGTCAGCCGGGCGCGGCGGGCAGCGCTGACGGTGAAGGCGCGGCGGTGCGCGACGAGGGCCTCGGCGACAGGTCGCACCTGGTCGAGCAGCGCGTTCGCCTCCTCCGGCGTGAAGTGCCGCTCGGCCATCCGAGTATCATCGCGCGCCGTGTCCGCCGGTCAACGGGTTCGCTCGCCGAAGCGGACGGTACGCCGCGAGTTACGGCTGCCCCGCGCGTGGAACCCTGCGCCCGAGATCTTCCTCTGGACGCGCGCGGCGATCTGGGCCGCCGCTCTCTTTTCGCTGTTCGTCTTCGTGCCCAACCGCCACCCGCGCGCCGGCGTCTGGGACGATCCGTCGCTGACGCACGACCTCGGGGCCGTCACCGACGTATGGGCCCGCTGGGACAGCGTGTGGTTCCTGCGCATCGCCGAGCACGGCTACGACTCGGCCTCCGGCGCGGCGGCGGCGTTCTACCCGCTCTACCCGGGCACGGTAAGCGTCGTGGGTTGGGCGCTCTTCGGCCACTACGTGCTCGCCGGGATCCTCGTCTCGCTGGCGGCCGCCTTCGGGGCGTTCCTGCTGCTGTACCGGATCGCGGAGGAGCGGCTCGGCGCGGACGGGGCACGACGGGCCGTGCTCTATCTCGCGGTCTTTCCCTTTGCGTTCTTCCTGCAGGCCGTCTATAGCGAGTCGCTCTACCTGCTGCTGACGCTTGCGGCCTTCGTGCTCGCAGAGCGCAGGCGCTTCCTTGCGGCAGGCGCCGTCACCGGGCTCGCGCTGCTCACGAGGCCTACGGCCGCGGCGCTGCTGCCGGCCCTCGCGCTGCTCGCCTGGAGTGAGCGAGACCGTGTGCGGGCGCTGGCTTCCCTTGCCGTTGCGCCGCTGATCTTCGCCGCCTACCCGCTCTACCTGTGGCAGGCCGAGGGAGACGCGTGGGCCTTTCTCCGCGCGCAGCGGCTCTGGAGCCGGCACCTCTCGCCGGCCGGGCCGCTCGGCGGGATCTGGGACGGCGTCCGCGCAGGCTGGGCAGGCGTCGAGCAGCTCGCGTCCGGGTCCCACACGCACAGGTACTGGACGCCCGTGCAGGATGCCGACCCGATCCGGGTCGCGACACTGAACCTGGAGATGCTCGCGTTCTTGGTGCTGTTCGTCGTGCTAACCGTGATCGCGTGGCGCCGCTTCGGTGCGCCGTACGGGCTCTTCGCAGCGCTGAGCCTCGCCATTCCGCTGAGCGTGCCGAGCGAGCGCTGGCCGCTGCTCTCGCTACCGCGTTTCGGCCTGACGATCTTTCCGCTCTTCCTCGCGCTCGCCTCGCTCGGCGGCCGCCCTCGCGTGCACACCGCGATCGTCGCGGTGAGCTCGCTGCTGCTCGGAGTCTCGGTCGCCCAGTGGGCGCTCTGGCAGTGGGTCGCGTGAGGGCAGCGCTCGTCGCAGTCGCGGCGCTGCTGCTCCTGGTGGGCACCGCGTGCGGGGAGCGGGCGGAGCCCACCGGGGCGGTCGTTCGGGTCTTCCCCGTGACGGTGCAGGGGGGAGGAGAGCGGCCGACCGTGGTTCGCTCGGCGCCGCGGCGGATCGTCCCGGTCGGCGCGGGTCCGCGGCAGATCCTGAAGGCGCTCGGGCTCAAGCGGCGCACGATCACCGTCAATGACGAGCTCGTCGGGCTGCCGCTCGTGGCCGAGATCCGCAAGGCCCGGCCGGACCTGATCGTTGCCTCGACCAGCACCGATCCGCTCGACCTCGCCCGGGCACGCGGGGCGACCGGCGCCGCCGTCTACGTCGAGCCCAGCGGCGCGCTCGACGACGTGGTCTCGGCGATCGGAGACATCGGGCTCCTGACCGGCCGTCCGGTCGCGGCGCGAATGCTGTCCGCGAGGATCCAGGCGAAGCGGCGGGCCGTCGCACGCGCGCTCTCGGGGACGAAGGTCGTGACGGTCTTCGTCGACGACGGCGACTTCGCCACGATCTCCACGCGCAGCCTGCTCGGCGGGCTCATCGACGAGGCCCACGGCCGCAGCGTCGCGGGGCCGAGCCCGGAGCAAGGGCCGTTCCCGCTCAGGCGCCTGCTGCAGCTCGACCCGGACGCCTACCTCGCCACCGCAGGCAGCGGTACGACGCTGCGCCAGCTCCGCAGGGACGCCGAGGCGAAGCGCCTGCGCGCGGTGCGAGCCGGTCGCTTCGAGGTCCTGCCGGCAGGCGCAAGCATCGCCGGGCCGCAGATCGGCGTGGCGCTCGAGCAGGTCGCGCGGGTGCTGCACCCCGATGCGGTTCAGTGACGTCGACGCGGTGACGGTCGACGCGTTCGGGACGCTCGTCGGGCTCGCCGATCCCGTGCCGAGGCTGCGTGAAGGCCTCCGCGCGCTGGGTGTCGAGCGCGACGCCGAGGCGGTCGCCCGCGCCTTCGCGAAGGAGGTCGCCTACTACCGCGAGCACTCGTTCGAGGGACGGGGCGAGGAGAGCCTCTTCCACCTGCGGCGAGACTGCGTCGCGATCATCCTCGTCGAGCTCGACTCCGACCTCGAGCCGGAGGCGTTCGTGGAGAGCTTCGTCGCGGCGATGCGCTTCGAGCTGCTGCCCGGGACAGCCGGCGCGGTAAGCGCGCTGCGGCGGAGAGGGCTCGCCCTGGCGGTGGTCTCGAACTGGGACATCGGCCTCAACGAGCAGCTCCGCGGGCTCGGGCTCGACGACCTGCCCGTCGTCACGTCCGCCGAGGTGAGTGCGCCGAAGCCGGACTCTGCGGTGTTCCTGCGCGCGCTCGAGGTGCTGCGCGTCCGTCCGGAGCGCGCACTCCACGTGGGCGACAGCGAGTCCGACGAGGCCGGAGCCCGGTCGGCGGGGATCCACTTCGCGCCGGCGCCGCTCGCCGCCGCGGTCGAGGCGCTCTCGTGAGAGCCGGCAAGCTCGCCGGCTGGCTCGCGCTGGTCGGTTCTCTCGCGGCACTCAACTACGCAAGCAGATTCACTTCCGGGAAGCCGCCCGCCGACACCCTGTACCGCTACGACACCGCGATCAGCGGGATCGTGTTCTACGCGATCACGCTGGCGATCCTGCTCTGGATCGCACGCGGCCTGACGCGGCGCGAGGTGGGCGTGACGGCGCCGGCGCGCTGGGGCCCGGCGCTGGGCTTCACGTTGGCCACGCTGATCGCGCTGCTCGTGGCCGAAGTCGCGCTCGAGAGCGTGCTGCACGGAACCCAGGAGCAGGGGCTCGAACCGAGCCACTGGGAGCCGAGCAAGGCCGTGCCGTTCGCGCTCAACGCGGCCGTCGTCGTGCTTGCCGCACCGCTCGTCGAGGAGCTCACCTACCGCGGCGTCGGGTTCGCGCTCCTTGTCCCCCTCGGGCGCGCGGTCGCGATCGTCGGCACGGCACTGGCCTTCGCAGCCGACCACGGGCTCGTCGAGGGCTTTCCGGCGCTGTTCGTGTTCGGGATCGCCGTGGCGATCGTGCGTTGGCGGACGGGCAGCATCTACCCGGGAATGCTGCTACACGCGTGCTTCAACGCGCTGGCGCTCGCGGACGCCTTCGCCCGGTAGCTCCTCTAAGCTCGTAGGGGTGCGGCGAGCAGCGGTGTTCCTGGCAGCGATGGCGCTCGCTCCCGCGGCGCACGCGGCGCCGCCCGCCGTCACGGCCCACGCGAGCCCTTCCAGTGGTGCAGCTCCGCTGCAGGTGACGCTGAGCGCCACGGGCGACGCCGCGACATATCACTGGCAGCTCGGCGACGGCACGACCGCGGACGGCGCGGTCGTCCAGCACACGTACGCCGCGGGCCGGTTCACCGCTCGCGTCACGGCGACCAATACCTTGGGCGAGACCTCGCAGGCGACGGCCGTGGTGACGGCGGTCGGCCTAACACTGGCTGCGCGGAGAGTCGGGCGCTACGGCCAGCTGCTCCGCTTTCACGGGCGCCTGGTCCCCGCCCGAAGGGGAGTGCGAATCCCGCTCTTCCGAGGCGAGCGGCGGATCGCAGTCGCACGGACCGGCCGGGACGGGAGCTTCGTCGTGCGGGGCCGGGTGGGCACGCCCGACTCGCGCTACACGGTCAGCTACGCGGGGGCCGCCTCGAACCCGGTCGTGCTCGCCGTGCGGCCCGGGCTGGACACGGCGTTCCGCGGCTCGGGCCAGGTCGGTAAACCGCTCTCGCTGCTCGTCCGCGCACGGCCGGCCGCTGCCGGCACCGTCACCGTGCAAGTCCGGCGGGGGGCACAGCTCGTCGCGAGCCGCTCCTTCCGCGGGCGGGCGCTGATCCGGCTCGCCACCTCGCGAGCCGGCGGGTACGGCATCCGCGTAACGCTTCGCCCGACAGCCGGCTACCTGGGCGTCCGCCGGAAGCTGGAGCGGATCGTGTTCTCGCCGTCGCTCGGCCCAGGCTCGACCGGCAGGAGCGCCTACGAACTCGACCGGAGGCTGCACGAGCTGCACTTCGCGCTAACCCGGGTCGACGGCTACTACGGGCCGGACGACGTCGACGCGGTGATCGCGTTCCAGAAGCTGCACGGCCTCCTGCGAACCGGCCGGGTCGACGCGCGGTTCTGGCGCGAGCTGCAGCAAGCGCACGTTCCGAGGGCGCGCTACCCGGGCGACCACGTCGAGGTGAGCAAGTGGCGCCAGGTGCTCTTCGTCGTCCGCGACGGCAAGGTCGCCCTGACTGTGCCCGTCTCGAGCGGCGCGACCGGCAACACGCCGCTCGGCCTCTGGCACGTATACAGCAAGGTCCCGGGCTACAACGCCAAGCAGATGTACTACTCGTCGTTCTTCGTCGGCGGCTTCGCGATCCACGGCTACCACAGCGTTCCGTCGTACCCTGCAAGCCACGGCTGCGTCCGCATCCCGCTGTGGGTCGCCACTCGCGTGTACTCCCTGATCGACTACGGCACCGCGGTTTACATCTACTGGTAGAGCCGTCGCTCTCGGCGTGGTCGTGCTCGCTGCGGCCGGCTGGCTCGCGTACGCGCAGTGGTGGGGCACGGGCGGAGCTCACCGGATTGCCTGGCGCGATCTGACCCCCCGGCTCGGCCGAGTCGAGTTCACGCGCAGGGTCACCGCCGTCTACCACTCACGTGCGGCGTTCCGGCGGCTGCTCGAAGCGACGATGCCCGGCCGGGCGCCGCAGCCGCCGCCCCTCGACTGGAGCCGCGACCAGGTCGTCCTCATCGCTCTCGGCCCGCGCTCCAGCACGGGCTACTCGCTTCGAATCCTGCGCGTGGTCGAGCGCCGCCGCCGGATCGACGTCTACGCGCAGGAGCGCACACCGACGCTCGGAGAACCGGTCATGGCCCGCGTCACGTATCCGTATCGCGCCATCGCCATGCGCAGCAGCACGAAGCCCGTCTCCGTCAAGCTGCAGGGACGTCCTTGATTGAGACCGACCCCCTCATCCGCCAGCTGCGGGAACAGATCTCCGACAACGACCGCGCGATCGTCGAGGCGATCAACGCGCGCCTCAAGCTGGTCGCACGGCTGAAGAGCTACAAGGAGTCCCGCGGGCTCTCGTTCGTCGACCCCGACCGGGAGCAGTGGATGCTCCAGTACCTCGCCCGCGCCAACCGCGGGCCGCTGTCGAGCGAGGGGCTGCAGGAACTCTTCGAAGAGATCCTCGCGCTCACGAAACGCGAGGTTGATCGGGCTGAAAGGAGTTAGTCCTCTTCGCCTGCTTCGGCGAACTCGTCGGGCGTGACCTGGTCGAGGAACTGCTTGAACTCGGAGACGATCTCCTCCTCGTTGACGTCCTCGCCCTCGAACTCGATCGCGGACTCCTCGATCACCTCTTCGGCCGCGAAGATCGGCGCCTCGGCGCGCACGGCGAGAGCGATCGCATCCGACGGCCGGGAGTCGATCTCGATCTCCGAGCCGTTCTGCTGCACGGTGATGCTCGCGTAAAAGGTGTTCTCCTTCAACTCGGTCACGGTTATGCGCACGACCTGCGCGTCGAGCTGGCCGAGCATGTCGGTGACGAGGTCGTGCGTCATCGGCCGCGGGGTCGTCGCGCCCTGCAGCTTCATCAGGATCGCCGCCGCCTCGGGGTGACCGATCCAGATCGGGAGGAACTTGTTCCCGTCGGCGGTCTTGAGCAAGACGATCGGCTGTTTGCCGACGAGGTCGAAGCTCACGCCGTAGATGACCATCTCGTGCATCAGGCGTAGTCCCCGTCCGCGATCATAGCCAGAGGGTACCCGGTCAAACTCGCTTCAGACCAGCCGCTCCGTTCGTGGGCTCCGGCGCAATCTCCTCGACCGGCACCATCAGCTCTTCGGCGCTCGAAGGGTCCTCGAGAAACGCCTGCCGGTTGGGCACGCTCATGGGATCGAAGCCGCGCAGGTAGTAGCTCCGACCTTGGTAGAGAACGAGGTCGCCGATCTTCATAGCCGCAGTTGCTCAGATGCTCATCGGCAGGGAGTCAGCCGTCCACATCCCCTGAGTGGGGGCGGCTACACTGATGCGCCCCCGGGCGATTAGCTCAGTTGGTTAGAGCGCCGCTCTGATAAGGCGGAGGTCCGTGGTTCGAATCCACGATCGCCCATCGCCGTTCGAAGTCCGTTGCGGCGGGGGCCGCAACATGACGACTTCGAACGGCATCACTGCTCTCCGACTGCGTACGTAAGCCGCGTCCGCACATGTCGGCCGCGGCGGCGACAGTCTCAATCAAGGTCGACACCCATGACGGGAATGACTCGGCCGAACTGGGTTGGCTCGCTATCGCGCAGGTACCGTGCACCCATCTTCTCGTAGAAGCCGACCGCGTTCGGTTCTGCTTCCCACTCGAGGCGTTTCGCGCCGAGTTGTCTCGCTCGGTCGGTACAGGCCTCGAAGAGCTTCGAGCCTAGCCCGCGACCGATCCAGTCGGGCTCGAGCCAGAGGTCGTCGAGGACGCACAGCTCGCCCTCCGAGATCAGCGTCGCGAAGCCGACCGCGCGTCCGTCGGCTTCTGCAACGAGGATCTCCTTCGCCGCCAGAGCCCCTGCGGAGAAGTCGCCCTGCGCGGCCCAGTCCCGGACCTGGGACCTCTCGTAGCCCCAGTGGCTCTTCGAGGCGATGGCGATCTCGCGCAGGCGCTCGCCTTCGTCCGGGCGGACGGTCCGGATGACTAGCCGGTCCGGAACTCCGCCCACAGCGGCCGGTGGTCCGAGATGTGGTAGCGCAGGTA
>JBKPHO010000245.1:0-1072 GCA_046729915.1 Actinomycetota bacterium | reverse complement strand
CCCGACGCCCTTCTCAAGCAGTGGTACCGCCTGGTCATGGAGCGCGACGACGTTCCCGGCGATCCGTTCGAGGCGAAGCTCGAGCTCGCGCGCTTCGTCGTCCGGAGAGCCTGGGGTGAGGACGCGGTGGCGCACGCGGAGGAGCACTTCACGCGCGTGGTGCGCGAGGGCCAAGCGCCTGCGGAGGTGCCACGGATCGAGCTTCCTGCCACGGAGAGCACACACCTGCCGGCGCTGCTGGTCGAGTACCTCGGCGTCGCCTCGACCAGTGAGGCGCGGCGGCTCATCTCGCAGGGCGCAGTCAGGCTGAACGGCGAGGTCGTGCACGAGCTGGACATCCCCACCGACGACCTGAACGGCGCGGTGCTTCAGGCCGGTAAGCGCCGCTTCGCAGAGACCGTCGTCGTCTAGCGAATTTCACACGAGCCAGCGAGGTTTGCGCTATCATGCGCGGGCCGCTCGACAGGGCGGAGCGTAAGACTGTCCCTGCACCACGACCAGGAGCGCCTTCGGACGCAGACGGATACGACAGTGATCCGCTAGCAACGGAGGCCTCTGGCGCGAGTCGGAGGCTTTTTTACGCGCCGGCCTTCACGGTGTCGGTCTTTGAAAACTCAGCAGTGCGAATACGCCGAGACCTCACGGCCGCTTCAGGCTGTGAGGCCTAAGAACCCGTCACGTCCCTTCGGGGACGAGACAACTTTGAGCACAAGCTCGAAGTGATCAGTTTGCGTCGGCACTAGACGGCCGCGCCGGCGAAGCCGGCACAGCCTCTTGGGCGGCGTCACGAGTGACGCCTAGACGCAACAATCTTCACGGAGAGTTTGATCCTGGCTCAGGACGAACGCTGGCGGCGCGCTTAACACATGCAAGTCGAGCGAGAACCCAGGCTTCGGCCTGGGGGAAAGCGGCGAACGGGTGAGTAACACGTGGGTAATCTGCCCTCGGCATCGGGATAGCCCGGGGAAACCCGGATTAATACCGAATGGCCCAGCAGCTCTTCGGAGCGGCTGGAAAAGGTAGCTTCGGCCTCCGGCCGAGGAGGAGCCCGCGGCGGATTAGCTTGTTGGTG
>JBKPHO010000244.1:0-1928 GCA_046729915.1 Actinomycetota bacterium | reverse complement strand
TCTGCGGCTGCACGCCTTCCACGGCCGAGATCACCAGCACGGCCCCGTCGAGGACGCTCAAGACCCGTTCCACCTCGGCGATGAAGTCCGGGTGGCCGGGCGTGTCGATCAGGTTGACCGTGACGTCGTCGATCGCGAACGAGACGACTGCGGTCTTGATCGTGATTCCGCGCTGCTGTTCCAGCGCAAGCGTGTCGGTCTGGGTGCTGCCGTCATCGACGCTCCCCGGCTCGTCGATGACTCCGGCCGCGTACAGCAGCCGCTCGGTGAGCGTTGTCTTACCGGCGTCTACATGCGCCAAGATCCCCAAGTTCAGCGTTCTGCGAAGCAAGCGTCATACCCTCCGAATAGGTCACAAGGGCCTCCTGGATGGACATGACAGCTGCGCGCATTTCCGCTCCTTGGTGATCCGCGCTTACGAAGCGCGAAGACTAGCGCAGGTAGGCGCGGAAGAGCTCGGCGTTCCGCTCCATGTAGTCGAGCTCCCGAGCGCCCCACTCCTTGGCGCCGCGGTCGGCGCGCACGATGGCCTGGAAGTTCCGGACGGTCTCGAGCATCGAGTCGACGAGGCCGTCGCCTCCGGCCCACCAGTCGTAGGCGTCCACGGCGACGCGGAGCATGCGGGCGGGCTCACCGTCGCCGTACATGGCCGGGTGCAGAACGCCCAGAGGGCGGCTTAGGGCCAGCCAACTCCGGGTGCTGGTGCGTCGGCGACGAGGACCTGGCCCGTCCGCGAAGCGACGAGGTCCTCTATGTTCTCGGGGCCGCGCCAGTCTGCGGCGAGCATGAACAGCCTGCGGCGGTCGGGCCCTCCGAGCATGCTCGCGAAGCAGAACCGGTCGAGCTGGATGCGCTCCAGCACCTCGCCGCCTTCGCGGACACGTGCGCAGTCTTTGGCGTCGTGCGCCGTGGACGTCCAGATGCAGCCGTCGGCATCGAGGCAGATGCCGTCCGGAGCGATACCGCCCGCCCATGTGCGCCGATTGGACAGTCTGCCGTCGTCGTCGATGGCAAAGGCGGTGAGCCGTCCGGCGAACGACTCCGCGACGATCAGCGTGCGGTTGTCGGGCGTGACGACCATCCCGTTCGGGAACGCGAGCTCGTCGGCGACCTCGCGCGCCTCACCGCCCGGCGTGACGAGCGCGATCTTGCCCGGTGCTCTTCCGCTCGTGAGGATGTCGTTGAATTCGGCGAAGTCGAAGTTGATCGTGTTGACGTACGCGTTGCCGCGTCCGTCAACGGTCAGCTCGCTCCAGCCGACCGGCGAGATGTGGCTGAGGTCGGCGTGCCGGACGCGCGAGCCGTCGGGGTCGACGCGGAGCAGCTCGGCCCCAGTGATGAGCATCCGGCCGTCCGGGAGCCAGTTGGTGGCCCAGCCCAGCCCCTCGGGACCCCGTCCGGCGACCTCGCTACTGCCGTCCAGATCGACCGCGATGATCTCGCCGGTACCCCAGTTCGAGAACCACAAGCGACCGTCGTGCCATCGGGGCGACTCGCCGATAGCGAGTCCTTCGAGAAGCACGCGCGGTTCGATGACCTGCGAAGTGGACCCGGACATGGCAACCTCCTTTGCGACAGCTCGCCGCCGGCATCTTGCCGATGCCGAGCTTCGTCGTCGGGCGGGTCAGTAGGTCAGATCGCCGGCGAGGATGAATCTCATCGGCCCCCTGTTCGTCCGAGCGATCGACACATAACTCGGGGCCCAGGCATAGAAAAAGCCCCGTTTCCAGGGCTTTTTCCGTAGCAGGCCTGTAAGCCGGATTCTGTCGAGGGTGACCATCCGTCTTTGCGGCTTACCCGGCTCCTCGGCGGGCCGCGTCGGCGGAGCCTGTTCGCCTTGCACCGGACGGGGTTTGGCGAGCCGCCGTGTCGCCACGGCGCTGGTGGGCTCTTACCCCACCGTTTCACCCTTACCTTCGACGTCTCGC
>JBKPHO010000243.1:0-3866 GCA_046729915.1 Actinomycetota bacterium | reverse complement strand
GGTGTGAGCGCAGCGCGCTGCAGGTAGGGCAGCACCCGGCCGACCGCGTCGCCCCAGCCGGCCTCGACGGCCTTGTTGAGCGCCCGCTCAGGACCGACGAGGACCGCGCACGCGACGAGGAGCTCCGCCACGTCGATGTCCAGCGCCGACTGCGGCGCGCCGAGGGTCGCAGCCGAAAGGTCGACCAGCATCGGGCCGTCGTCGAGGACGAGGACGTTGCTCGCGTTGAGCCTGCCGTGGGAGATGCCCGCCGCATGAAGTCGGGCCACCTGCTGCCAGAGATCCTCGAGCGTCTCGTCCCTCACCTGCTCTGGGACGGAGGCCTCGAGCGGCTCGATGTCCGGCTGGTAGGTGGCGACCACTGCATCGCCGTCGGGACCCAGGGCTGCCGTGGCGACCTCAGGCACACGGACTCCCGCCTGGGCGGCCATCAACGTCGCCAGCGCCTCGTGCTCGACCTGCTCCAGGCGCCCGTTGGCCACGCTCCTCGGCGGATCGCGGTAGGCGAGCGAGCGCCAGCGGCGGGCCAGGCGCTGGGTCTCCTGCGCGTCGCGGCCGAGCACCCGTACCTTCAGCGGCCGGCCGGCTGAGTCGTCGCCCACGTACTCCGCCGCGCCAATCTGCTGCCGCACCGAAGGTTTGAGATCAGCCACCTCGACGCCCAGCGTGGTCAGAGCACGGCGAACGTCCGCCACCGGCGGGACGCCGGCAGCGGTTCCGAACGCGAGCCGCACGAGCGCGCCGACACCGAGACCGAGCGCAAGCGCTCCGAGCGCCGCCGAGGGCAGGGCGGCGCCGAGCACCACCGCACCGAGCGCCGCCAACGGGATGAGCCAGATGGCGAGCAGGCGAACCTGACGGACGAGCTCCGGGCCGACGACGACGATCACCGCCGTCGCAGCGGCGAGCCTCAGCTCGGGGTAGCCCCATTGCGACAGCGCGTGAGCCTTGACGGGGAACCAGTCGGACACGACTGCGCGACCCAGAGTGCTGGCCGCCCCAACGAGGCCCAGAGCCGCGGCGAGCAGGTCACGGGCCAGGTCCCATCGTCGGCGGAGCAGCACGTCGACGACGATCACGGCTGCAAGCCCGAGTAGGCCAAAGATGGCGGCCCGCCAAATCGCTCCTGCCCACCCCAGCACCGTCGTCAGTGCCTGTGCGACATCTTCGTCGTGCCCGGAGGCCGACGATGCGATCGCCGCCGATAGTCCGATGACGATCGCTGCCCAAACCAGGAAGACCGAGTCGATCGTTCGCCGGTTCCGGCGTCCCGGCTCGGTTGCCGTCAACAAGGCGACACTCCAGGAACGGCGGGCCGGCTCGTCCCGACTCAGGCGTGAAGCCGTCAGGCCGACTCCGCTTCCGCCTCAGCGACCCGGCGGCACTCCCACTCGAGGTACGGCAGGCACACGATCCCGGTCACGGCCACTGCACGGAGCCGCAACCCTACCTCGACCGACGCAATGTTCAAAGGCACCCGAAGCTGAATGGGACCGATTGACGCACTTGAAGGGCCGCGATATACCCGCGCCGACGTCCATCTCGGGAGGCCCCCCATGTCCTCGTTAGCCGTAGCTCAACGCACGCTTGGTCGCGTCCTGCCACCGTGGTGGTTGCTACTCGTCACGGGCATCGCGTGGATGCTCGTGGCGCTGATCGTTCTCCGCTTCGACTACACGTCGGTGTCAGCGATCTCACTCTTGTTCGGATTCGTCGCGATTGCGGCCGGCGTACTCGAGATCGGCGTGCTGTTCCTTGCCGCCGGCTGGTGGAAGCTACTCCATGCACTCGCAGCGATCGTCTTCATCGCCGCCGGGGTCGTTGCCTTCATCCACCCCGGCAACACGTTCGCGGCGCTTGCCGCGGTGTTCAGCTTCTTCCTGATCTTCGCGGGGACGTTCGACATCATCGTGGCGATCTCCGCTCGGCGTGAGATCGACGTGTGGTGGCTGCAGCTGATCGGGGGCATCATCGAGCTCGCGCTCGGCTTCTGGGCGGCCGGCTACTACGGTCGTAGCACCATTCTCCTCATTGCCTGGGTGGCCGCTCTTGCCGTGATCCGCGGCGTCAACAACATCGTGCTCGCCTTTCGCGTCCGAGAGGTCCAGCACCCGACCTAGGTCCGAAGTCTGGATCTGATCCACTGAGCGCCTCATAGCGACGGGCGCAGCCGAATCGATCGAGCTCACACGCGCGGTTGAGAGACGAATTCCTTCCCGAGGAGGCGGTCTGACCATGAAGCAACCAGCCCTCGTGCAACGCATATCTCTGGAGCCGAACCCCGCGCTCCTCGAGCACGCTCGCAAGCGCGCCGAGAGTGTGCAGAACCGCATCGCCGATCGGATCACGGCCTTCGCCGGCTCGATGGCCTTCGTCTACATTCACATCCTCTGGTTCGGCGGCTGGATTGTCTTCCGCGTCGAGAAGTACCCGTTCGGCCTGCTGACCATGATCGTCTCGCTGGAGGCGATCTTCCTTTCAACGTTCGTGATGATCAGCCAGAACCGGGCCGACGCGAAGCGTCAGGTGGTTGCCGACCTGCAGTGGCAGACCGTCCAGGAAGAGGACAAGCAGAACGTGCAACTGCTCGATCTCTCGAACCAAATCCTCGAGCTGACGAAAGCGGTGCACGACTACACGAGCGCACGATCAGACAGGGCGTAGCGTTTGCGGCTCTGTGCAAAGCGAGCCGACATGTGTCGGAGTGGACGGCATCCTCCTCCCCACGCTGTCGCCGGCGCCGTGGTGAGGACGAACGTGGCCATCCGTCAGCCGCCACCTGTCGAGCCAGTCCTCAGCCGGCGGTAGAAGAGCTCGAAGTCGAGCTCCCAGTCGCGGCCGTCCTGTGAGGTCTCCCACCGGCCCGCGATTCTGTCGCCGTCGGCGCTGAACGTCCCCAGCCAGCGCTGGTGGAAGTCGAGCGGGGAAAAATCCGGCGCATGCCGTTCGAGGGTCCACTCGCGGCCGTCGAAGCTCATCGCGTAGAGGCGGGCGATCCCGCGCGAGTCGAAGTAGTGCTGGGTGTAGGCGTCGTCGGGATCGAGTCCGATCACGCAGAGCCCATTGGGCGCCTCAGGCACCGGGACGAACGACCGCTGTAGCAGGAAGGCGCCGTCGAGTGTCCACTCGAAGGTCGTGCCCGCGGCATCGGCGAGCTCGGCTGGGAGCGGGAACGCGGGCGCCTCGAGCCGCCACTCGCCGAGAAAGATCTCGAGGCGGTCGAGCCGCTCGTCCCGCTGACGCTCATCTTTCACGACAGCCTCCTCTCGTCGAAGTGCACTCTCGCATGAGACCATGCCGGCAACGCGTACTCATCGGTTTTCGGCTCGCGTCAGCCGGCCGACGCGAGATCCGAGACGTCGGGGTTCAGGCGCGCCCATTGCTCGATGTGGTCGAGCATCGCCGAGCGTGCCCGGTCCGCCTCGTGCGACTTCACGGCCCGCGTGATCCTCGCGAGGGCGGTGGGTATGGTGCGGGCGTAGCGTGCGTGGGCGTCGCCGAGCGCCGGAGCCTGGCGTAGGCGGGGTTCGTGCAGCCCGAGTGAGATGCCGATCCGCAGCCGGTTCTTGGTCGCGCGAGCCAGGGCCTCGTGCCAGCGTGCGTCCGCCTCGGTGAGGGGTGTCCAGTCGTCCGCGATCTCCTTCAGGAGTCGTCGAGTCTCGGCGACGAGCTGCTCGAGGGCTGCGATGTCGTCGGCATCGGCACGCCGCGCCGCCCACCAGGCGGTGTCGGCCTCGAAGGAGAGGCGGAACTCCGCGAGCTCCTGAGCGCTCGCTCCTCGGAGGCTCACGAGCGTCGAGAGCGCGGAGCCCAGGGTCGCTTCGGAGGGGCGCGCGGCGTAGGCTCCGCCGGAGCGCCCGGCGCGG
>JBKPHO010000242.1:0-5682 GCA_046729915.1 Actinomycetota bacterium | reverse complement strand
AACCGGTACACGAAGGCGTTGTAGACGAGCAGCGGAAGCTGTGCGATCGCGAACGCAGCACCGAAGAGGGCGACCGTTCGCGCATCGGTCGAACGCGAGAGGATCACGAGCGTGGCGACCGCCCAGATTTGGTTCGCCACGCTGCCGATCGCTTGGGGCCACGCGAACGCAAGGACAGCCTGCGGACTCGACTTCTCAGTCGTCCCTCCGCGTGGTAAGCACCGCCACAGGGTGTAGCCGACTGCGAGGGCGGCCGCCGCTGCGGCTGCGCCCATGCTGAGCGTCGCGCCGACGACACCGAATCCGAGTGAAATCACGAGCACGGCGAACGCGATCCGACCGCCCTGCTCGACGACCTTCCGCACAAGCTCTCCGCGGGCGTGCTCGAGCCCGCTGAGGCAAGCCGAGAACATCTGCGCCAACACCGTCAGCGGGAGGGTCAGCGCGGCGGCACGAAGGACCTCGGTGAAGTCAGGCTGACCGAGAAAATCCCGAGAGATGGGTTCGGCGAAGATCGCGACCACGGTCGCGAGAGCGATGTTCAGCATTGTCGCCAGCCGAATCGGGGCTACCATCGCGCCTCGCTTCGCCCCAGGCGTCTTGGCGGCCGCAACATGGCGAATTGCGGCGTAATCTGCGCCGGCGATCGTCACAGTTGCCCCGACGGTGAGCAGGTTCACGGCCAGGACCATCAACCCAAAGTCGTCCTGGCGGAGCATCCTTGCCATGACGACGCCGAAGACAAACCCGAGGCCGCCACCGACCACGCTTCCCAGCAGCGCCACGGACATCCCGCGGATGATCGCCGCGAGCTCCGAAGTGTGCCCTCGCGCCGCAGCCGCCTGAGCTTCTTCCACGTTTCCAGCGTAGTCCACGCATTCTGACTTGGGAACGGCCCCGTGTCGCACACTCGTAGGTCGCCCCTTAACGCCGCCCTACGCACTGTGGGTTGGGGTTGCGATCGCGTCAGGTGTCGCGATTGGGCAGCCTCATCGATCTCGCTGCCTGGTGCGATAGGGCTCGCGACCGCCATCGCCCCGCTTGTCGTGATCGTGTCACTCTCCGACGAAACGCAACCCTGCATTGGCTGTCCCGCTTGGATGGGCGCCGCCTGAGAGTCTGGTCCCGCGACGCGTTATCGTGGACTGCATGCCGGAGTCAGTCGAGATGATCCCGTTTGTCGATCCCTCGACAGGGGAGCAGTTCGAGCACGTGGAGGGCATGCTCGCGTCCGACCACGGCCGAGGGTACCCGATCGTGGATGGCATTCCGCGGTTCGTCGAGTCGGAGTCGTATGCGGCCGGATTCGGGCTCGAGTGGACGATCCACAGCGATACGCAACTCGACAGTCGTACGGGACGGACGGTATCGAAGGAACGCCTCGAGCGATGCATCGGCGCCCCGGCGTCGAGTTTGTCAGGCTCGCGCGTCCTCGAGGTCGGCTGCGGCGCAGGTCGATTCACCGAATTACTGGTGGAAGGTGGCGCGCTCGTCCATGCAATCGATCTGAGCCGCGCGGTTGACGTCAATCGCGCGAATATCGGCTTCGCGGACAACTACCGCGTCGCGCAGGCGGATCTTCTCGCTGCGCCCTTTCCCGATGGGTCATTCGACTACGTCATCTGCCTGGGCGCCCTCCAGCACACCCCGAATCCGGAGGAGAGCATCCGCGCCCTGTGGAGAAAGGTTGGTCCCGGCGGCACGCTGATTATCGACCATTACACGTGGAGCCTGTCGCGCGCGACGAAGCTTGACTCTCTCCTGCGCCCGATCATCAAGCGTCAGCCCCCGCGAGCTGCTAAATCAACCACCGATTTCCTGGTGCGCATCTTCTTCCCGCTTCATTGGGCGGTACGGAATACCAAGCCGACGATACGTGGAGTTCCACTTCTACAGATGTTGCTGAGTCGTATCTCTCCGGCTTCGTGGAACTACCCCGTCTCGCCACATCTGCCGAAGGAATACCATTATGAATCCTCGAGGCTCGACACCTTCGATCACCTCGCAGATCGGTACAAGCGTCTGCGCACGCGCGGCCAGATCCGCAAGGCGTTAGAGTCTCTCGGAGCCGTCGAAGTCGAAGTCTGGAAGGGCGGCAACGGAATCGAAGCGCGCTGCCGTAAACCGCTGGAGAGTTGACGACGCCAGCTGTCGGCGTTGCAGTCGCGGTCCCGTGCGAAGCAGGGTTGCCCAAGTGAATCATGAGGCGCGAGCCACGTCAGCGACCCGTTCCCCGTCCCGGCCTCCGCCTGCTTCGACGTCGTCGGAATCCGCGACGGCATTCGGGCACTAGTCTAGGCTGAGCGAAACATGTGCGGCATCGCAGGCTCGTTTGGCAAGGCAGAGCTCGACACGGGCGTGGGCGAGCGCGTGCTCGAGGCGCTTCGTCATCGGGGTCCGGACGGGAGCGCCTCGAAGACGTGGCCTGAGGCAACGCTCCTGCACACGAGGCTCCGCATCATCGATCTTTCGCCCACTGGTGACCAACCGATGCCCAACGAGGACGGCACGGTCTGGACCGTCTTCAACGGCGAGATCTACAACCACCACCAGCTTCAGGCCGAACTGGAGAAACGAGGTCATCGCTTCCGAGGACGCTCTGATACGGAAGTGCTCCCGCATCTCTACGAGGAGTACGGCGACGCGATGTTCGCTCGCCTGCGTGGGATGTTCGCGCTCGCCATCCTCGATCGGCGGCAACGCCGTCTCCTGCTCGCCCGCGACCGCTTCGGAATAAAGCCGCTCTTCTACTCGGTGGACGCGAGCAGGGTTGCCTTCGCGAGTGAGATCAACGCCCTGCGCGAGTTTCCGGGCATCGATCTCACGCCGGACCCACAAGCCATCGCCGACTTCGCCGGACTGCTGTTTGTGCCCGCGCCCCATACGATTCACCGTGGCATCAGTGAGCTGAGGCCAGGAGAGATCGTCGATTGTCGGCTCGACAGCGACGAACGCGTCAGTGCGGCGCGGCGGCGCTTTCACGAATTCACCTCAGAGCCGAATCGGGATCTGACGCTCGATCAGGCTCTGGACGACGTCGACACCCTGGTGGAGAAGGCGGTCGTTCGCCAGCTCGAGAGTGACGTCCCGCTCGGTGCGCTGCTCTCTGGTGGGATCGACTCGTCGCTCGTCAGCGCGTACAGCCAGCGACATGTCGAGGGCGACCTGCTGACCTTCAACGTGCGCTTTCCCGACGACGAGTACGACGAGACCCCGGCCGCTCGAACGGTTGCCGCCGCGATCGGCTCTCGACACCAGACGCTGGAGATGGACGGGCACAGCGGGACGTGGGAGGCGATCACGAGCCTCATGCGCAGCGTCGGGCAGCCCTTTGCGGACACGTCGTTGTTCGCCGTCGACCAGATTGCGGCGGCGATGCGCCGGCACGTGACGGTTGCCCTCTCGGGCGACGGCGGCGACGAGGGCTTTGGCGGGTACGACGTCTACTGGCGGATCGCGGCGATCAACAGTCTGCGGCGGGCCCCCGCGGTCGTCTGGCGCGCCGGTGTGCCGTTCGTCGCGCCGCTCGCCCGCCTCGGCGTTGTGCGGCCGACGCTTGCCCGCAGGATGCGCGACCTAGCGGGGGCCGACGACACCGGCATCCTGCAGACCTTCTTCGCGTGGCTCGGCGAGCGCGAGCTTCGGGAGCTGACGACCCCGCTGCACGGCGTCGAGCCGCTTCGCCGCTTCTTCGAGCCTCAGTGGCGCCACTCGGCGGGGCGCGGCGCCTCGCCGCTGGAACGCCTTTCCGCACATGCGGTCGAGATCAACATGCGTCTCATCCTGGCCAACGACTACCTGCCGAAGGTGGACGCGGGGAGCATGCGGCACAGCCTGGAGGTGCGCGTGCCGATGCTCGACGAGGACCTGATTGCGTTCGGGCTGACTCTTCCGCACACGTTGCGTGTCGAGGGAAGGAAGGGCAAGCGCATTCTCCGTGCGTTGGCCAATCGGCATCTCCCCGCGAGCATCGCGGCGCGGCCGAAGCGGGGATTCTCGGTTCCGGTAGACCGATGGGTCGAGCGTTCCTTCCGCCTGATACTGCGCGAAAGCCTGCTCGACTCCGGGAGTCCCGTGGCTGACTACTTCGTGCGGCGAGTGTACGCGCCGTGGGTCGAGGCCTTCTGCGGGGGGCGCACGCTCCCCGGTCTCTCACGCGAGGGGCTCTACCAGCGCGTGATGATGCTGCTGGCGCTCGACCTCGCTCTCCGGGACCTCACCGAGGCCCGCCGAGCTGCCGCGTAGCGGCTCGCTTGCCCCTACGGTATGTCTGCCAGCTGCTCGGCGAGCAGGAAGTCGGCGGTGCGTCGAAGTCCCTCCTCCAGGCCGACGCGCGTCTCGTATCCGAGCAGCTCGTGCGCTTGTGTCAGATCCGCCGACGAGTCTCGGACTTCGCCCGGCCGCGGAGGCAGGTATGTCTTCTCGACCTCACGGCCGAGGACGCCGCCGATCGTGTCCGCGAGCTCGTTGACGGAGATCGGACTGCCGGTGGCGATGTTCAGGATGCGGCCGTTGACACCCTCCGCGGTCGCCGCGAGCAGGTTTGCGTCGACGACGTTCGTGACGAACGTGAAGTCGCGTGACTGCATCCCGTCGCCGTAGATCAGCACGGGCCGTCCCTCCCAGATCTCCTGGATGAAGCGAGGGACGACGGCCGCGTACTGCGACCTCGGATCCTGGCGCGGCCCGAAGACGTTGAAGTACCTGAGTGCGACGGTCTCGATGTCGTAGACGCGACTGAAACTGACGCAGAAACGTTCCGCAGCGAGCTTCGCGACGGCGTACGGGGCGATCGGATCGGGAGCCGACGTCTCGCGTCGAGGCAGCTCGCCCGAGTTGCCGTAGACGGAGGACGAGGAAGCGAAGACAACGCGGCGCACGTTCTCGTCCCGCGCAGCCAGGAGGACGTTGAGGGTTCCCTCGACGTTGACCGCCGTCGTCGTCAGGGGATCGTGGACCGACCGCGGCACCGACGGTAGTGCGCCCTGGTGGAAGACGAGTTCGACACCGCGCACCGCGTTGTGGACGCGCTCGTAGCTTCGGAGCTCGCCCTCGACAACCTCGATGTCGTCGCCGACGTCGATGAGATTCGCGCGGTTGCCGGTGGAGAAGTTGTCGATCACGCGCACGTTGTGGCCGGCCTCCAGCAATGCGCGAACGAGATTCGAACCGATGAAACCGGCTCCGCCTGTGACGAGCGTCTTCAGGAGCGACGCTCCTGACGAACGCCGGTCGCGGACGTCACGACAGCTCGTGCTCGAGCGCTGACCGACGCACGGTCCTGGCCGTCAGCGACCCGTTGCTCTGGTCTCGTGCCATTCATGTCGTAGTTCCACCGTGGTCCGCCGCAGGGGTAGATGAGCGCATCATGTGATCGATCCTCGGCCCCGTCAACAGCTCGAGCTTCCCGTCGAGTGTCAACCCCGGGCGCTTGCTCCACGCCGGCTCTCGGGTACGGTGTTCATCGTGCTGGACTCCGCGGAAAACGGCTCGCTGCAGCGCCATTCGTGCCTCGCCGCGTCGCCCGATCGAGGGCATTAGTCCCGTGCGCGTGCTCGCCGTTACGAACATGTATCCAACTGCTGTGCATCCGACCGACGGCACGTTCGTCGCTTCACAAGTGGAAAGCCTTCGCGATGTCGGCGTCGACGTCGAGGTGCTCTGCCTCGACCGCCTGGAGGC